>NZ_CP196822.1:3381979-3736458 GCF_051912485.1 Nitrobacter sp. JJSN | reverse complement strand
TGAAATCGCCCTCACCCCAACCCACCCCCGCAAGCGGGAATTTTAGTTCGGCGGCGTTCCGTTCTCCGCCAGCACGTGCCCGGCGAGATACAGCGATCCCGCGATCAGTATGCGTGGCGGGATTTCATAGGCGAGCCGTGCCAGCGATTGCAGGGCGGCCTTGACGTCTACAGCGGTCTCGGCACGCATCTCGAGCGCGCGCACCGCATCCGCCAGCACCTCCGGTGGCATCGCATTTTCCATATCCGGAATCGGCACGGCGATGACGTGGCGCGTCAGCCCGGCGAAGTTGGCGAGAAAGCCCTTCGCGTCCTTGTTACCCATCATGCCTGTTATCACGACCAGCGGCCGCGACACCCGCTCCTCGAGATCACCAAGCGCCGCCGCTGCCACCCGGCCGCCATCGACATTGTGTCCGCCGTCGAGCCAGAGCTCGGCGTCACGCGGCGCCTGATCCACCAGCTTACCGGATGTCAGCCGCTGCATTCGCGCCGGCCATTCGGCGCCGGTGACGCCACGCTCGAACGCCGCCGCGTCGATGCTGAAGCGGTCCTGCGCACGCAGCGTCGCAATCGCGAGACCGGCATTGTCGAATTGATGCCGACCGAACAACCGCGGCGCGGCGAGGTCGAGCAGGCCGCGCTCATCCTGATAGACAAGCCGCCCATGTTCCACATTGACGTGCCAGTCTTGGCCAGCGGCGTGCAGAGGGCTGCGCATCTGCTTCGCCCGCTGCTCGACCACGGCTTGCGCCTCCGGCAACTGCTCCGCGCAGATCACGGGCACGCCGTGCTTGATGATGCCGGCCTTCTCGCCGGCAATCTTCATCAGCGTGTCGCCGAGAAATTCGATGTGGTCGATGCCGATCGGCGTGATGACGCTCGCCAGCGGCGTCTCGACCACGTTGGTGCTGTCGAGCCGGCCACCGAGGCCGACCTCCAGCAACAATACGTCAGCGGGAGTTTTCGCGAACAACAGAAAGGCGGCCGCGGTCTTGATCTCGAATAAGGTGAGGGGTTCGCCGCCATTGGCGCGCTCGCATTCAAGCAGCGCGTCGCGCAAGTCGTCGTCGCTGACCAGCGTTCCGGCCAGCCGCATGCATTCGTTGAGCCGCACCAGATAGGGCGAAGTAAAGACATGCACGCGCAAGCCGGCGGCTTCGAGGATCGCGCGCAGGTAGGCGACCGTCGAGCCCTTGCCGTTGGTGCCGGCGACATGAATGACCGGCGGAAGCTTGCGTTCAGGATGATCGAGCTGTTCGAGGATGCGCCACATCCGGTCGAGCGTGAGATCGATCTTTTTCGGATGCAGCTTCGAGATCCGCGCGACGACGTCGCCCAGCGGCGTTTGTTGGGGCGGAGCAGCGCTCACGCGGGGAGCGCAGATGGCGCCGCCGCGTCCGGGGCGGACATCGGCTCGTCCGGCTCATCTGGGGCGGATGGCGGTTCTGGCATCGCATCGAGCGCCGGCGCCTTGGTCAACAGCCGGCACAACCGCGCCAGCGTCGGCCGCAACTCGTGACGATGCACCACCAGGTCGACCATGCCGTGGTCCCTGAGATATTCGGCGCGCTGAAAACCGTCCGGCAGTTTCTCGCGGATGGTCTGCTCGATGACGCGTGCGCCGGCGAAGCCGATCAGCGCGCCGGGTTCCGCGATATGGACGTCGCCGAGCATCGCATAGGACGCTGTGACGCCGCCGGTTGTCGGATTGGTCAGCACCACGATGTAGGGCTGGCCGGCCTCGCGCAGCATCTGCACCGCAACCGTGGTGCGCGGCAACTGCATCAGCGACAGCACGCCTTCCTGCATCCGCGCGCCGCCGGAGGCCGCGAACACGATGAACGGACATTGTTTCTCGACCGCGAGTTCAAGGCCGCGCACGATGGCCTCGCCCGCCGCCATGCCGAGCGAGCCACCCATGAAATCGAAATCCTGCACTGCGACCACGACACCGGCGTGTTCCAGCTTGCCATATCCGACCTTCACGGAATCATTGAGGCCGGTCTTGGCGCGCGCATCCCTGATGCGGTCGACATATTTGCGCTCGTCGCGGAACTTGAGCGGATCGGCGGTCACCTCGGGCAATGCGACGTCGTACCAGGTTTCGTTATCGAAGATCGACCGCAGCCTCGCATCTGCGCTCATGCGCATGTGATAGTTCGAGCCGGGGATGACGAACTGGTTGCTCTCGACGTCCTTGTAGAACACGAGCTGTCCGGTGTCCGGACACTTGATCCAGAGATTCTCCGGCGTCTCCCGCTTGAGGATGTTGCGAATCTTGGGGCGGACGACGTTAGTCAACCAGTTCATGCTTTACTCCGTAACGCCGCACCGCCGTGCGACGGTCCTGGCCTTCTCCGCACGCGCAGCGGGGCGCGAGGAGGTGGCACACACCGCGCGAGGTGCGGGCCGGGTGAGGTCCTTCTAGCGCGATTATGGCGAGGGAGCGACCCCTCCGCCCCTCGCTGGATAGATGCGGTTCGACATCCCCTCCCGCAAGGGGAGAGGGTCCTATTCCACTGCCTGCCTGGCGGACCGGACGCCCGCAGCCAGTGCCGCCGCGAGATCGGCGACCGCGTTAACCGTTTTGGCCGTCGCTTTGCCCTCGGCGTCGAGGCTGCCGCTGAGAACATCGACCAGCGCCGAGCCGACCACCGCGCCGTCGGAGCGCTCGGCGATGCCGCGCGCGGCATCCGGGGTGCGGATGCCGAAGCCGACGCAGACCGGCAGGGTGGTATGGCGCTTGATGCGCCCGACCGCCGCACCGACGGCTGCCGAATCCGCCGCAGCGCTGCCGGTAATCCCGGTGATCGAGACGTAGTAGACGAAGCCGGACGTATTCGCGAGCACCGCCGGCAGCCGCTTGTCGTCAGTGGTCGGCGTCGCAAGGCGAATGAAGTTCAGCCCCGCTTTCATCGCCGGGATGCACAGCTCGGAGTCTTCCTCCGGCGGCAGATCGACGACGATGAGACCATCGACGCCGGCGGCCTTCGCATCGGTGAGAAATTTCTCGACGCCATAGATGTAGATCGGATTGTAGTAGCCCATCAGCACGACCGGCGTCGAACCATCGCCTGTCCGGAAGTCGTGGATCATCTGCAGGGTCTTGGTCACGGTCATGCCAGCATTGAGCGCGCGCCTACCGGCGGCCTGGACCGCCGGACCGTCCGCCATCGGATCGGTGAACGGCATTCCGATTTCAATGATGTCGGCGCCGGCCTTCGGCAGCGCCTCGATGATGGCGAGCGAGGTCGCGGGGTCGGGGTCGCCGGCCATCAGAAAGGTGACGAAGGCCGAGCGGCCCTGCTTCTGCAGCTCGGCAAAGCGTGTGTCGATACGGGTGGTCACTTCTTTCTGCCCTTCAAAATCTCGCCGACCTGCGGCACGTCCTTGTCGCCGCGGCCCGAGAGATTGACCACCATCAGGTGATCCTTCGGCCGCGCGGGCCCGAGGTCGATGACGCGCGCGATCGCATGCGCCGATTCCAGCGCCGGGATGATACCCTCCAGTCGCGACAGCAACTGAAACGCGCCAAGTGCTTCCTCGTCGGTCGCGGAAAGGTAGATCACGCGGCCGGTCTCGTGCAGCCATGAATGTTCCGGCCCGATGCCGGGATAGTCCAGGCCTGCGGAAATCGAATGCGCGTCCTGGATCTGGCCGTCGTCATTCATCAAAAGATAGGTGCGGTTTCCGTGCAGCACACCGGGCCGCCCTCCCGTGAGCGAGGCCGCGTGCAGCTTGTCGAGGCCATGGCCCGCCGCCTCGACGCCAAAAATCTCCACCGAGGAATCGTCGAGAAAAGGATGGAATAATCCCATCGCGTTGGAGCCTCCGCCGATGCAGGCGACCAGCGAATCCGGCAGGCGGCCCTCGGCCTCCTGCATCTGCTGGCGGGTCTCCTCGCCGATGATCGACTGGAAGTCGCGCACCATCTTGGGATAGGGATGCGGCCCCGCCACCGTGCCGATGCAATAGAAGGTGTTATGCACGTTGGTCACCCAGTCGCGCAGCGCCTCGTTCATCGCATCCTTCAGCGTGCGGGTGCCGGATTGCACGGGCACCACTTTGGCGCCCAGCATTTCCATTCGGATGACGTTGGGTTCCTGCCGCGCCACGTCCACCGCGCCCATGTAGACCACGCATTCGAGACCGAAGCGCGCGCATAGCGTTGCGGTCGCCACGCCATGCTGCCCGGCGCCGGTCTCGGCGATGATCCGCTTCTTGCCCATGCGCCGCGCCACCAGAATCTGGCCGAGCACGTTGTTGACCTTGTGCGAACCGGTGTGATTGAGCTCCTCACGCTTGAGGTAGATCTTTGCACCTCCGGCACCGCCGGACGCCGCGGAGATATCGCGAAGATGCTCGGTCAGACGCTCCGCGAAATACAGCGGCGACGGACGGCCGATGTAGTCCTTGCGGTAGCCCGCCATCTCGCGCTGGAACGCGACATCGGTCCTGGCGTCAGTATAGGCCTTCTCCAGATCGAGGATCAGCGGCATCAGCGTTTCCGCGACGAAGCGGCCGCCGAATATGCCGAAGTGCCCGCGTTCGTCGGGACCGGACCGGAAGGAATTGGGAAGAGAATTCATTGTCACCCTTCGTCGTGGCCGGATTTGTTCCGGCCATACACGTCTTGCTCACTGTGAATCCCGACAGACGATGCTCGAGCACAGGCGAGCGGAAGCGACGCTGCTCGTCGAACGGCTATGCCCAAGCATGATCGCTGCTGTCGTTCTTCGAGGCTACCCCACATGCGAGGCCGCTTTGCGCAGGTTGATTTCCGCCGCCCGCGCGGCACGGATGAAATCCCGGATCATTCCGGCATCCTTGACCCCAGGCGCGCTTTCCACGCCCGAGGAGACATCGACGCCGCCGGCACGCGTGATCTGCACTGCGTCGTGAATATTATCTGCTGTGAGGCCGCCCGACAGCATGAACGGAATTTCGAGCGACAGATTTTCCAGAAGATGCCAGTCGAAGGGCACGCCGAGTCCGCCGGGCCGCGTGGCGTCCTTCGGCGGACGCGCGTCGAACAGGACGCGATCGGCGACGGCAGCATAGCCGGGCAGCGCCGCAAGGTCGGCAGAGGTCTCAACGCCGATCGCCTTCATGACCGGCAGCCGGAACGTCTGTTTGATCTCGCGGATGCGATCCACGGTTTCCTTGCCGTGCAACTGCAGCAGATCCGGCCGCAAGGCCTCGACGATACCGCCCAACGTCGCGTCGTCGGCATCGACGGTCAGCGCGACCTTGCCTGCATGGCCTCGCACCTGCGCGCCAAGCTCTCGCGCGCGCGAAAGCTCAAGATGCCGTGGCGACGGCGGAAAGAATACGAAACCCACCATATCGGCAGCAGCCTGCAGCGCCACGTCGAGCGTCGCAGGGGTGGACAGGCCGCATATCTTGACGATCAGGGACATGGTCTCGAACGATCCGGCGCGAGCCGGACCACCGGCGAAAACCGGCCGGTCCGGGCATCTGGCGCGATGGGTGAGGTTCTACAACGTCGCGCGCGGCTTGTCTCGCGCGTGCAAGGCCGTTCGAATGTTCTCTTCTTGCGGCTAGATACCAGATCACGATGATTTTGGATCGATTCGATCCAAAATCATGAACGTGATCGATTCCAATATTTTAGAGCGGGATGCGGGCGTAGGGTCGCTATCCGGCCCGCCGCGTCAGATCCGGCAGCCGCGCCGTATCGCGGGACTCCCAACGAGACCGCAAATCGGTCAGTTCCACGCGCGCCGCACGCGCATCCGTCTCATACTGGCGCGCCTTGTGACGCCAGCGGCGCTGCCCAAACCAGGTCGCGGCGCTGCCGGCCACAACGCCGAAGATCGCAACCGCAATGATGAGGACGAACATCGGCAGGGTAACAGTGGCCAGTCGGTCGGTCGCATCAAAGGGGTCGAATGTCACCGTCACCAGATGACGGTTTGCGAACGCGAACACGATGAAAAGGACACCAAGCGGGATCAGGATCAGGCCGGTCAGGAATTTACGCATGATCTCTCTCGCGGCGTTAGCGTCAAGCAGCGCTCATGCTGGACAGGTTCGCTTTCAGATTCATGGGGCTGTTCCCCTGAAAGATTCTTATGCGCTCGCTTCACTCGTAGCATTCTCGCGATTGAGCCGCTCGCGCATTTCCTTGCCGGTCTTGAAAAACGGTACGCTCTTCTGATCGACCGGGACGTGTTCTCCCGTGCGCGGATTGCGGCCCGCGCGCGCAGGACGATGTTTGACCGAGAACGCACCAAAACCACGCAGCTCGACGCGATCGCCCCGTGCAAGCGCGGCGACAATCTCGTCGAGAATCGCGTTCACGATGTTCTCCACATCCCGCTGATAGAGGTGCGGGTTGTGCTCGGCGATACGCTGAACGAGTTCGGATTTGATCATCGAGACTGGGACCCGTCCGTGGGAGCGCCCATTTCTGTGAAAACGGTCAGGACTGTCAAGACGCTAAATGCGATTCGCACGCTTCAGAGAAACAGCCACGAGATTCTGCACCGCGGCATCGCGGTTCCTTGCAGCGCGAAAAATGCCCGAACGCCCCGATTCGAGCCTCAATTCGACGGCGCAGGCTGCCATAACGCCAGCATTCCGTCGAGACCGAGCCGATCTACCGCTCGCACGACGCCGGTCTGCTCGACCTGCCGCGCGATGCTGCTCAATCCCAGCGCATCGAAGGTCACAGAGGCGGCGGTGCGCAGAAATGTCATGTCGCCGAAGCGCGGTGACAATTTGAAGTCCTGCACGGGCAGGTCAGGCTTGACGTTTTTTGCAGAAACCAGCCAGGCAACTGCGCTTTTCTCATCGCCCAGCTGATCGATCAACTTCAGATCGACAGCCTGGCGTCCGGTGAAAACGCGGCCATCGGCGACTTTCTCCAGTTGCGCTGCGTCCATGCCACGACGGGACTGCACGAGGCCGCGAAACCACGCATAGGAATCCTTCACCAGGGCGTCGAGCGCCGCACGCGCCTCGGGGCTGGTCGGCTCGTAGCCGTTCGGGGCCGCCTTCAGCGGCGACGATTTCACCTCCTCAACCTTGACCCCGACGGTTTTCAGAAGATCGGTGAAATTCGGATATTGAAACAGCACGCCGATCGAGCCGACCAGCGCCGTCTGCTGCGCGACGATGTGATCGGAGGCGAGCGCGGCGATATATCCGCCCGACGCGCAGAGCCCGTCCACCACCACGACCATCGGCTTCTTGGCCTTCAGGCGCATCAGGGCATCGTAGAGCTGTTCGGACCCCGCGGTTGTGCCGCCCGGCGAATTGATGTGCACGATAACCGCTGGCGCGTTCGACTTCCCGAGCCGTTCCAGCGCCTCGACGCGATTCTGATCGCTGCGGATCAGGCCTTCGATATTGACGCGCTGGATCGCGCCGGCACCGGCCAGCTTGCGGCCCAATGGCGTGGCATAGGTTCCGACGGCGACAACCGCGGCGATCGTGATCACTGCCGACGCCACGCGCCAGAAGGTGAGCTTGCTGCGCAATCTGCGGCGATCGACGATCACATCGGACTCAATCGACATCGAAATTCTCCTCAAGGACTGCGATCAGGGCTCGCAACGTGATGTGCGCATGGCATTGGCTTGGGCATGACTGGGCCGCCCAAGTTACACCAATTGCGGCGCAATATGAAGAAAGCAAGGCCCGGTCACGGCCATCACCGCAAAGACCTACGCCATCGGCTGCCGGCCGCGACGAACCGGCGCGATCAGCTCGGGCCGCGGCCCCGACAACCGCTTGTGCATGTGAACCATGAAAGCCATGCCGAACAGCGGCGTCGCCAGATTGACGATCGGAATCGCCACGAAGCCCGCGATGATGAGGCCCCCCAGGAACACCGTGGAGGCGTTGTCACGGCGCATCGCCTTGGCCTCCGCCGGCGAACGGAACCGCATCGCCGCGAGTTCGAAATATTCCCGACCGAGCAGCCACGCCGTGGCGATGAAGAAGGCGATGACGCCCGCGCCGGCCACGAACACGAACGGCAGCGCGACCAAGTAAACGAGCAGCGTCAGCAGCGCGGTCTTGATACCTTCGGTCATGGCCAGGCCAAACGGCAGAGCCGCGCCTGGATGGTCAGCCGGATAATGCTCGCGCTCGACGATCTCGCCGACGTCGTCGACGAACACGCCCGCGACCAGCGAGGAGATCGCCGGCATCAGAAAAACCGCGCCGAACACGATGCCGAAGCCCGCGGCGATCGAAATAATCCAAGCCAGAATGTTGAGCGGCGTGTGGAAGGTCGGCCCGAGCACGGTCTCGGCCCAGAGCTCGCCGGAACCGGCAAGCCAGCTCAAAAGCCGCTGCAATCCAATGGCAAACACCACGATCAGCACTAGCGCAAGCCCGATGACCCGCCACAGGATGGCGCGCATCGGCGGCGACAGTATCTGCGTGAGGGCCTTGACAGCGGCGCCCATCATGACGGTCAGTTCCCGGTGAACCCTGCGCTCAGATAAACGCCGCGGCTCTCGCCGGCAAGGGCGCGGATCGGCGCAGATGTCTCAGAGGGACGCGGATCGCGGCGGAGTTTTCATGCGCCGGCCTGCACAGCCGTCATGTCTTGGCCGCGTAGGTCTGTGCGCCCGCGAGCTCGGCCGCGATCATGGCGCCAAGCGCCATGTCGTTCTGCTGGCCGAAGCCGTGATGAATGATGCGGCCGTTGCGGCCGATCAAAATGCTGGTCGGCGTGCCCTGCATGGCGTAGCGGCTCATGGTGACCGGCAGCGGGGTGCCGTCGCCGGCCGCATCGACGCCGATGGGAAACGTCAGCCGATATTCGTAAATGAAGGCTTCGAGCGACACCGGCGTCATCGCGGCATGATGTTCGAACACAGTGTGCAGGCCGATCACCTGAAGGTCGGTCGCCTTGAACAGCTCAAAGGCGCGCTGCGTCTGCGGCGTACCATGCGCGACGCAGCCAGGACACAGCATCTGGAAGGCATGGAGCAGCACCGGGCGGCCGCGCAGCGCGGCCAGCGTCAGCGGCTCGCGGGTGTTGAACCATTGCGATACGGCAAGCTCGGGAGCAGCGATTTCGACGTCAGTCATGGATTGCCTCGCGCGGCCATTTCGGCCCCGTTTACGGCCGCGCGCTCCGGACATGGGTGGCCGCGCCCGCATCGGGCTGCGGCCGTTCGACACGCAGATAATGCTCCGCGATGACGCCGCGTTCGACCGCGATTACATCTGCCGCCGGAGCCGGCGCATCATCCGGATCAGAAACAAGCGTCGCCGAGCCGACGCCGACTTGAAACGGACCCATAGCGCCCGCCACCTCCACGAGCGGCTTCTGCTTGTCGGCCCAATGGAGCGAGAGATAATCGAAGCCGTTCACGATGGTGGGCTTGACGATCTCGAAATAGGGCGAGATGTCGAAATCTCGCGGCATGTAGAGCGAGGAATCGCGGATGTGCAGAATCTCGCGCCGCGCGTTGCGGCTGCCGGCGCGGGTGATCTTCGGCAGAATCGGATAGCGCACCGCGCCGAACGCCTGCGCGATCAGTGCCGAACAGATGATCTTGGTGGGATCGCCGGAGCCGAACGCGATCATGCGCCGCCGCCAGCGCTGCGGCACCGGCAGCGGAACCAGATAACGCATCAGATCGACGATGTTCTTGGTGTCATAGCCGAAGCCGATTCGGTTGATGGCATAGCGGCACACCGTGACGCGGTCCTCGTAGGACAGGCCGACCGGGCGGCAGAGCCGGGTGTGATACGGAAAATATTTCGATAGCGGCGCGGAGGTGACGCCCGCGCCGATTTCTGCCTCGATCAGGACGTGCGGCTCGCCGTCAGCTTCGCTGGCGCCGTCGATCGGGCCGACATAAAGCGCGGCGTGCGACCATGTCGATTGCGTGAGATATTTGATGATGCCGGAGATACGGCTGTTGCCCTCGACCAGGAGAACATCGCCTTCCTGAATAAGGCCGCGCAGATGCTCCGGATCGCTCGGCGTGAACGGCTCGTAGCCGGGCACCTCCTTCTGGAGATAGGCCGCAATCCATTTTCCGACCGTATCGAGCACGAGCCCCATGGCAGTCTCTCTCCGCCGTCGTCCTGACCGGCTTTTTTCCCTCCTTATCATGGCCGAAGGCCATTGTAATTTAGTTCATGCCGTCGATTGCGGATTTACGGTCAGTTCACCATGACAGTTGCCGCAGACGCCTTGATGCGGCAAGTTCGTCGCGTCCCGAAATCCGAAGTTCGCCGATCTTGCCGCGCTGTTTTAGGGCTTCTGATTCCTGGCACGCTAAAAATCTATGATTTCCGTGTGGCTTAGGTTCAAAAATTCTCTCGTTGGAACGTGCCGCGAGGATGAGGAGAACTTTTGAACCGCCACACGGGACGTCCCGCGTTTCTCAAAACTTTGGAAACCATGCCATGACAATGACGCGCCGCGATGTCCTGTCGGCGTTTGCAGCCTTCGCGGCAGGAACAGGGATCGGCGTTGCGCGCGCCGCCCCGCTGCCGCGCGAGGCGGACGTGGTCGTGATCGGCGCTGGCGCCGCGGGCATCGCGGCGGCGCGGCGGATTCATGCCGCGAACCGCAAGGTCATCATGGTCGAGGCAGCGGACCGGATCGGCGGACGCTGCCACACCGACACGAAGACGTTCGATGCGCCGTTCGATCGCGGCGCGTGCTGGCTCTTTGAGCCCGACACCAACCCGATGGTCAGGCTGGCGCGAAGCGCAGGAACCGCCGTGTTTCCTGCATCGCCCGGCCAGAAAATCCGCATCGGGCGGCGTAACGCGCGCGCCGGCGAAACCGAGCAGTTTCTCGCGACGCTGGTTCGCGCGAAACGCGCGATCGCCGAAGCCGCGCGCGGCAGGACCGACGTCGCCTGCGCCTCGGCCTTGCCCGACGATCTCGATGTCTGGGCTGGAACGATCGACTTCGTGCTCGGCGCCAGCGCTACCGGAAAGAATCTGAAAGACCTCTCGGCGATGGATCGCGCGCGCGCGCGCGAGCGCGATGCCGCGGTCGGCTGCAAACAGGGCCTCGGCGTGCTGCTCGCGGCGCTCGGTCAAAGCCTGCCAATCAGCTTGTCGACACCCGCAAGCCGGGTGTCGTGGGCCGGTCGCGACATCGGGGTCGAGACGCCCGCGGGACGCATCAGCGCGCGCGCCATCATCGTCACCGTGTCCACCAACGTGTTGGCCTCGGGCAACATCCGCTTCACGCCCGAATTGCCGAAGCGCCAGCTCGATGCTGCGGCAAGGCTCTCGCTCGGCAGCTACGACCGCGTCGCGTTGTGGCTGCCCAACAATCCGCTCGGGCTTGGGCCCAACGAAACCATGATCGAGCAGAGCAGCGACGGCAAGACCGCGCTTCTCGCCGCGAACGCGAATGGATCGTCGCTGTGCACGATCGATATCGCGGGCAGCTTCGGCCGCGATCTCTCGGCGCAGGGCGAGGCCGCCATGATCGCGTTTGCCACGGAATGGTTGACGAAACTGTTCGGCAGCGATGCGGCTGCTGCGGTGACGCGGTCCGCCGCGACCCGCTGGAACGCCGCGCCACATGTGCTCGGTGCGATGTCGGCGGCGGAGGTAGGCGGGCAGCCGTCGCGGAAAATTCTGATGGAGCCGCTAGGCAGCCTGTTCCTCGCCGGCGAGGCCGCGCACGAGACGCTGTGGGGCACTGCCGACGGCGCATGGGAGAGCGGCGAGCGCGCGGCTGACGCCGCACTGCGGAAGATCGGCGCGCTCAAGGAGCCGACAGAGCCCTCAGCATCAACGCACAAGCCATCGCGACACCACGGACGGGCGACATCGCGGCGTTCGCAGGACGCCTTCGGCTTTCCGCTGCCCAGATGAAGCGACCGAGGGCGCTGATCTCGTGGTCATCAGGCAAGGACAGCGCCTTTGCGCTGCATGAAGTCCGCCGCGCGGGCGCGTTCGACGTCGTCGGCGCGCTCACCACGGTGAACGAGACCTTCGGCCGCGTCTCGATCCACGGCGTGCGCGAGGAGGTCTTGGACGCGCAACTCGCGGCCGCAGGGCTGCCGCCACTTGTGGTGCCGATTCCCTATCCCTGCCCCAACGACGTGTATGAAGCACGGATGGGAGCAGCGATCGCGATCGCCACCCGCGACGGCATCACGCATGTCATCTTCGGCGATCTGTTTCTCACTGATGTGCGCGCGTATCGGGAGCAGAAGCTCGCCGGCACCGGCATTAAACCGGTGTTTCCGCTGTGGGGCCGGCCGACCGCCGCGCTGGCGCGCGAGATGATTGCATGCGGACTGGAGGCGCGTCTCGTTTCGGTCGACCGGACCAAGCTCGACTCCTCATTCGCTGGCCGAAGCTTCGATCAGACGTTGCTGGCGGACCTTCCGCCCGGAATCGATCCGTGCGGTGAAAACGGCGAGTTCCATACTTGCGTCGTCGCCGCACCCGTGTTTTCGCAGCGGATCGAGGTCATGTCCGGCGATGTCGTCGAGCGTGACGGATTTGCGTATTGCGATCTCTTGCTGGCGTAGTCGCGAGAAGTTTCGTTGTTGAAGCGCCGCGTTCAAGACCTCTCCACGCGGGCGGGGAGAGAGCAGACCGCTGGTTGTGCTATCCGCGTAAGCTCCCACCGGTTCTCTTCGCGACCTCGGCGACTACTTTCGCCGCCACCGCGTCGATCTCCTGATCGGTGAGAGTCTTGTCTCGCGGCTGCAACGTCACCGCGATGGCGACCGACTTCTTGTCCGCGTCGATGCCCTTGCCTTCGTAGATGTCGAATACCGTCACGCCGGAGACCAGTTTTTTATCCACGTTTTGCGCCGCGCGCACGATATCGGCCGCTTTCACGCCGCGATCGACGATGAAGGCGAAGTCGCGCGACACCGGCTGGAACGCCGGCAGCTCCAGCACCGGTTTTGCGCGCGTGGGCTTCTGCTTGCCGTCCGGGATGCGGTCGAGGATCACCTCGAATGCGAGCATCGGGCCATCGGCCTTGAGTGCTTCGAGCACGCGGGGATGCAGTTCGCCGAAATAGCCGAGCACGTTCTGCGGTCCGATCTGGATCGCGGCGGAGCGACCAGGATGCAACCATGCCGGAAAGTTTTTCGATTCGCTGCCAGCTGCGACCTGCAACGCCTGCACCGGCGCGCCCGCAGCAGTCAGCACGGCGAACGCATCGGCCTTGGCGTCGAGCGTATCCGCCGCGGGCGATCCCGACCAGTGTCGCCCGATGCCTGCCGACGAAGCCGTGCCGCGGCGAATCCCTGCGGCGGCCACGAATTGATCCTGCGGACCGTCGCCGCGGAAGATCTGTCCGACCTCGAACAGCGCGACGTCCGGAAAGCCACGGTCGGCATTAGCCTGCGCGATGGTGACGAGACCCGGCAGCAGGCTCGGCCGCATGTCGGAAAGATCCGACGCAATGGGATTGGCGAGCGCCAGTTCCTTACTTCCGCCGCCGAACAATTCGGCCTGCGGTTTTGCGATGAAAGACCACGTCACAGCTTCGACCATGCCGCGCGAAGCCAGCGCACGACGCGCGCGTCGGGTGCGCGACTGGATCGGGGTCAGAACAGGCTTGCGCGCAGCGTCGCCGCGATCGAACGGCGTCATCGGCACCTTGTCGACGCCGACGATGCGAACGATCTCCTCGACGATATCGGCCTTGCCCTGAATGTCGGTGCGCCAGGTGGGAATCGCGACCTTCACCACCGGCCCATTGCCGGCCACCATGAAGCCGAGATGACCGAGGATGCGGCGCACCTCGACCAGCGGCACGTCGATCGCCGCGAGCCGCTTGGTCTCCGTCAGCGGAAAATCGATCACGCGGTCATCGGGCAGCGCCTGGCCGACCACGACATTCTCCGACGGCGAGCCACCGCAAATCTCCATCACGAGCCTGGTCGCCATTTCAAGCCCGGGCACCATGAAGGCGGGATCGACGCCGCGCTCGAAGCGATAGCGCGCGTCGGAATTGATCCCGAGCCTGCGGCCGGTCTGCGCGATATTGATCTCACTCCACAGCGCCGATTCGATCAGCACGTCAGTGGTGGTCTCGTCGCAACCGGATTGCTGGCCGCCCATGATGCCGGCTAACGATTCGACACCGTTATCGTCGGCGATGACGCAGACGTTCGGATCGAGCGTATAGGTGCGGCCGTCGAGCGCCAGCAGGGTTTCACTGTTGCGGGCGCGGCGTACCGTGAGATTCCCATGCACCTTCTTCGCGTCGAACACGTGCAGCGGGCGGGCGCGGTCGTAGGTCATGAAGTTGGTGATGTCGACCAGCGCGTTGATCGGGCGCAGGCCGATCGAGGTGAGGCGCTTTTGCAGCCATTCCGGCGACGGGCCGTTTTTCACGCCACGCACCAGCCGCAGCGCGAAGCCGGGGCACAGCGCAGCGTCTTCCACCGTGACCTTCACCGGGCAGGAAAATTCGCCCTTGATCGGCTTGATGGTCGGATTCTTGAAGCGACCCATGTCGGCGGCGGAGAGGTCGCGCGCGATGCCGTGCACGCCGGTGCAGTCCTGCCGGTTCGGCGTCAGGTTGATCTCGATCACGGGATCGCCGAGCCCGGCCCATTCGGCATAGCCGGCGCCGATCGGCGCCTCCGCCGGCAACTCCAGAATGCCGTCGTGATCGTCGGAGATTTCAAGCTCAGCCGCCGAGCACAGCATGCCACGGCTCTCGACGCCGCGGATGGTGCCGACGCCGAGCGTGATGTTCTTGCCGGGAATGTGTGTGCCGGGCGGCGCGAACACGCTGACGAGGCCGTCGCGTGCGTTCGGCGCGCCGCACACCACCTGGATCGGCGCGGGCTCGCCCTTGTCGTTGGTCTCGCCGGTATCGACCATGCACACCCTGAGACGATCCGCGTTGGGATGCTGCACGGCGGAGATCACGCGTGCGATGGTGAAGGGCGCAAGCGCCTTCGACTTGTCCTCGATGCGCTCGACCTCGAGACCGATCATGGTGAGCTTGTCGGCGAGTTTGTCGAGCGGCTCGTCGGTGTCGAGATGTTCTTTCAGCCAAGAGAGAGTGAATTTCATGTATTGGCTCTCACCAGATAAGCCACCATGCTGATCGCGAGTTGAACTGCATAAAAAACTCCAAGTATGACTGCTGCCAACCAGAACCGGTTGAAAGTCGCACTGAACCTTCTAAGCACCCAAAAATTAACCCGACGGCCGACGTTCTCGGGACAATGAACAGCGCGCAATTCGGCCGTCCGGCTATTAACATGAATTGTATCGATAATGATCAATTCACCTGGGGCTAGGTAGGGAATAGCAAGCATCATCAGTCCATCGGATCCGGTTGATTGCTCAAAGCTCCGAGGTGGAAAAACGGTAATTCCACTTGGGGTGCACGAAAAAGCAATCTCGATCTTTTCGGCAGGCTTTCGTCCGACGTTTTGCACGTAGTGCTTTTCGCAAAATACATTCACTGGCCCAGTATCGGTCGTAAGACTATGAAAGCTATTGTTGGGATGACCGTAGATTAGCTTGACCCGAGCTCGAAAGAAGTACGCAGCTACTGAACCAATAATGGTTAGTAGAAATGCCAGTATTTGCGGTTGAAAGGGATTGAGCGACAGCCATAGCTTCCCCAAAAGTTCGCTCACGAACTCAATCCCCCCGCCAGCGTCGGCACCTCGAGCGGCTTGAAGCCGTAGTGATTGAGCCAGCGCACGTCGCCTTCGAACAACTGCCGCAGATCGGCGATGCCGTATTTCAGCATGGCGATGCGGTCGATCCCCATGCCCCAGGCAAAGCCCTGATAAACTTCCGGATCGATACCGCACAACCTCAAGACATTCGGATGCACCATGCCGCAGCCGAGAATTTCCAGCCAGTCCTCGCCTTCGCCGAAGCGGATCTCGTTCTTGTCGCGGCGGCACTGGATGTCGACTTCCAGCGACGGCTCGGTGAACGGAAAGAACGACGGGCGGAAACGCATGTTGACGTTGTCGACCTCGAAGAACGCCTTGCAGAATTCATGCAGGATCCATTTGAGGTGACCGAGATGCGACGACTTGTCGATCACCAGCCCCTCGACCTGATGGAACATCGGCGTGTGGGTCTGGTCACTGTCGCTGCGATAGGTGCGGCCGGGACAGATCACGCGGATCGGCGGCTTCTGGCTCAGCATGGTGCGCACCTGCACCGGCGAGGTGTGAGTGCGCAGCAGGAGGCGCGAAGGCTTTTCTTCGGCCTCCGAGCCGACTGCCTCCTTCGGGTTGAAATAGAACGTGTCGTGCATCTCCCGCGCCGGATGACCTTCCGGGAAATTCAGCCGCGTGAAATTGTAGTCGTCGGTCTCGATATCCGGACCTTCGGCGACCGCAAAGCCCATGTCGGCGAAGATGGTGGTGACCTCGTCCCACACCTGGCTCAGCGGATGGATGCGGCCGGCTTCTGCGGGGGTCTCGCGGAGCGGCAGCGTGACGTCGATGGTTTCCGAGGCGAGGCGGGCATCGAGCGCCGCGGCCTTCAGCACCTCGCGGCGCGCGGCCAGCGCCTGCGTCACCGCGTCCTTGGCGAGGTTGATTTTCGCGCCCTCGGTCTTGCGCTCGTCCGGCGACATCTTGCCGAGGGTTCCGAGCAGCGCCGAGATCGAGCCCTTTTTGCCAAGCGCCGCGATGCGCACCGCCTCAAGCGCGGCTTCGTCGGAGGCGCTCGCGATGTCGGCGATGATATTGGATTGAAGGTCGATAAGATTGGACATGGCGACGGTCACCTTATGGGTATCCGCTCGCCGTCTGCACATCGGGCCGTCATCATCCGCGAAGGCGGATGATCCAGTAACCCCGGTGTTCGAAGGTTAGTCGGTGGTTACTGGATGCCCGCCTTCGCGGGCATGACACCGTATTGTGTGACGCACCAGCGGCCGGCGATATCACGCCGCGAGCGCGGCCTTGGCCTTCTCGGCGATCGCCTGGAACGCGGCCGGCTCGTTGATGGCGAGGTCCGACAGCACCTTGCGGTCCACGGTGATGCCCGACTTCGACAGCCCGTCGATGAAGCGGCTGTAGGTCATGCCGAACGGCCGCACGGCGGCGTTGAGACGCTGAATCCACAGCGCGCGGAAAGTGCGCTTCTTGCGCTTGCGGTCGCGGAAGGCGTACTGGCCGGCCTTGTCGGCGGCCGCCTTGGCGGCGCGAATGGTGTTCTTCCGGCGGCCGGAAAAACCCTTGGTGATCTTGTAGACTTTCTTGTGCTTGGCATGAGCCGTCACACCGCGTTTCACGCGAGACATGACCGATCTCCTTCAAATGACTGGGTAATCTGACACCGCACGAACGCGGCAGGGTTGCAACAGACAGGCCGTCAGGCGTTCGGCAAGAAGTACTTCTTGATGTTGTCGCCGTCGGTCTTGAACAGGATGCGAGTCCCGCGAAGCTGACGAATCTGCTTCTTGGTCCGCTTGATCATGCCATGTCGCTTGCCAGCGTGGGCGGACACCACCTTGCCGGTCCCGGTCACCTTGAAGCGCTTTTTAGCGCCCGATTTGGTCTTCAGCTTGGGCATTTGGCTCTCCTGTTGCCACGAAAAAACGCGCCCCGAGGGGCGCTTTTTGCGGCGAAATGCTCGCTAGAGCGTTGAAGATGCTCGACTATTTCTGAAGTGAAAATCGCCGGCATGGTCGTCGCCACGGCAGCCCTAAATCAGCCGGGCGACGAAGACCGGCTTATGGCAGAGGATGGCCGGATTGGCAACGATTTAGCGAGATAGCGAAATAGCGATTTCGTTCAAAAAGAGGGAGATGACGGCTGTTGCGGAGGCCAAAACGAAATAGGCCCGTCAGATGCCTGACAGGCCTAATTTCGCCTCGAAAGCAAAATCGACAAACGCTTCCGCTCAGCGCGGGGCCAGCACCATGACCACCTGGCGGCCCTCGAACCTGGCGTCCTGCTCGACCTTGGCGTAGGCGGCGACGTCGGCCTTCACCTTATCGAGCAGCTTGGTGCCGATCTCCTGGTGAGCCATCTCGCGACCGCGATAGCGCAGGGTGATCTTAACCTTGTCGCCCTCCTCGAAGAACCGCTGCATCGCCTTCATTTTCACGCCGTAGTCGTGATCGTCGATCATCGGACGGAGCTTGATCTCCTTGATTTCGACGATCTTCTGGCGCTTGCGGGCTTCGGCGGCTTTCTTCTGGGCCTGAAACTTGTATTTCCCGTAGTCCATGATCTTGCAGACGGGAGGGCTGCTGTTCGGGGCAATCTCGACCAGATCCATACCGGCATCCATGGCCATCTTGATCGCGGCGATCGTTTCCACGGTGCCTTGGTTGGCGCCGTCCTGATCGATCAGTTGAACCTGGGCATTGCGGATTTCATCATTGGTGCGCGGCCCGTCTTTCGCGACGGGCATTGGCGCTCTACTGGGACGGCGAATGGGTGGCTCTCCAATATTGTGAAAGACAACGGCGTATGATCCGACAAAGTGTGAGCGGTTTGGCGATCAGATCATGCGCCCAAATAAATAGGTAAGCGCGATCGGACGCAAAACCGGGGTCCACTTTTGCTGATCCCGCTTATTTTGAAGGAATAAGCGCCTGCGGGCAAGCGGCGCGATGCAAACTCGACCAAAACCATCAAATGCGAGGTATTTTGGTCACGCCAATCAATTCCGGGGCAACCCGCCGGAGCCTGCCGCTTGTTCCCCATCTGACCAGCATTCGTTGACAGGCAGAAGCGGCGGCGACAAACAGCACGACACGGGACGGATGTCATGACGGGCGGAACGGCAGCGCAATTCATCGAGGTCGGGGGCGGCGACGCGATGCGCCGGATCGCGGTGCGGGCGCGGCGCGGCGGCTCCCCCGGCCTGTTCTGGCTCGGCGGTTTCAAGTCCGACATGGCGGGCACCAAGGCGCTCGCGCTCGATGCGTGGGCGGCCGAATGCGGCCGGGCCTGCGTGCGGTTCGACTACTCCGGCCATGGCGAAAGCAGCGGCGCATTCACCGATGGCACCATCGGCCGTTGGCTCGAGGAAAGCCTGGCGGTGTTCGACGCTTTTTGCGATGGCCCGCAGGTGGTGATCGGCTCATCGATGGGCGGCTGGATCGCGCTGTTGCTGGCGCGTGCGCTAGCGAGACGGCCATCATCCAGCGCCACGCTGGCGGGTCTCGTTCTGATCGCGCCGGCGCCAGACTTCACCGAGGAACTGATGTGGAAAGCCTTCCCGCCGGAGGTCAGGAACACCATCGAGACCAAGGGTGCGTGGCTGCGGCCCTCCGACTACGGCGATCCCTACCCGATCACGCGCCACCTGATCGAGGACGGTCGCAATCATCTGCTGCTCGGCGGCAGCATCTCGACCGGCTGTCCGGTACGTATTCTGCACGGCGCGCAAGACGCCGACGTGCCATGGCGCCACGCTTTCGCGCTAACCGAGCGGCTGCCGAGCGACGACGTGGTGCTGACCATGATCCGGGACGGCGACCACCGGCTGTCGCGCCCGCAGGACATCGCGCGCATCTTGGCGGCGGTGGCGGAGTTCTCCTGAAGGCGGTGTCCGGCTTTACCCCTCACTCCAACCCTCTCCTGCAAGGGGAGAGGGGCAAGCCGAATATGCAGCTCTTACCTCAACCCTTCGAAGGTCGTTTCACTTGCGCGTCACGACGAGTTTGGCGGAGCCTTCATTGTTGCGATAAAAAGCGTCATAGAGCCTTGGAATGCCCAGCACCGCATCGTTGACGAAGATGAAGAGCTCGCCGCTCCGCGTCGGGCGGATCACTGTCTCAACCTTGCCGTCCTCGGGATCGGGGTCGAGGAAGACTTCCTCGCCGCCGGTCGCGCCGTAGCGCAGGACCAAGCGGAACCACGGCCGCGTCAGTTCGCGACGGAGGGGAACGCCGAGCATCAGCCATAAGCGTTGCGACCAGCGCGGCGCGTCGGTCGTGTAGAATCCGCCGAGCGGCGACGGGATATCTCCGTCACGGAACGGCTGCGTGGTCTCGACCTGAATCAGATAGCGCGCGCCGAAACCGTCCACCGCAATGCCGGTGCCGGCGCAGAACTGCGACGTGCTGAAATTGAACGTCGCCTGCTTGCCGCGCGCGAGCCCCTGCGCCTTCGGACTTTCAACGCAGGTCAAACCCGCGACGTCCTGTACATTGTAGGCGAGATGGCTGCCAAAGGTGACGCCGAGATAGACGAACAATGCTGCGAAGAACGTCGGAGCCCAGCGGCGCTTCAACTGTCGGTGAAACCAGATATAGAGTCGGCTCGCGCGCAGCCGATAGATCCAGCCGGTCGGCAAGCCCGTGGGCACCGCCGGCGTCTTCCGCCAGACCGCATTCATGCGGTCGGTAATCCGGGTCGAGAGAACGACGCCCCACAGCGCCAATCCGCCCGCGAGCAAAAGCAGCGCAAGGAACTGCCCCGGACTGCGCGCATAGCCGTTGATCCAGGTCTGCGCGAAGCCGGGTAAAAACCCGCCGACAACGCGGATGATGTCCGACACCCAGCGAATGCGGCTGGTGTATTCAGCGGCGGCCGGCAGCGAGCGCGCCAGCGGATAGAGCAACAGCCATGCCGTTGCGCCGACGGTCGCGAAATAGACCAGCCGACGCTTCCAGATCTCGTTCCAGACATGCTCCTGCGTTTCGGTGCGCGCGAGCGCGCCTGCGCTGCTTTCGAAGCCGTATTGGTCCGGCGTCAGCACCAGCCCGTCGTCGGTCACGACATCGTAGGTCTTCGGCAGCCCGACCGGCGCATAGCCTTGCGAACGGCTGGCGATGCGCTTGAACGCGCTGACATGCACCTTTGGCCGCTCGATGACGACCTCGTCCTTCCGGGAAAATCGATAGTTGCACAGTTCGGCCAACTTTCGCGGCCCGTAGCGATAGTAGCTGCCGAGCCCCTTGCGCGGATCGTAGAGCCGGCCGTCTTTATCGCACATCGAGATGGCGTTCTTGAACGGATCGGGATCGGCCGGTGGGTGATGATGAGCGGATTTGAACCGCAAGCCGCAGCGTTGCGCCTCCGTCATCATCCAGACCAGCGGAATGTAGGCCAGCGCATCGTCCGGATAGCCGCCGCCGACATTGGAATGGACACCGGCGAACCACACCTGGCTGATCTGCTCGTCCGCGAGATAGCGCTTGCCGTCGTCGCGCGGCGCCAACGTCGGCGCGCTGCGCTCGTCCCACAATTCCGGATGAAACGTGGTGCGCGGCTCGTCGAGCGACAGCGCCTGACAGGCGCGCTTGACGCGCGCGCAGTCGAGCGTGTGATCGGGTAGCTCCAGCGGCCAGATCCACCTGCTGACGCCGCGCGTCATTTCATCCAGCGGCAGACCGTAGGCGGCGACAGTGTCCCACACGCCGATGAAGCGGATATGGTCCACCTGGCGATTGTCGCCCTTGTCGTAGCCCTTCGGCAGAAACAGGTCGCGGATGCCGCGAAAGATGTCCTCGATGTGCCAGAACGTATGAAAACGCTCGCGCCGATACTGGCGATAGGCGGCCTTGGCCTTTCGCGTCAGTTCGGCCTCGCTATCGGCAGCGACAAGACCCTGATTGAGGATCAGCCCCATCACCACACGGATGGTGAAGCCGCCGCGGCTGAAGCCGAAGCCGAACAGCTCGTCGCTGTCATCGCGCCAGTTGCGGCATGCGAACTTGTACAGGTCGATGACATTGCGCTTCAAACCGAAGCCGAACGCGCCACCTAGAATTGCGAGCGGCTTGAACGACGAGGTGCCGACCCCGTCGTCGTAGAACGCCACCTGATCCGATCCCGAGAGATCAAGCGCTTCGAACGTGCGCCAGACATTGGTGCGCCAGACCTTCGCCGCGGAGTTTCCGGTGCCGTCGGACAGCAGAACGATTTTCCGACTCATACCCACCCCTGGAAACGATGCCGCGCAATGTTTGATTCGTCTTTTATTCAAACATACGACGCCCATGAGGGCGCCGTTCTGCCATCAGCGCATCGGGTTGCGGCGAAATTCGGGCTTGCCTGTTGAAACGAAAAAACTGGCGACGGCTCGACGCCGTCGCCAGCACTATTTTTCGTTACCTGGCCTGCCGGCCGTCACAAGAAATTGGTGACAGCTCTCGTCGAGGTTATCATTGCGTTGCTGAATCCCTCCCGGATGTTACCCAGCAATTGGGCGAACGTAGAGCGACCGGCATTCGCATTCCTGCGCCGTGCCTCTTCCAGCCGCTGGATGCTCAGCGGCGCAGAGTCCGAGGCGGCAGTGTCGGCCTCGTCCGCGATGATCGCGAAATCCTGACCGGCTTCCTCGGCGCTCGACTTGACCATGGTTTCATAGAACTCACGGATCGTGGCGCTCATCTCTCTTGCGTATGTGACGACCTTGAACGGCTTGCCCGTGAGATCGAGGATCGGGCTGTAAAGGGCCTGCATCCAGACCTCCTTGCCGTTTTTGCCGATACGCTTGTACTCGATCGACTGCGACTCGCCGCGATTGAGCTTGGCCCAAAATTCGCGATACGTGCCGCCCTGGCGCTCTGACGAATCGGCGAACATGCCGTCATGCTTGCCCTTCACTTCGCCAAGCGCGTAGCCCATCGTCTTGAGGAAGTTTTCGTTCGCGCTGAGGATCGTGCCGTCGAGGCTGAACGCGGCCACCGCCTGCGAGCGGTCGAGCGCGGCAATCCGGCCCGCATTTTCCATCGCCTCGATCTTTTGAGCGGTAATATCGGTCGCGAGCTTGATGACCTTGGTCGGTTTTCCCTTCGAATCCAGCACGGGATTGTAGGAAGCCTGAACCCAGACCACCTTGCCGTCCTTGCCGATACGCTTGTATTGGGCCGTCTGCGACTCGCCGCGATTGAGCCTGGCCCAGAATTCGCGGTATGCGGCGCTGGAACGTTCGCTGGCTTCGACGAACATGCTGTGGTGCTTGCCCTGGATCTCCCTTGCGAGAGAGTAGCCGAGCGTTTTCAGATAATTGTCGTTGGCGGTCATGACCGTTCCGTCCATGCCGAATTCGACGACTGCCTGCACCTTGCCGATGGCTGCTATCTGGCCTTCCAGATCGGCCATCCGCAATTTCTGTTTGGTGATCTCAGTCGCGAATGTAACAACCTTAAACGGCTTGCCGCTCTCATCCGCGATCGGGTTAAAGGTCGCCTGCAACCAGACTTCTTTCCCGCTCTTGCTGATGCGCTTGCATTCCGCCGATTGAGGCTCGCCGCGATTGAGCTTGGCCCAGAATTCGCGATAGGCGGCACCTGCCCGCTCCAACGGCTCCACGAACAGGCCGTCATGCTTGCCCTGCACTTCGCCAAGCGCATAACCCAGCGCGCTGAGGAAGTTCTTGTTAGCGCTGATGATCGTGCCGTCCAGGTTGAATTCGACCACCGCTTGCGAGCGTTCGATGGCGGAAACCTGACCTGCATGGTCCAGTGCCTCGATCTTTTTAGCGGTGATATCGGCCGCGAGCTCGATAACCTTGGTCGGTTTTCCCCTCGAATCCAGCACCGGAATATAGGAAGCCCGAACCCAGACCTCGTCTCCGTGCCTGTCGACGCGCTTGTAGTCTGCCGTCTGCGACTCGCCCTGATTCAGCCTGGTCCAGAAGTCGCGGTATGCGGCGCCGGTCCGTTCGTCGGCGTCCACGAACATGCTATGGTGCTTGCCTCGAATCTCGGCGAGCGAGTAGCCGAGGATGTTGAGAAAGTTCTCGTTGGCGGTGATGATGGTTCCATCGAGACCGAGTTCGGTTACGGCCTGAGATTTGCTGATCGCTGCGGCTTTCGCTGCATTTTCTTTGGCGATCGACCATTTTTTGAAGAAAAACATTGATCCTCCCCAGGAGTTAGATCCAAGAACAGAGCTCACGACTCGCGGGCGCAAGCTTGGTTTACCGATCATGAAGGGGGGCGGTTAAAGCGAGGTTAATGGGGCCCGTAGATTTACTATAAACGGGGCCCTGCTTTTCGATCGCGAGAGCCCTTTCAGGCATGCATCGGGCGGGGGAATTGACGGACAATCACGCTAGCTCACGATGATTTGGATCGATTCGATCCAATCGCGAACATGATCGATTCCAATATTTTAGAGTGGATGCGAGCGGAAAACCGCGACACACTTTTCCTCATCCCGCTCCAGGCCCGCCAGCCGGCTGGCCCCTGCCAAATTCAGATGCGACAGCGCGTCGCAGCAAATCACGGAGCCCGGCGTCCGATCAGGTCGGAGGCGGGAAGGCATGAGCCGCAAGAAATTTAGGTCAATTAACAGCTTGTGCTGATTCTGACCGCAAAGCCGCTCGGCACGGGATCGCAACCCATGTCCTAGGATGTTCTGCTCTTAGGGATGTTCTGCCACCCGTTTCGGGGGCGGATGCTGGAAAATTGGAGCGGGCGAAGGGATTCGAACCCTCGACCCCGACCTTGGCAAGGTCGTGCTCTACCCCTGAGCTACACCCGCATCCGAAATCAGGCGGCCGATTGCCGGTCGCCAGAGCGCAGACCTATGCCAAATGCGGCCTGTGAATGCAACAGCCAGATAGTGACGCTCATTCCCTTAAGTACGGCCTTCGCCTGAAGGGCGCTGCAAATACCGGAAATCTGACCGACAATCCGATCCCGTGGAGGTCCCTTATCGCGACGGAATTCGAAAACAGGGCAGAAATCCTGCTGGCTTCTGATGGAATCAGAAGCGAGACCCTATAATTTTGATTTGACGCGTTTTCTTCGCGCGAACCGATACCCGCTCCGCTCGAAAACGCCCGATATATTGTTCGGGACCGGGCGCGAAGTGGCCCGGCGGCCCCATTCCGCCGATTGCAAAATTTCCACGCAGGGACCAATTAGGGGTGGGCGGTTGTAAAACGGCCCACCCGGGGACATCAGGCGAGGATCATGTGACCATCATCGAGCAAGGCAGCGGGCCGCCACCGCAGGCGTCGGTTCTTATCAGGGAGACGACGACCCAGACCTTCATGAAGGACGTGGTCGAGGAATCGATGCACCAGCCGGTACTGGTCGATTTCTGGGCCCCGGGGTCAGGACAGTGCCGCCAGCTCACCCCGATCCTGGAAAAGGCCGTGCTCGCCGCTGGCGGCAAGGTCAAGCTGGCCAAGATGAACATCGACCAGCATCCTGCTATTTTTCAGCAGCTTGCGGCCCAGATCGGCAACCAGTCGATACCGGCGGTTTTTGCCTTTACCGGCGGGCGACCGGTCGACTACTTTACGGGCGTTGCACCCGAGAGCCAGATCAAGGCCTTCATCGACAAGCTGACGCAGGGCATGGCGGAGCCCGGGGCGCCGAATATCGAGGAAGTCCTGAAAGAGGCGGACGCTGCGTTCGCCGAAGGCGATAACGCAACGGCAGCCTCGATCTATGCCGAGGTTCTCGGTTTCGATGCCGCCAATCTTCCGGCGATCGCAGGTCTCGCGCGCTGCTATGCAACCACCGGCGCACTCGACAAAGCCAAGCAGACGCTCGCGCTGGTGCCGGAATCGAAGCGCGGCGACGCGGCCGTGAAAGCCGTGCAGGCCATGATCGACCTCGCCGAACAGGCAAATTCGCTTGGCCCTGTCGCCGAGCTCGAAGGGAAAGTCGCGGCCGACCCGCTCGATCATCAGGCGCGATTTGATCTCGCAACCGCGCTGAACGCCAGCGGCAAGCGTAGCGACGCCACCGATCACCTGCTCGAAATCGTCAAACGCGACCGTAAATGGAACGACGATGCCGCCCGCAAGCAGCTCATACAGCTTTTTGAAGCGTGGGGCGCCGCCGACGAAGCCACCGTCGAGGGCCGCAAACGACTGTCGACGATCCTGTTTTCCTAGAGCCTTTCCGCTTCTGATGGAATCAGAAGCGGGGCTCCGGGTTTTTGTTTGACGCGTTTTCTTCACGCGAACCGGTACCTACTTCGCTCGAAAACGCTATAGTGATCCGTTTCTAACTTTCGCATCCCGTTTCAGTGCGCCTTCTTGCGAATATGAGAATCGAAGGACCGCTAGCGTGATGCCGCAGAAGCGGAGCTTTGCGGCCGGAGTGCGCGCAGATTTGAAGCTGTAGAAACTTTGATAGAACCGGACCCGCCCCATGCCTATCAATGCCGACTATCGCGGCCCCGGCGACCTTCCCGAAGTGATACCGGTATTTCCGCTGCCCGGCGCGCTGCTGCTGCCGCGTGGGCAGATGCCGCTCAATATCTTCGAAATGCGTTATCTTGCAATGGTCGACGACGCGTTCCGCGACGGTCATCGCCTGATCGGCATGATCCAGCCCGACCTCGCCCATTCCGCAAGCGAGGACAAGCCGGAGCTGTTCCATGTGGGCTGCGTCGGACGCATCACCCAGTTCGCCGAATCCGGCGACGGCCGTTATATCCTCGAACTCACCGGCGTCTCGCGTTTCAAGGTCGTGGAAGAGCTGACAGTGTTGACGCCCTATCGCCAGTGCAAGGTGGATTTCTTCGCGTATGCCGATGATCTGACCGCTCGCAAGGGCGAGGACGCCGTCGATCGCAAACGGCTGCTCGAGGTGCTGACCGATTTTCTCAAGGTCAACGACCTGAAGGTGGACTGGAGCGGCATCGAGAGCGCCCCGAACGAAGCGCTGGTCAACGCGCTGGCAATGATGTCGCCCTACGGACCACCGGAGAAGCAGGCGATGCTGGAGGCTGTTGATCTGAAAACGCGCGCGGAAATTCTGATCGCCGTCACCGAAATGGACCTCGCGAAAAAGCGCACCAGCGGCGACCCCGGATTGCAGTAGTCCCAGCCAAGCCGCCGTAACACATGTGAACCGGCCTCGGTTCAATCATTCGAAGAGACCACAGATGACCATCGCCTCCGATCGTTCCGAAGATACCGTCGATCCAAAGCTTCTGGAAATTCTGGTCTGCCCAGTGACCAAGGGGCCGCTGGAATTCGACGGCGCTCGACAGGAACTGATTTCGCGCTCGGCCAGATTGGCCTACCCGATCCGCGACGGCATTCCGATCATGCTGCCGGAAGAGGCGAGGAAAATCGAGTGAGGATGCACGTTTCGTTTGTTTCGACGAAACGAACGGAGCGAGCGCCGCACAGGGCTCTTCTTTCAATGGAAGCGACATCATCCTGACGTCGCCGGTGGCGGCGTCCCGCGAAGCGCCGTAGCGTATTCTCGCCTTACTGTACCACCTCACCATGTTGGGTGATGTCGAGACCTTCGCGCTCGTTCTCACTGCTGACGCGCAGACCGATCACCGCCTTGATGGCAAGCAGGATGATCAGCGTGACGACGGCATCGTAAATGACGGTGGCGAGGATGCCGTAGATCTGAATAATCACCTGATGGGCGTTGCCGTCGATCAGACCCGTGCCCGCCTTGTTGATCGCGGTGCGTGCGAACACGCCAGTGAGCAGCGCGCCTATGATGCCGCCGACGCCATGAACCCCGAAGGCATCGAGGCTGTCATCATAGCGCATCATGTGCTTGAGGCCGGTGGCGCCCCAGTAGCAGCCGATGCCGGCAACAGCGCCGATGACCAGCGCGCCGGTCGGATCGACGAAGCCCGAGGCCGGGGTAATGGCGACGAGACCCGCGACCGCGCCGGAGCAGATGCCGAGTACGCTCGGCTTGCCGCGCAGGCCCCACTCGACGGCCATCCAGGCCAGCGCCGCGGCCGCGGTCGCGATCTGCGTCACCGCCATCGCCATGCCGGCCTGTCCACCCGCCGTCACAGCCGAACCGGCGTTGAAGCCGAACCAGCCGACCCACAGGAGCGACGCGCCGATCACGGTCAGCACCAGATTATGTGGCGCCATGTTCTCGCTGCCGTAGCCCTTGCGCCTGCCGAGCACCAGCGCGCAGACGAGGCCCGCGATACCGGCGTTGATATGAACCACGGTGCCGCCGGCAAAATCGAGCACGCCGAGACCACCGAGAAATCCGCCGCCCCATACCCAGTGCGCCACCGGCGAATAGACCAACAGTGACCACAGGCCCATGAACCACATCATCGCCGAGAACTTCATGCGATCCGCGATCGCGCCGCAGATCAGCGCCGGCGTGATGATCGCGAACGTCATCTGAAAACACATGAACACCGATTCCGGGACCGTCGGCGCAGCGGCCGCGATGGAGTCGGTGCCCATGCCCATCAGCAGCATGCGCGAGACGCCGCCGAGATAATTCGTGCCTTCGGTGAACGCCCAGCTATAGCCGATCACCATCCACAGCACAGTGACAAGGCAGGTGATGGCGAAACTCTGCATCACCGTGGCGAGCACGTTCTTCTTGCGCACCATGCCGCCGTAGAACAGCGCGAGGCCGGGGATCGTCATCATCAACACGAGTGCGGTGGAGGTCAGCATCCATGCGGTGTCGCCCGAATCGAGTTTGGGCGGCGGTGTCACGGCAGCGGCTGTCGCTGCGGCGGTCTGGGCAAGTGCTGTGTCGGCAAATCCCACAACGCAGGCCGCGCCGAGTATCGCCGCAATGGCCAGTCCCGCGCGGGCCGGGCGTTCGAACCTCATGTGCTTTACTCCTGATTGAGGGAAGGTGAGCGCAAGATCAGATCGCCTCGGCATCGAGCTCGCCGGTGCGGATGCGAACCGCGTGTTCGAGATTGATGACGAAGATCTTGCCGTCGCCGATCCTGCCGGTCTGCGCGGTCGAGGCGATGGCTTCGATGACGGTGTCGACCTGGCCGGAATTGACCGCGACCTCGATCTTGATCTTCGGGAGGAAACTCACTGTGTATTCGGCGCCGCGATAGATTTCCGTATGGCCCTTCTGGCGGCCATATCCCTTGACTTCCGTCACCGTCAGACCGTGCACGCCGATCGCGGTCAGGGCATCGCGGACCTCTTCGAGTTTGAATGGCTTGATGATCGCCATGACGATTTTCATGGTCTGGCTCCCGCCGGTGGCCCGGCTGCAACATGCCGGGCGGTCTGCTGAGTCACCACGCAGGAGATGAAGGGTCGCGACGCGGTCTCAGCCGGACTCATGGAATTCAAATGCCGTGCCAAACCGGCCGCACTATCTAACGGCTTATAAATTCAAGGTTTTTTTCTCGACTGCCGAACGGTGCGGCAAGGAAGCGGTGCGCGCCGCTTAAAGCCTGGCCACGCCTGCTCAAAAGAGAGGCAGCATCAGACTTTCGGTATATTTTGCTCAGGGAGTGGGCACCAAGAGTATGCTCGAAAGGTTTGAAACGCCAATATAGATAAAAAAAGCCCGGTTCTGAACCCAGAACCGGGCAGGAAAATGCGAATCGAAGCCTTACGCGGCTATTGCAGCGCCTCGCCGTGCTGGGAAATGTCGAGACCTTCCAGCTCGCTCTCGCGGGAGACCCGCAGGGACACGAAGGCGCCGACCAGCTTGAGGAGACCGTAAGTCATCGCGCCCGACCAGAGCAGGGTGACGGCCACGCCATAAAACTGCAGCAGCAACTGGCGCGGGTTGCCTTCGAGCAGGCCGGGCACGCCGCCGATCGACGAGGTCGCGAACACCCCGAGCAGCAGGGTCCCGGTCAATCCGCCGATGCCGTGGACGCCGAACACGTCCAGCGAATCGTCATAGCGGAAGCGATGCTTGAGGCTGGTGCAGGCCCAGTAGCAGACCAGTCCGGCAACGATGCCGATAACGATGCCTTGCAGGGGCGTGACAAAGCCGGACGCCGGCGTGATGGTGCCGAGACCCGCAACCGCGCCCGAGATCATGCCGAGCACGGAGGGCTTGCGCCGCGTCGCCCACTCGACGGCGCCCCATGTCAGCGCGCCGGCGCAGGCGGCGAGATGCGTGGCGATGATCGCCATCACCGCGCGCGAATTCGCAGCCAGCGCGGAGCCGCCGTTGAACCCGAACCAGCCGACCCACAAAAGTCCCGTGCCCATCACAGCCAGGGACAAATCGTAGGGCGACAAATTCTCCGAACCATAGCCGTGACGGCTACCGAGGACTTTCGCCGCGACCAGGCCGCCCACGCCGGCGCTGAGATGCACCACGAGGCCGCCGGCGAAATCCTGCACGCCGGCTGCGCCGAGGAAGCCGCCGCCCCACACCCAGTGCGCGAGCGGAATGTAGACAAAGATGAACCAGCCGATCGAAAACAGCAGATAGGCCGAGAAGCGCATCCGGTCGGCCACCGAGCCCGCCACCAGCGCCACGGTGATGATCGCGAAGGTCATCTGGTAAAGCATGAACAGCGCTTCGGGGATGGTCTTTGCCGCAGGATTGACGGCGTCCAGGCTCATGCCGGCGAGAAACATGCGACCGGGCGACCCGAGCCACAGCCCGTCGCCTGTGAATGCCAGCGAGTAACCGAACGCCACCCACAGAATCGAAATCATCGCGACCGCCGCAAGACTTTGCGCCATTGTCGCCAGCACGTTTTTCTTGCGCACCATGCCCGAATAGAACAGCGCCAGCCCCGGGATCGTCATCATCAGCACGAAGGCTGTGGCGACGATCATCCATGCGGTATCGGCCGCGCTCACCGTCGAAGCGGCGCTGGCCGCGAAGGCCGGTGCGGCTATTGAGAAGATTGCGATTGCAAAGACCGTCGTCGCAGCGCGTGCTGCCCAACGCGAGAGTGCCCCCATTGTCGTTCCCCGGCCTTCGCTTCTCTCATTCAATCAAGTCCCGAACGCCGTGCGGCATTCTTCAAGCTGCAAAGAACGGCGCACTAGGCATCCGGGGAACGAGTTCAACATCGTCACAGCGCGTCGCTGTCGGTCTCGCCGGTGCGGATGCGTAGGGCGTGATCGATCGGCATCATGAAAATCTTGCCGTCGCCGATCTGGCCGGTGCGCGCAGCCGCGGTGATCGCCTCGACGGTCTTGTCCGCAAGCTCCGACGCCACCGCGACCTCGATCCGCAACTTGGGAAGGAAATTCACGACGTATTCGGCGCCGCGATAGACCTCGGTATGCCCCTTCTGGCGACCGTAACCCTTGACCTCGGTCACGGTCATGCCATGCACGCCGAGCGCGGTTAACGCCTGGCGGACTTCCTCAAGCTTGAAGGGTTTGATAATGGCGACGACGAGTTTCATGGTGGCTCATCCGCTCGATGGACAATACGGTCTTAACTGAATTCGCACGACCAAGTCTGACACCTTTCCGTGCAAATCGCACAAAAAACTTGCAGACCGGACGAAAAACATGCGGGGATTATTACAGCGTGGAGACCTCGTTGCGAGGGCCACTTTTTGCGTGAACCGCACTCTTGTTAATTCTGACTAATGACCGTTCCGGCCGCACAGGCCGACATATTCTTTTGGGGACATGCATGCCGAATCGTTTGTGGTTTTTTGCCACGGGAAACACCCAGCAAGGCCCGTATTCCGAAGACCAGTTGCGGGATTTCATCGCTCGGGGCGCGGTAAGGACCGACACCTTCGTCTGGACAGAGGGCATGCCCGCCTGGCAACGAGCTGGCGATATTCCGGGCCTTATGTCCGGCGGCTCGTCCGCTCCGCCGGCGCCGCCCGCGTTCACGCGTCCGGGCGAGGCGCTGAGCGGCGGCGCCCGTGCCGGCGTTTCGCTGTCGGCGGATTTCAGCATCTGGGAGTTGCTCGGGCGCAGCCTGATCTTCGTCATCGGCTTCCTGCTGGTCGTACCGGCACCGTGGGTAGCTACGAGCTTCTACGGATGGTTCACGTCTCAGGTGCGCGTGCCGCAACGGCCGAATCTGGGCTTTAGCGGCCAGCCGATGGACATCTGGTGGGTGTTCGTGCTGCTCGCGCTGTGTACCTACGCGGGCGTCAGCGGAATTCCCTATCTCCGGCTCATCCTGATTCCGGCGCAGGCCTATTTGTCGTGGATGACGGTCAAATGGATCGTGGCGAATATCACCTCGAACGGGCAGCCGCTTCGGCTGTCATTCCAGGGTGACGCTCTGCATTACGTCGGCTGGTTTGTGCTGCTCAATGTTTCTTTCATCACCATCATCGGCTGGGCATGGGTCACGACGGCGATGACGCGCTGGATGTTCCGCAACATCGACGGCACCCGGCGCGAGATCCTCTTCAATGCCAGCGGCCTCGAGGTGTTATGGCGGACGCTGGTGTTCGCAATCGGCTGCGCCTTTATCATCCCGATCCCGTGGATGCTCGGCTGGTTCGCCCGCTGGTACGTCTCGCAGATCGAGCTGGCGCCGCGGGCGGCCTAGCGCCGCTCGCGCACCGAGCCTTCCTGCGCCACAGAGGCGACCAGTGTGCCGTCCTGCCTAAAGATCAGACCGCGGGCGAGGCCGCGTCCGTTCTGGGCGCTCGGTGAATCCTGCGCGTAGAGCAGCCATTCGTCGGCGCGAAATGGGCGGTGAAACCACATGGCGTGGTCGAGTGAGGCCGCCACCATGTGCTTGTCGAACAAGGTGCGGCCGTAGCGCGCCATCACCGCATCCAATAGCGCGAAGTCCGACGCATAGGCCAGCGCGCACATGTGCAGCGCCGGATCGTCAGGCAGCTTCGCCGCAGTGCGAATCCAGACATGGACGCGGCCGTCGTCGATCCTCTCGCCGAGGTAGCGGTTGAGTTCGACCGGGCGCACTTCGATCGGCGGGTCCGATTCATAGTAGCGGCGGATGAACTCCGGCATCTCCTTGAACATCGGCTGCTTGGCGAATTCCTCGGGCGAGAGCCTGTCCGGCGGCGGCACGTCGGGCATCCTGTCCTGATGATCGAAGGCGCCTTCCTCTTCCGCGTGGAACGACACCATGATCGAGAAGATGGCGTGGCCGTGCTGGATCGCGGTGACACGCCGCGTCGAATAGCTCTTGCCGTCACGCAGCCGTTCCACCTGGTAGATGATCGGGATGGCCGGGTCGCCGGGCAGGATGAAGTAGCAATGCAGCGAGTGCGGCAGGCGGCCTTCGACGGTGCGGCAGGCCGCCATCATCGCCTGTCCGATCACCTGCCCGCCGAACACCCGCTGCCAGCTCGTCTTCGGGCTGTTGCCGCGAAACAGGTTTTCCTCGATCGGCTCCAGATTGAGGATCGAGATCAGGTCGATCAGGCTTTTGGACATCGCGATGCCTTCAATATGAACTCATGCGTTCTCATACCGTTATTCCGGGTTCGCGGGCCTTCGGCGCCCCGGAACGACGACACGGGCCGGCGGTTGCCTTAAGAGCAAGGTTTGGAAACCGGCTTCGCCCGGCTATAATGCCGGCGAGGAAAGTAAGGCGCACCATGACGACACAACGAAGCATTGTCATCTGCGGCGGCGCGTTCGCAGGACTGGCGCTGGCGCTGGCGCTGCGCCAGGGACTGGGCACTGAGGTTCCGATCGTGGTCGCAGACCCCGCGCTTGCGAACCGGCCAAGCCGTGATCCGCGCGCCACCGCTATTGTTGCTGCGTGCCGCCGCCTGTTCGAGGCGCTCGGGATCTGGGACGAGGTGGCCGGCACCGCGCAGCCGATCCTTGACATGGTGGTCACAGATTCGAAGCTCGAGGACGCCACCCGCCCGGTCCTCCTGACATTTGCCGGCGACGTCCAGCCCGGCGAGCCGTTCGCCCACATGGTCGAGAACCGTCATCTGATCGATGCGTTGGTTTCACGTGCGGAAGCGGAAGGCGTCGATTTGCGCGCCACGGCGCTGACGGGAAACGACGTGCGGCCCGGCGGCGTCACCGTCTCGTTCGCCGACGGCTCGACCATCGACGCGAGCCTTTTGGTGGCGGCCGATGGCGCGCGTTCAAGGCTGCGCGAGCGCGCCGGAATCGCCACCCACGGCTGGGAGTACGATCAGTCCGGTATCGTCGTCACCGTCGGCCACGAGCGCGATCATCAAGGCCGCGCCGAAGAACATTTTCTTCCCGCGGGGCCGTTCGCGATCCTGCCGCTGACGGGTCAACGCTCGTCGCTGGTGTGGACCGAGAAGCGGACGGATGCCGCGCGCATCGTCGCGCTTACGGAAGAGGAATTTCATGCCGAGCTGGAGCAGCGCTTCGGCCTGCACCTCGGCGAGATCAAGGCGCTCGACAAGCCGCGTGCGTTTCCGCTCGGCTATTTCGTCGCGCGCTCGTTCATCGCCGAGCGGCTGGCGCTGGTCGGTGACGCCGCGCATGTGATTCATCCGATCGCAGGCCAGGGCCTCAACCTCGGACTGAAGGATGTCGCGGCGCTCGCGGAATCCGTGGTCGACGCTATCAGGCTCGGCATCGATCCAGGGCAGGCCGACGTGCTCGAGCGCTATCAGCGCTGGCGGCGCTTCGACACCATGGCGATGGGCTTCGCCACCAATACGCTCAATGTTTTGTTCTCGAACGAATCGACGCTCTTGCGCAGCGTGCGCGACCTCGGATTAGGATTGGTCGACCGTATGCCGCCACTGAAGAATGCATTCATCCGGCAGGCGGCGGGACTGACCGGCGAGGTGCCGCGGCTGTTGAAGGGCGAGGCGCTGTAGGGTGGTGAGAGAGCGGTTGTCTTCGTAAAGGCGGGAACGTTGTTACTCGACATTGTTTCGATCGCATGGGCCTTCCCACTCAGCGACATCGTTTCGGCCTTCACGGCCGTGCCTCATGCCTCATTTTGAATTTCGTTGCGATCTAGTTGATGGCTTGCCATGCTAGCCACAAGCCTAGGATCCAAAGAGACGCCCATATCACCGAACTCAAGACGATAATCGGTAAGAAGGTGATGAACACGGCGGTCTTCTCGAACCAGTGTTCGCGAGTGTTTGCGTACCTTGCGACATGCCATATTTGATGAGCTGGCAACGCCAGCACGAGCAAAAGCCAGTCCGGCGTGCGCCTTAACCCCATGCGAGCAATCTAATTCCAAAGACCCTAAAGGCGAGAAGCGTCACGCCGATACCGTACAAAACGCTGAGGCATGACCCGGCCTAACACAAGAACAGACCAAGAAAATCCGTGCTCCCGCCGATGGTTAATCGCGTCTTAACCTCGCCGCACCTATGGTACTCAACTGTCTTTCGTTCCGGCCTCAACGTGTGGCCGAACGTCTTGAAAGTGTTGACGCTTAACCGATGGCAACCACCGCTTCATCGCGCGCGGCGCAAGGCGCAGCCAGCCCGACCGAGTCAGCCGCCAGCAGGGCTGCGTCCACGACGCCGGGCGAGCGGTCGCCGTTCGCACGGACAGCGGAGCTGCTTGCGCCCTATCAGCCGGGGCAGCCCCTGATCACGTTGTCGCTGGGCGAGCCGCAGCACCCGCCGCCCGACTTCGTCGGCCAGATATTGTCCCAACATATCAATGAGTTCAGACGATACCCGATGGCGAGGGGGATCGAGCCGTTCCGCCGCACTGCTGCGAACTGGCTATCGACGCGCTTCGACCTGCCCCGCGCCATCGATCCCGAGACCGAAATTCTGGTGCTGAACGGCAGCCGCGAGGGGCTGTTTTTCGCGGCCATCGCCGCTGCCCGCTACGTGGCACCGCGCAAGGGCACGCCGGCCATTCTGGTGCCGAACCCGCTCTACCCGGCCTATGGCGCCGGCGCCCGCGCTGCAAATTGCGAGACGGTCTTCCTGCCGACCACCCGCGCCAACGGATTTTTGCCCGACCTCGATGCGCTCGACGAGGCCACGCTGGCGCGGACGGTCGCAATCTATCTCGCCTCGCCCGCCAACCCGCAAGGAGCGGTGGCCTCGCGCGACTACTTCTCGCGCCTGATCGCGCTGGCGCGTCGCTACGGTTTCCTGGTGCTATCAGACGAATGCTATTCGGAAATCTACACGCGCGACGCGCCCGGCAGCGCGCTGGAATGCGCGGGGCCGGACTATGCCAACGTGGTCGCGTTCCAGTCGCTGTCGAAACGCTCGAACCTGCCGGGCCTCCGCGTCGGCTTCGTCGCCGGCGACCGGAATTTCCTCGCCGCGTTTCATGAACTGCGCAACGTCGCGGCACCCCAGGTGCCGGTGCCGCTGCAGCATGTCGCCGTGGCGGCCTATGGCGACGAGGCGCATGTCGGGGAGAACCGCCGGCTTTACCGGCTCAAGTTCGATCTCGCCGATCAGATCCTCGGCCATCGCTACGGCTACAGCCGCCCGGCCGGCGGCTTTTGCATCTGGCTTGATGTCTCCGCTCATGGCGGCGACGAAGCCGCGGCCATCAAGCTCTACAAGGAAGCCGGCATACGCGTCGTGCCCGGAAGCTATCTGGCGCGACAGCAAGCCGACGGCAGCAATCCCGGCGCAGGCTACATCCGGCTGGCGCTGGTGGCTGACACTGAAACAACAGCCGAGGCGTTGCATCGGCTGGTCAAAACTCTCGGATAGTCGCAGGGCCCCATGAGCATGGCAGCGATCGAACGCCTCCTTCCCATCGTCGATCATCTTCCGCCGTCAATCCGCGACGCGCTCGGGCGGCGCTTGCGCGAACTGACCGGGCTCGGCCTGATCGGTTTGTCCGGCGCCACAGCGGCTGCGCTGATGACGTGGTCGGTGCAGGATCCGAGCCTCAGCCACGCGACCTCGCGCGCGATCCACAACATGCTGGGCTATCCCGGTGCGATCGGCGCCGATCTCCTGATGCAGATTCTCGGCCTCGGCGCGATCATGCTGATCCTGCCCATGGCGATCCGGGGCTGGCGCATGCTGACCCATCGTCCCTTCGATCACGCGGCCACGCGTCTCGCCTGCTGGATTCTCTGCACCGCAGCCGCCGCCGGCTTCGCCAGTTGCTGGCCGCATAACGGCGCATGGCCGCTGCCGACGGGACTGGGCGGCGTGGTCGGCGATGCGCTGGTGCGAGCGCCTGCGATACTGTTCGGCCCGGCGAGCGTGCTGCAGCGAATCGTGTTCGGCGCGATTTTCCTCCTCGTCATGGCCGCGACATTCCTTTGGGCCAGCGGAATGCGATCACGCCCCGCCGAACCGTCGCTCGAGATCGACGACGACGACGCGCCGTTCGACGACGGCAGCGATCACGCCTCGGTCTCGCTGGGTTGGGCGGTTCACGCGCTGATGAGCGCGAAGGCGCGATTCAAGCGCCTCAGGCTCGGGGCACTTGTTGCGCTGGCCTACAAGTCGCTGGTGTCGAGCGCGCCGCAGAAATCGGCGGCGCTGGCGTATGGACGTCAGGAGCCGAACCTCGGCGGCGGGTCGGGTCCGTCCCTGGTGCCGGCTCGCGGCGACATCGACGACGAATACGAGGAGGAAGACGACGAGGACGAGGATGAGCCGGCGGTCCGCGCGCCGCGCCGGAAGGCTGCTTCGCGCGCGCCCACAAAAAAAGCCGGCAAGTTCGATCTGCCGTCGGTGAACGTTTTGACTGCGCCACGCGCCGCCGATCGCCAGCCGCTCAGCAAGGCCGAACTGGAAGCCAATTCGCGCGCGCTCGAAGGCGTGCTTGGCGACTTTGGCGTGCGCGGCGAAATCGTGAAAGCCAATCCCGGACCGGTGGTGACGCTGTACGAACTGGAGCCCGCGCCCGGCATCAAGTCGTCGCGTGTCATCGGCCTCGCCGACGACATCGCGCGTTCCATGAGCGCCTTGTCGGCGCGTGTCGCGGTGGTCGCCGGCCGCAACGCCATCGGCATCGAGCTGCCGAACGCGCATCGCGAAAAGGTTTACTTGCGCGAATTGCTTACCGCGAAGGATGCGGGCGAGTCCGTCGCCAAGCTGCCGCTGTGCCTCGGCAAGACCATCGGCGGCGATCCCGTCATCATCGACCTCGCGCGCACGCCCCACATGTTGATCGCCGGCACCACGGGCTCGGGCAAGTCCGTCGCCATCAACACCATGATCCTCAGCCTGGTCTACCGGCTGCGGCCCGACCAGTGCCGTCTCATCATGGTCGATCCGAAGATGCTCGAACTCTCCGTCTATGACGGCATCCCGCATCTGCTGACGCCGGTCGTGACCGATCCGAAGAAGGCCGTCGTCGCGCTGAAGTGGGCCGTGCGCGAGATGGAAGAACGCTACAAGAAGATGTCCAAGCTCGGCGTGCGCAACATCGACGGCTACAACCAGCGCCTGGTCGAAGCCCGCGCCAAGGGCGAAGACCTGACGCGCACGGTGCATACCGGCTTCGACAAGGAAACCGGCAAGGCGATCTACGAGAACGAGAAGCTCGACCTCGAGCCGCTACCGTTCATCGTTATCATCGTGGACGAAATGGCCGACCTGATGATGGTCGCCGGCAAGGACATCGAGGGCGCGGTGCAGCGGCTGGCGCAGATGGCGCGCGCCGCCGGTCTCCACGTGATCCTCGCAACGCAGCGACCGTCGGTCGACGTCATCACCGGTACCATCAAGGCCAACTTCCCGACCCGCATTTCCTTCCAGGTCACATCGAAAATCGACAGCCGCACCATCTTGGGCGAAATGGGCGCAGAGCAACTGCTCGGCCAGGGCGACATGCTCTACATGGCGGGCGGCGGCCGCATCTCGCGCGTGCACGGACCTTTTGTGTCAGACGAGGAGGTCGAGAAGGTGGTGCGCCACCTCAAAACGCAAGGTCAGCCGGAATATCTCGAGGCGGTCACAGCAGAAGAGCCGACCGACGAGGACGGCGCGGTGTTCGACGGCACGAGCATGGGCAGCGACGGCGGCGGCGATCTGTTCTCGCAGGCGGTGGCGATCGTGAAGCGCGACCGCAAGGCCTCGACCAGCTACATCCAGCGCCGCCTCCAGATAGGATACAACCGCGCCGCTTCGCTAATGGAGCGCATGGAACTCGAGGGCATCGTCGGGCAGGCGAATCACGCAGGAAAGCGCGAAATCCTGATCGAGGAAGAAGAAGGCCACTTCTGACGCATGACCGGCATGATGGGTGATCCCGCTTTCGGAGTCGCGAAATCGCCACAGCATCGCGCTAGCGCCGGCGTCATCCGCCGGACCTCGCCCGGAAAAAGCGATATCCGCGGCGGAGCAAAGCGCCTAGAGCGCGATCAGCAAAAGTGGATTCCGGTTTTGCGTCCGATCGCGCTCTCAAATATTGAGAATGCGCATGATCTTTTAGCCAAACCGCTCACACTTTGGCGGATCATGCGCTAGAAAGCACATCTCGGGCGGACAGGACGAGACATTGAGCAGACACGTAACACATTCATCCGCGGCCGGTCGTCCGATCCGCAGTCGCGCGCGCGCCGGCGGGGTCTGGCTCGCTGCAGCGCTGACCGCGGGTCTTTTAATTCCACCCGCCCTCGCGCAGGCCGTTCCGATCCCGCGACCAGCCCCGAAGGCCCGCGACGGCGCACCAGCAGCGAAACTCGTGGAAACCATCGAACCGCAGGTCACGGGATCCACGCAACCGCCCGACCCGATTATTCCTGACCGACGCCGCAACGTACCGGCAAATTTTTTTGCAACCTTCAGCGCGGATCAGAAGGCGGCGGCGGCACGAGTCAGCGGCTATCTGTCATCGCTGCGGACGCTTGCCGGAAATTTCGTGCAGGTCGGGCCCGACGGCAGCCGTTCGACCGGCGAATTCTACATCCAAAAGCCGGGCAAGGTGCGGTTCGAATACGACGCTCCGTCGCCGATCGCGATGATTTCCGACGGCTCCTCGCTCGTCGTTCGCGATACCAAGCTCGCGACCCAGGATCTCTATCCGCTGTCGCAGACGCCGCTGCGCTATCTGCTATCGGACCGCATCGACCTGATGAAAGACACCAACGTTGTCAGCGTGACATCGGACGATCTCTACATCAGCGTCACCATCGAGGAGAAGCAGGCGCTGGTCGGCACCTCCCGCCTCATGCTGATGGTCGGCGTCAAGGACGGCAAGCTCAAGCAGTGGACGGTGACCGATCCGCAAGGGTACGACACCACGGTGGCGATCTACAATCTGAACTCCACGGCGAAGCTCGATCCCGCTCTGTTCAAGATCGACTACACCAAATATCCGACGTCGAACAATTGAGGCACGCCATAGCGTTTTCGAGCGAAGCGGGCACCGGTTCGCGTGAAGAAGCGCGTCAAATCAAAATCTTAAAAGTCCTCTTCCCTTCCCTCTCCCCTTGTGGGAGAGGGAAAGACCCTCGCCAGTACCGGCAACCCTCATGCAGATCACACTCACGACCTGGAATATCAATTCGGTGCGGCTGCGCATCGATCTCGTTGCAAAGTTTCTGAAAGCGCAACGGCCGGACGTGCTGTGCCTGCAGGAAACCAAATGCCCCGATGACGCCTTTCCGCTGAAACGCTTCCGTCGGCTGGGCTACGAGCACGTCGCGCTCAACGGGCAGAAGGGATATCACGGGGTCGCGGTGGTCTCGAAGCTGCCGTTCGACGCCAGCAACATCCGCACATTCTGCGACAAGATTGATTCGCGCCATGTCACTGTGACGTTCGGCGGCCAGGCGGGTTTCGCCGCGCCGCTTGTGCTGCATAATTTTTATGTGCCGGCGGGCGGCGACATTCCCGATCCCGCGCTCAATCCGAAGTTCGCCCACAAGCTGCAATTCCTCGACGAGATGAAAGCCTGCGTACCGTTGCATGCTCGCGACGGCGACCGGCATGTGCTGGTCGGCGACCTCAATGTCGCACCGCATGAGAATGACGTCTGGTCGCACAAGCAGCTTCTGAAGATCGTCTCGCACACGCCGGTCGAATGCGAGAAGCTGCTCGGCATGCAGAGCCACGGCAACTGGATCGACATCGCTCGCGAGCGGATTCCGATGTCGGAGAAAGTCTATACGTGGTGGAGCTACCGCGCCGCTGACTGGGTTGCCGCTAATCGCGGCCGCAGGCTCGACCACATCTGGGTCTCGGAGGCGCTGCGCGGCGGAATTCGGGACTTCCGCATCACCCGCGACGCTCGCGGCTGGAACCGTCCGTCCGATCATGTGCCGGTAACGGCGGTGATCGAGGTGTAGCCTCGACCGGTTGGGACACGCAACAGAGCCCGCAACTAGCTGCTCAGCTTCGCCGATGCCATCAGGATATCGCTGGTCGTCTGCCGGGTGCGGTTGGCGAGTTCGTCGCGAAGGCGGCGGGCGGCGGCTGGATCGCTGTCCAGCACGCGCAGGAACAGGGTGCGCGGAATGCGGATCAGCATCGAGTATTCCAGTGCGGTCGCCGTGGCCGGTCGTGACATCGGAACGATCAAGGCCAGTTCGCCGATCAGTGTACCGCGCTCGGCGATGACTTCCTGCTCACTGCCGTCCTTGACATGAATGCGAAAGCCGCCTTGCTGAACGACGTATCCCGCGTCCGCCTCGTCGCCGGCGCGAAACAGAATCGAGCCGCGGGCGAACTGCTGTTGTTCGGCGCTGATGGCCAGCACGCGCAACGCCTCTGCGCCCAGCAGGCGCAGGGTCGGAACGCGCTCAAGCAGCGCAACGTCATCGTCGATCGACATGCAAGACCAGTTCGGCGATCCATCCGGGGGACCGTCCAAAAGCTGTTTTGACGAGAGCTGATACGAATCGTCAACCCAAAAGTATCACGGCACCAGCTTGTAGCCACCGGCTTCCGTTACCAGAATCTCCGGATTGGCGGCGTCTTTCTCGATCTTCTGGCGCAACCGGTAGATGTGGGTTTCCAGCGTGTGGGTGGTGACGCCGGAGTTGTAGCCCCACACCTCCTGCAGCAGTGTCTCGCGCGACACCGGCATCTGCCCGGCCCGGTACAGGAAGCGCAGGATCGCGGTCTCCTTCTCGGTCAGCCGTACCTTCTTGGCATTGGCGGTCGTGAGCATTTTGGAGCCGGGCCGGAAACTGTAGGGCCCGACCGAAAACACCGCGTCCTCGCTGGCCTCGTGCTGACGCAACTGCGCGCGGATGCGCGCCAGCAGCACCGCGAAGCGAAACGGCTTGGCTATATAATCATTGGCGCCTGATTCAAGACCGAGAATCGTGTCCGAATCGGTGTCGTGACCGGTGAGCATGATGATCGGCGCCTTGAAGCCGCCCTTGCGCAAGCTGCGCACCACTTCGCGCCCGTCGGTATCGGGCAGGCCAACGTCCATCAGCACCAGATCCGGAGAATGGGCTTTGGCGGCGCTGGCGCCCTTCGCGCCGGTATCAACGGCGGAGGCCTCGAATTCCTCATGCAGCGACAGTTGCTCGATCAGGGTGTCGCGCAGGTCGGTATCGTCGTCCACGATCAGGATTTTGCGGGCGTTGGCCATCAATGCGATCCTCCTGGCGGCGGGAACAGCCGGCGGCAACGCCAGCCACCTTCATAAAGTCGTGTGGGTCATGATTCGTCCGGACGTATGAACTTGAAGCGATTCACGATCCGAATGGAGTCTACTCCAGAACCGGCGGGAATTTGGATGAATGTTCCTGTAATGACGTGCAGGACCGATGGTTCGGCCGAGAGAGAAGGTAGGGACCTCCTCATTCCATCCAAAGCTTAGGTTTTTCAATGCCTTGCCTGACACATTCCCGTGATCACCCGCTCGCGGCGATCCATGTCCGAGCCGCGGCCGGCCGGCCCGAGCGGGGCTGGCTGATCGTGGAGGGGCGGCCAATCTCTGTCGCACTTGGCCGCGGCGGCATCCGGGCCAACAAACGCGAGGGCGATGGCGGCACCCCAAAGGGGACTTTCCGGCCCATCCGGCTGTGGTGGCGCCCTGACCGGCACGCGAGGCCGCGGACGTTTCTGCCGGTGCGCCCCATCACGCCCACTGACGCCTGGTGTGAAGATCCGGCCGACCGGCACTACAACCGGCCGATCCGGCTGACGCGCAGCGCGACCGGCGACCGACTGACGCGCGACGATCATCTCTACGATTTCATCATCGAGCTCGATCACAACACCCGCCCCCGCATCGCAGGGCGCGGCAGCGCGGTGTTTCTGCATCTGGCGCGCGACAACTTCGGCCCGACCGCCGGATGCGTGGCGATGACGCGGTCGGCGATGCTGCGGTTGTTGGCGCGGATCGGACCGCACACGAAAATTGTGATCGGGCGAAGTTGAAGAGCGATGAGCTTTCTTGCTTCTCCCCTTGCGGGAGAAGGAGAAAGATCACCGCGTCCCGAAAATCGCCGAGCCGACCCGCACATGGGTCGCGCCCAGGGCGATAGCGACGGCGAAGTCCGCGCTCATGCCCATCGACAGCTGTGTCAGCCCGTTGCGCTTCGCGATTTTCGCGGTGAGCGCGAAATGCGGCGCCGGCGCATCGTCCGCCGGCGGGATGCACATCAGCCCAGAGATCGCGAGGCCATAGGTGTCGCGGCATCGCGCAACGAAGTCGTCGGCATCCGACGGCGCGACACCGGCCTTCTGCGGCTCCTCCCCGGTGTTGATCTGCACGAACAGATCCGGCCGCCGGTTCTGCCTCGCGATTTCTTTTCCCAATGCTTCGCAGATGCTCGGGCGGTCAACCGAATGGATGGCATCAAATAAAGCGACGGCCTCCTTCGCCTTGTTGGATTGCAGCGGCCCGATTAGATGCAGCGCGATGCCGGGATGCGCGGCCATCAGCTCGGGCCACTTGCGCTGGGCCTCCTGCACGCGATTTTCTCCGAAAACCAGCTGCCCCGCTGCAATCACCGGCGTGATCGCATCGGCATCGAAAGTTTTCGACACCGCCACCAGCGTCACCGAGGACCGCTCGCGCCGCGCATCCCGGCAGGCACGGACGATGTCGGCCTCAACCAAAGCGAGCCCACTTGGTGAGGGAGCTCTTTCGGGTGCTGCGGTTCCAGTGGTCATCCGATTCATCACGCCCGCGATTTCCGCCGATTATTCCAACTTTATCTATTTCAAGAAAGTCTTCTTGAATCGTTGGCTCTACGGTTCGCACCGTGGTCAGCGGACTGTGAATGTCACGGATTAACTTCAACCGCAAACGAGCCAAACTCAAGGCTGTCATGGGTATTCGCGCCCGGCTCGTGCTGCTGGCGCTGATCCTGGTGGTACCTTTGATGGTCGAGCGCGTCCGCTCGCTGGAAGCCAGGCGTGGCAGAACGATTGCCGAAATCAACCTCGAGTTCGAGAAGCTTGCACAGCGCACCGTCGAGGCGCAGCGCGAGGTGATCTTATCGGTCGAGGCGATCCTGAAATCGGGCGCGCAAATCTATCTGTCGGGTGCACGGCTTGGCGATGCCTGCGGCCTGATGCGTGCTAGTCTGCCGACGAATCTTCCGTGGATCAGAAGCGTTTTGATTCTCGACCCCAACGGGCGTGTCGCCTGCACCAGCTTCGACAACATGGATATCTCAATCTCGGCGATCGAGATTATTTCAAGCGCGCGAAGGCCGAGCGCAAGCTTGTGATCAGCGATTACATCGTCAACCGGGTCTCGAAGCTGCCGACCGCAGTGGCGGCGTATCCGGTCTCGCCGACGGACAGCAGCAACGGCAGCGTCATCATCGCCGGCCTCAATCTCGGGTGGATGTCGAAGATCATGGAGAGCCTCGGCGGCAGGCCGGGCGTATCAGCGGTTCTCATCGACAGCGCCGGAACGGTTCTGGCGGCCCCTTCCGATCAGGCCAGCATGATCGGCAATCCGATCGAAGACCTCAGCCTGCTGTCGACAATCGAGAAATCAGGCGGCGTATCGAAGAGCAGCACCGGCAGATTTCATTTCACCGCCGCGAACGGCAAGGGCCGCCTGATTTCCTTCAGCCGCGTTCCCGGAACGAATTCCAGCCTTATCGTCAGCATCGACGAAGCCACGGCGTCCGCGGCGATCAATCGCGGGATTCGGACGGCCTATGTCCAGCTCGGCTTTGTCGCCTTCCTTGTTCTGCTCGGCGCGCTGATCGCCGCGGAACGGCTGATCGTCCAGCCCATCGGCCTGATGACAGCCGCGGCCAGACGATTCGGACGGGGCGACCACGACACGCGGGTCGCGCAATCTCAGTTGCTCGCCGAATTCGTTCCGCTGGCGCGGGCGTTCAACACCATGGCAGCGCAACTCGGCAAGCGCGAGCGCGAACTGCTCGCCGCCAACGACCGTCTGACCGTGATGGCCTCGATCGATATGTTGTCGGGTCTCGCCAATCGCCGCGGTTTCCAGAGCCGACTCGATTTCGAATGGTTCAAGGCGCTGCAGACCGGCGAACAATTGTCGCTGCTGATGATCGACGTCGATCACTTCAAGCTGTTCAACGATACCTACGGTCATCTCGAAGGCGACACCTGTCTCAGCCGAGTGGGCGAGATTTTGGCGCGAATCGCGAACCAGACCAAAGGTTTCGCGGCACGCTATGGTGGCGAGGAATTCTCCTTGTTACTGCCCAACACCGACGCAGCCACCGCTATGACCGTTGGCGAAACGGTGCGTGCCGCCGTCCAGGCGCTCGCGCTGCCCCATGCCACCTCCAGCCATCAGACCGTCACCGTCAGCGTCGGCATCGCCTGCACATCGCCAAACGAGACCCAGCATCCGATGGATATGATCGAGGCGGCCGATGCGGCGCTGTATGCCGCCAAGCGTCGCGGCCGCAACGCGGTCGTCGAGCATGGTTTCGTCAGGGCTGCCGACGCTGAAGCCGATACGGCTGCGATCAAACTGGCGGGCTAGATCACGATGATTTTGGATCGAATCGATCCAAAATCATGAACGTGATCAATTCCAATATTTTGAGAAGCGGGATGCGGGCGGAAAACCGCTACACACTTTTCCTCATCCCGCTCTAGCCGCCCCTACCCCCGCGCCGGAATCGCGAGGCCGCGCTGCACCGCCGGCCGCGCCAGGCCCCGCTCCAGCCAGGCCGCGACATGGCGGAAGCGGTCGAACTCGACGAGCTCGCGCGCACCATAAAATCCGATCAGGTTGCGCACCCAACCGAGCATCGAGATATCCGCGATGGTGTACTCGTCGCCCGCAATCCAGCGATGGGTCGCCAAATGGGTATCCATCACCCCGAGCAGCCGCTTCGATTCCGCCACGTAGCGGTCGCGCGGCCGTTTGTCCTCGAAATCCTTGCCGGCGAACTTATGGAAGAATCCGACCTGCCCGAACATCGGCCCGACGCCGCCCATCTGGAAGTGCAGCCACTGGATGGCCTGCCAGCGCTGCGCCGGGTCGGTCGCGAGGAACTGGCCGGTCTTCTCGGCGAGATATTGCAGAATCGCGCCCGACTCGAACAAGGCGAGCGGCTTGCCGCCGGGGCCATTGGGATCGAGGATCGCCGGAATCTTGCCGTTGGGATTGAGCCAAAGGAATTCAGGACTCTTCTGTTCGTCCTTGCCGAAATCGACCAGATGCGGTTCGTAAGGTAGCCCGGTTTCCTCCAGCATGATCGACACCTTCACCCCGTTGGGCGTCGGCACCGAATAAAGCTGCAGCCGGTGGGGATCTCTGGCCGGCCAGCGGCGGGTGATCGGATAAACGGAGAGGTGGGCCATTGAATCACTCCCGAAGCGCACCTCCCGCTTACACCGCAAAACCACACCGCTTGCAAACCGCGACGTCTCGGACGCCGACCCGTTGACCCCCGGTCCGCTTTCATGGCCTAGTCCCGCCATCTTACAGAAAATGCTGCGATTCCATGACCTCAGAACGTTACAACGCCCGTGACGCCGAACCGCGCTGGCAAGCCGAGTGGGACAGGCAGGCGATCTTCGCGACCAAGAACGACGACCCGCGCGAAAAATACTACGTGCTGGAAATGTTCCCCTACCCGTCCGGGCGCATCCACATCGGCCACGTCCGCAACTACACTCTCGGCGACGTGATCGCGCGCTACATGCGCGCCAAAGGCTACAACGTGCTGCACCCGATGGGCTGGGACGCCTTCGGTCTGCCCGCCGAGAACGCCGCGATCGAGCGCAAGGTCGCGCCTAAGGCGTGGACCTACGACAACATCAAGGCCATGAAGAAGCAGCTCCGGTCGATCGGGCTCTCGCTCGACTGGGATAGGGAATTCGCGACCTGCGATCCGTCCTATTACAAACACCAGCAGAAGATGTTTCTGGACTTCCTGCGCGCCGGTCTCGCCGAACGCGAGAAGCGCAAGATCAACTGGGATCCGGTCGACATGACCGTGCTCGCCAACGAACAGGTGATCGACGGGCGCGGCTGGCGCTCCGGCGCCGTGGTCGAGCAGCGCGAGATGAACCAGTGGGTCTTCAAGATCACGAAGTATTCGCAGGAATTGCTGGACGCGCTCGACACGCTGGATCGCTGGCCCGACAAGGTGCGGCTGATGCAGCGCAACTGGATCGGCCGCAGCGAGGGCCTGCTGCTGCGATTCACGCTCGACCCGGCGACGACGCCAAACGGTGAGAGCGAGCTGAAGATTTTCACCACGCGCCCCGATACCTTGTTCGGCGCGAGGTTCATGGCGATCGCGCCGGATCACCCGCTGGCGCAAACGGCAGCGAAGGACAACCCCGCGCTCGCCGACTTTATCGCCGAATGCAAGCGGCGCGGCACCGCGCAGGCTGAGATCGACACCGCGGAGAAGATGGGTTTCGACACCGGCATCCGCGCCGTTCATCCGTTCGACCCGGACTGGAAACTGCCGGTCTATGTCGCCAACTTCATCCTGATGGAATACGGCACCGGCGCCATCTTCGGCTGTCCGGCGCACGACCAGCGCGACCTCGACTTCGTCAACAAGTACGGGCTCGGCAACACGCCAGTGGTCTGCCCCGAAGGACAGGATCCTGCGAGCTTCATCATCACCGATACCGCCTATGATGGCGACGGCCGCATGATCAATTCGCGCTTCCTCGACGGCATGACCGCTGAGGCGGCGAAGGAAGAAGTCGCGAAGCGACTGGAAAGCGAGATGCGCGGCAACATGCCGGTCGGCGAGCGCAAGGTGAATTTCCGCCTGCGCGACTGGGGCATTTCGCGTCAGCGCTACTGGGGTTGTCCGATCCCGGTGATCCATTGCCCCAAATGCGATGTCGTTCCGGTGCCAGACCAGGATCTGCCGGTGACGCTGCCAGACGATGTGACGTTCGACAAACCCGGCAACGCGCTCGACCATCATCCGACATGGAAGCACGTCACCTGTCCGCGGTGCGGCGGCAAGGCCCAGCGCGAAACCGACACGATGGATACCTTCGTCGACTCGTCGTGGTACTTCGCGCGTTTCACCGATCCGTGGAACGAAAAGGCGCCGACCACGCCCGCAATTGCCAACCGCATGATGCCGGTCGATCAGTACATCGGCGGCGTCGAGCACGCGATCCTGCATCTGCTTTATTCGCGCTTCTTCACACGCGCGATGAAGGCCACCGGCCACCTCAGTATGGACGAGCCGTTCAGGGGCATGTTCACGCAAGGCATGGTGGTGCATGAGACATACCGCAAGGCCGACGGTGGCTGGGCCTCACCCGACGAGATCGGGATCGAGGTTGTCGGCAACGGCCGCCGCGCCACGCTGCTTTCAACCGGCGAACCGGTCGAGATCGGCGCCGTCGAGAAGATGTCGAAGTCAAAGCGCAACACCGTCGACCCCGACGACATCATCGGCAGCTACGGCGCCGATACCGCGCGCTGGTTCATGTTGTCGGATTCGCCGCCGGACCGTGACGTGATCTGGAGCGAGGAAGGCGTGCAGGGCGCGGCGCGCTTCATGCAGCGGCTGTGGCGGCTGGTCAACGAATCGGCCGAGGCCGGCAAGGCCGCGCCGCCAGACAAGCCGGCGGCATTCGGCACTGATGCACTGGCGCTGCGCAAGGCGGCCCATGGCGCGCTCGACAAGGTGTCCACCGGTATAGAGCGGCTGCATTTCAACGTCTGCCTCGCCAACATCCGCGAGTTCGCCAACGCGCTGGCCGAGGCTCTCTCCCGCTCCGCATCCGACTTTGCGTCAGACTTGTCACCGGATTTGGCCTGGAGCCTGCGCGAGGCGGCCACCGTCCTGGTTCAGTTGTTCAGCCCGATGATGCCGCATCTGGCCGAGGAATGCTGGCAGGCGCTCGGGCGGAGCGGTCTGGTCTCGGAAGCCCGCTGGCCACAAATCGAGCGCGATTTGCTGGTTGAAGACACCGTAACGCTGCCGGTGCAGGTCAACGGCAAGAAGCGGGGCGAGGTGACGGTGGCAAGCGGCGCGTCGAATCCGGAAATTGAGACTGCCGTTTTGGCGCTCGATGCGGTAAGACAGGTCCTGGGCGGCAAGCCGGCCCGAAAGATCATCATCGTTCCGCAGAGGATCGTGAATGTGGTGGGGTAGGTTGTCGGCTCGACCGGCTCGATCATGGGTTAGTCCGCGCATCGCAGCCCGGCTCAGCATCGTTGCCGTGCTGACGGCGCTGACGGCCGGCTGCTTCCATCCGATGTACGCCGAACACGCCGACGGCAGCCCGGCCCTTCGCGACAAGCTGATGGGCGTAGAGCTGCTGCCGATCGACAAACCCAACGCGTCCCGCGATGCCCGGATCGGGGTCGAAATTCGCAACGCGCTCGCATTCAAGCTTTACGGCGGCGCTACCGGCGCACCACCGACGCACCAGCTCAGGATCCGCTTCACCACCAGCCGCTCGTCGCTGATGCTCGATCCCAACACCGCGCTGCCCTCCAACGAGAACTACGGCATCAATGCGAGCTACCAGCTGATCGAGGTCGCAACCGGAAAAACCGTTCTGACCGCAGACACCTTCGCCCGCACCTCCTATGACATGCCCGGCCAGCTCCAGCGTTTCGCGCGTGCTCGCGCGTTCCGCGATGCGGAGGATCGCGCTGCGCAGGAAATCGCCGACAACATCAACACGCGGTTGGCGTCGTTCTTCTACGCCGGCACCTGATCGCCCGGCGGATGGTCGCGCTGCGCGGAAAAGACATCGACAGCTTTCTCGCCCGGCCTGATCCGGCTCGCCCGATCATTCTACTTTACGGCCCTGACGCCGGTCTGGTGCGCGAACGTGCCGACGCCCTGATGGCTTCGGCCGTCGACGATCCCGACGATCCGTTTTCGCTGGTGCGGCTTGACGGCGACGATCTCGCCACTGAGCCGTCGCGTCTCGTCGATGAGGCCATGACGGTGCCGCTGTTCGGCGGTCGACGTGCCGTCCGCGTCAAGGCCGGGGCGCGCAGTTTTGCCAGCGGGGTCGATGCGCTGGCGGACTCTGCGATCAAGGATTGCCGGATCGTGATCGAGGCTGGCGAGCTGCGACCCGAAGCGCCGCTGCGCAAGACCTGCGAGCGCGCGAAGAATGCGGTGGCGATCGCCTGCTATCCCGACACCGAACGCGATCTCGCACGCCTGATCGACGACGAATTGCGCGCCTCCAATCTGAAGATTGCACCCGACGCTCGCGCAACGCTGACGTCACTGCTCGGCGGCGACCGTCAGGCCTCGCGCAACGAACTGCGCAAGATCGCGCTCTATGCGCATGGACAGCACGAGATCACGCTGGACGACGTGATCGCCGTCGTCTCCGACGCGTCCGACTTCAAGCTCGATCCGATCGTCGACGCCGCGTTCGCTGGACAGCCAGCCGTGGTCGAGACCGAATTCGCCAAGGCCATGGTCGCCGGCACCTATCCGGGCCTCGTCATCTCGGCCGCGCAGCGCCAGATCGCCGCTTTGCACAAGGCGGCGCTTCTGATGGGGGACGGCGCCTCGGCCTCATCGGCGGCCGAGGGCGGATTTCCGCGACTGCATTTTTCGCGCAAGGCAGCGGTGGAAACGGCGTTGCGCAGTTTCAGCGCCGCGCGGCTGGTTCAGGTGATGGATCAGCTTGCGGTCGCCGCGCTCGAGGCACGTAAGCAGTCATCGCTGGCGCCCGTGATCGCGCAGCGCGCGCTGATGTCGATCGCGGTGAATGCAAGGAGAAGGGGATGACGCGAAGCACGAAAGCCTCTCTCCCTCGCCCCGCTCTTGCGGGGGCAGGTTAAGACTCCTTCGAATCCAGTCTTTTCAAAATCTCGTCAAGCTGATCGAGGTCGCGATAGCGGATCTGCACGACGCCGCCGGGATTCTTGTGCTCCACCGTCACTGCGAGTCCAAGCGCATCGCTGACGCGCTTTTCCAGCGCAAGCGTATCCGGGTCCTTCTGCACCTTGTCCCCGCGCGCCTTCTGCGGCTTGCGCTCCGGCACGCCCTCCTCGTGCGCGAGCGCCTCGGCCTGCCGCACGTTGAGACCTTCAGCGACGATGCGTTTCGCCGCCGTGGAAGGATCGGGCACACCGATCAGCGCACGCGCATGGCCAGCCGACAACTCGCCGGAGGCGATCAGCGCTTGCACATCATCAGGCAGTTTCGTCAGCCGCATCATGTTGGCGACATGACTGCGGCTCTTGCCGACGGTCTTGGCGATGTCGTCCTGGGTGCGTTTGAACTCATTAGCAAGCGCGTGATATCCCTGCGCCTCTTCCATCGCGTTGAGATCTTCGCGCTGCACGTTCTCGATGATCGCGATCTCGAGCGCGACGTTGTCGCTGACGTCGACCGGAACGATCGGGACGTCATGCAGCCCCGCCAACTGCGCCGCACGCCAGCGGCGTTCGCCGGCGATGATCTCGTAGCGATCCTGCGCGCCCTTCACCGGGCGCACCACGATCGGCTGGATCACGCCGTGCTGTTTGATGGAGTCGGACAACTCGCCAAGCTCGACATCGGAAAACGCGCGGCGCGGATTGCGCGGATTGGGCTTCAGGAACTCGATCGGCACCTTGCGCTGCGCGCGCGCACGCTCGACGTGGGCGGCCTCGCCGCCGACGTCACCGATCAGACTTGCAAGACCGCGGCCCAGTCGCGAACGCGCTTCGTCGGCCATCGCCAGCTCCCTTGGATTCACGCAGCATACTCCGGATTAAACAATCGAAATTGACGATCTTGGATCGCCTATGTTGGTCATTGCGAGGAGCTCTTGCGCCGAAGCAATCCAGTTTTCTCTTTGGCTTCTGGATTGCTTCGCTGCGCGCGCAATGACCGGTGATGTCAGCGCCTTTTCCCTAATGCGTGGTGCGCAGTTCGCGCTCGCGCTGGATCACCTCGGTCGCGAGTTTCAGATAGGCTTCGCTGCCGCTGCATTTGAGATCGTAGACCAGCACTGGCTTGCCGTAGGACGGCGCTTCCGAAATTCGCACGTTGCGCGGGATCATGGTGTCGTAGACTTTTGATCCCATGAACTGGCGTACGTCGGCAACGACCTGGTTCGACAGGTTGTTGCGCGAGTCGAACATGGTCAGCACGATGCCGTGAATCGACAGATTCGGATTGAGCGTGGTGCGCACCTGCTCGACCGTCTGCAGGAGCTGTGACAGGCCTTCGAGCGCGAAAAACTCACATTGCAGCGGCACCAGGATCGCGTCCGACGCCGCCATCGCGTTGACGGTGAGAAGGTTGAGCGACGGCGGACAGTCGATCAGCACATAAGTGTAATCGGCGTTGTCGGCCACGTTGCCGTTGAGCGCGGCGATCGCATCGCGCAGGCGGAAGGCGCGATCCTTCGTCATGCCGAGCTCGAGCTCCAGACCGGAGAGGTCCATTGTCGATGCTGCGATGTGCAGACGCGGCACCGCGGTCGGCACCACGGCGTCACGCAGCGGCGCTTCACCGATCAGCACATCGTAGGTGGAGACGTTGCGATCGCGGCGGTCAATGCCGAGACCGGTTGAAGCGTTGCCTTGCGGATCGAGATCGACGATCAGGACGCTTTCACCGATCGCGGCCAGCGCCGTGCCGAGGTTGATCGCGGTCGTAGTCTTGCCGACCCCGCCCTTCTGATTGGCCAGCGAAATGATCCGGGGATTGCGGGCGGTGGACCCGCTATCGCTATCATATTGATAAATCTCATCAATTACCGTCATGCGCGAGGCCATGCTTCTTTGTCGGAGGACGGTCGCGTCGCTCGATGCGATCGAGTTCGACGATCCAGCCTTGTCCGCCGGTGCGGCTGGAATGAATGCGAGGCTCAATATTCCAATATTTAGTAGCTTCCGTCAATTCAGCTTCTACATCTTGACCCTTGAGAAACATCGCCTTAGCGCCCTGCTCAACGAGAGGTTCTGCAAAGCCGAGCAGCATTTGTAGAGGTGCCAGCGCGCGCGCGGTCACGCAATCGACCCGGCTCTCCAATCTGTCCACATAATCCCCAATATCCCTCAGGTGAATGACACCCGGCGCCGCGGTAACCCGGATAGCCTCACGAAGAAATGCGGCCTTCTTGGCGTTGCGCTCGACCAGATCGACCCGCGCGCCTTCGACGCCAGCGAGAGCGCAGGCCAGCACGACCCCGGGAAAGCCGCCGCCGCTGCCGAAGTCGGCCCAGAGTTTTGCCTGCGGCGCCAGCGCAAGAAGCTGGAGCGAATCCGCAATATGGCGCGTCCAGAGCTGCGGCAGCGTCGAAGGCGCGACAAGGTTGGTCTTGGTCTGCCATTGGACCAGCAGATCGACGTAGGCGTCCAGCCGCGCCTCGGTTTCACGCGAGACGGGCGTCAACGCCAGCGCCGCCGCCTTGTCCGCAGCGGAAAGAGGTGATCGAGCCTGTTGAGGTCTTGGCATGGCGTCAGCGCAGCATACGGGACCGCGTGATTCCCGGCCATATCTGTTTGCAATCGGCCACGCGCTTTTGAAATGATCGGCCATTGGCCGACAAGCCCGGCCGGGGCGTCGCCCCCTATGCCTGCTCCTAACCGACTAGCGATCCGGCCACGGCTTTTTGACAACGGGGATTGCCGGCTCAAACCCGGCGATAAGACGTAAACCGTTCTGCCGATCTGTTTCACGTGAAACATCGGCCGCGGGTTGGAGGTAATCAGGCCGACGCTTTGGCTGTCTTTTTCCGCGCCTCGCGGCGCAAATAGGCCGCCAGAATCCCGAGCGCGGCCGGGGTGATGCCATCGAGACGACCTGCCTGCCCGACGGTCCGTGGCCGCGCGCGCTCAAGCTTGACCCGCGCCTCGTTGGACAGCCCCGGCACGACGTCATAATCGATATCGGCGAGCACGAGGCTCTCGTCTCGGCGGAACGCCTCAACATCAGCGGTCTGGCGCTTCAGATAGACGTCGTATTTGGCATCGATCTCCAGATGCACGGCGATTCCCGGATCGATGGCCGACAGCTTCGGCCAGATCGCGGTTACCTCGCCCCACCCGATCTCCGGATAGGCCAAAAGCTCGAACGCGGATCGCCGATGGCCGTCGCGGTTGAGCGAAAGCCCGTGGCGGGCGGCCTCGTTCGGCGTTACGGACAGCGACGTCGCCAGCGCCTTTGCCGCGCTCAAGGCCACCATTTTGGCCCGATGATGGGCTGCGCGCCCTGCCCCGACGCAGCCCATTGCGATGCCCTTGTCCGTGAGCCGCCGATCGGCGTTGTCGGCGCGCAGCGTCAGCCGGTATTCGGCGCGCGACGTGAACATCCGATAGGGCTCGGTGATTCCGCGGGTCACGAGGTCATCAATCATCACGCCAAGATAGCCGTCGGCGCGATCGAACACGACCGGATCGCTGCCGCCCGTGACCAAAGCCGCATTCAGGCCCGCGACAAGCCCCTGAGCCGCAGCCTCTTCATAACCGGTCGTCCCGTTGATCTGGCCGGCGAGGAAAAGGCCCGGCATCCGCTTGGCCTGCAGGGTCGGATCGAGTTCACGGGGATCGACATGATCGTATTCGATGGCATAGCCAGGCCGGGTCATCCTGACTTTCTCGAGTCCCGGAATGGTCGCCAGGATCGCAAGCTGCACATCCTCCGGCAGCGACGTCGAAATCCCGTTGGGATAAACCGTCGTGTCGTCGAGGCCCTCCGGCTCCAGGAAAATCTGGTGCCCGTCGCGATCGCCAAAGCGGACGACCTTGTCCTCGATCGAGGGGCAATAGCGCGGCCCCGAACTCTGGATTTGCCCGGAATAGATCGGCGACCGATGCACATTGGCCCGGATCACCTCGTGCGTCGCCGGCATGGTGCGGGTAATGCCACATTGGATCTGCGGTGTGGTGATACGACTGGTCATCACCGAAAACGGCTCCGGCGGATCGTCACCCGGCTGCATTTCAACCGCGACCCAGTCGATGGTTGTGCCGTCGAGCCGCGGCGGCGTCCCGGTCTTGAGCCGACCAAGCGTGAAGCCGATGCGCTCGAAGGACGCGGACAGGCCGAGCGCCGGCGCTTCGTCCACTCGTCCCGCGGGCCAACTTTTTTCGCCGAGATGGATCAGGCCGCGCAGAAAGGTGCCAGTGGTGATGACGACCGCACCAGCCTCGAACTCGCGGCCGTCGCTCAAGCGAATCCCCGCGATCACACCCTCGGCAATGATAAGGTCGTCCGCCTCGCCTTCGATCACCTTGAGATTTGGGGTCTCGCGAATCGCAACCTGCATCGCGGCGGCATAAAGCTTGCGGTCGGCTTGGGCGCGCGGCCCACGGACCGCCGGACCCTTGCGGCGATTGAGCATCCGGAACTGGATCCCGGCGGCATCAGCGACGCGACCCATCAGTCCGTCCAGCGCATCGACCTCGCGGACTAGATGACCCTTACCGAGCCCGCCGATCGCGGGATTGCATGACATTGCGCCGACGGTGGCAAACCGATGAGTCACGAGCGCCGTCCGCGCGCCCATTCGCGCAGCCGCAGTCGCGGCCTCGCACCCGGCGTGGCCACCCCCGATCACGATAACGTCGAATGATCTTGTCATTGGCTTTTGTTGCGATACCCGGCGGACTTCTATCGCAGGCCCACTCGATCCGAAAGCTTGAGTTTATACGAGACGAACGTATTGGGCGATGTTTCACGTGAAACATCGCCCAGCCGCGATAGTTCGAATGCACATCACAAGAAATGAACTAATATTACACTATTTGCCGATGCAAAAATCGCGAAAGACTGAATCGAGGACATCATCAACATCAACACGCCCGAGCAGCCGCCCTATTGAATGAACTGCGATTCTGACCTCCTCGGCCAAAAACTCGTCGCCCTGTCCGACCACGGCTTCCGCCTTCGCGAGCGATGCCGCAGCATCCTGCAATATGTTGCGGTGCCGCAAACGTGTGATGACGGCGGTTTCGCCCTGACCGAACCAGTTGTCCGCGAACGCCGTCAGCTCCGCCACCAGTTCATCGACGCCGTCGCCGCGCGACGCCGAAATCCCAAATTGCCGAAGTAAAGCGCCCTGCCCCTGATTCGCCTCAAGCTGCCTCGGGTTCGATCCGTTACTTTCCGGGCTCGCAAGATCGATTTTGTTGCGCACACGCCAGAACGACGTGCCACCCTCGCCGATCATTTGCGATGGACTGACGCCGGTGTCGTCATCGGCTAGCCACAGCACCAGATCTGCGGAGGCCGCACGATCGCGTGCCCGCCGCACGCCCTCTTTCTCGACTGGATCATCAGTCTCGCGAATACCCGCGGTATCGATCAGCGTCACCGGATACCCATCGAGATCGAGATGCACTTCGATGATGTCGCGCGTCGTTCCGGCGTGCGGCGACACGATCGCAGCTTCCCGATGCGCGAGCCGATTGAGCAACGTCGACTTGCCGGCATTCGGCGGACCTGCAATCGCGACCGTCAGCCCGTCGCGCAGCCGTTCGCTTTGTGCCGATGCCGCAAGGGTTTCTTCGATCTCGCGACGGAGCTGCGCGATCCTTTCCATCGCGGGCTTCAGCAGGTCTTCCGGCACGTCGCCTTCATCGGCGAAATCGATTCCGGCCTCGATCAGGGCCGACGCATCGATCAACTGCTTGCGCCAGCCCCGCGCACGGTCGCCCAGCAGTCCCTGCAATTGCCTCAAGGCTTGGCGGCGCTGCCGGTCAGTGTCGGCATGGATCAGATCGTCAAGGCCTTCGGCCTCGGTCAGATCGATCTTGCCGTTCTCGAACGCCCGCCGGGTGAACTCTCCGGGCTCCGCGGCTCGCATATTGTCGATCGACGACAGCGCTGCGAACAAGGCGTTGAGCACCGCGCGCCCGCCGTGAACGTGAAACTCCGCGACATCCTCGCCGGTCGCGCTCGCAGGTGCGGCGAACCACAAAACAACTGCATCATCAATGGCTTCCCCGAGACGGTCGCGCAGCAGCGCTCGCTTCGCCGTGCGCGCGACGGGAACCGCACCCGCAATTGTTCGAAGCGCGGCGCCAGCCTGGGCGCCCGAAACGCGCACGACGGCGATCGCCGACGGCGGCCGGCCCGACGACAGGGCGAAGATCGTTTGCTCTCGCGGATGCATTGCCTATTGTCATGTCCGGCTTCGACGACACAACGGGAAATTCAGGCGGCGGCGGCAAATGTTTCCGCCGCGAGCTTTCCGTTATCGCATATTCACAGAAGGGCTCCTCGATATGAATCACGCAGCCGGCTCAGGCCGTCCCGCGAATCGCTTGGCTGCGGAAACGAGCCCTTACTTGCTGCAGCACCAGCATAACCCCGTCGACTGGTGGCCGTGGGGAACGGAGGCGCTCAGTGAGGCGCAGCAAACCAACCGTCCGATCCTGCTCTCGATCGGCTACGCCGCCTGTCACTGGTGCCATGTCATGGCGCACGAGAGCTTTGAGGACGACGAAGTCGCCGCGGTGATGAACGAGTTGTTCGTCTGCATCAAGGTCGATCGCGAGGAGCGGCCGGATATCGATCAGATCTATATGAGCGCGCTGCATCTTCTCGGCGAGCAGGGCGGTTGGCCGCTGACGATGTTCCTGTCATCAGATGGATCGCCATTCTGGGGCGGCACATATTTTCCGAAGCTGCCGGACTACGGCCGTCCGGCATTTACCGATGTGCTGCAATCCGTGGCGCGGGTCTTTCATGACAAACCCGACAGGGTCGCGCAAACCCGCAATGCGCTGATCGCGCGGCTCTCACAACGCGCCAAAGCGGACAATCCGGCGAATCTTGGCGTCGCCGAACTCAATAACGCAGCCGCCGCGATCGCACGTTCAACCGATCCGGTGAACGGCGGTCTGCATGGCGCACCGAAATTTCCGCAATGTTCCGTGCTTGAATTTCTCTGGCGCGCCGGCGCACGCACCGGCGACGACCGTTTCTTCGCAGCCACCACGCTGACCCTGACGCAGATGAGCCAGGGCGGCATCTACGACCACCTCGGCGGCGGCTACGCGCGCTATTCGGTCGACGACAGATGGCTGGTGCCGCACTTCGAGAAGATGCTTTACGACAACGCGCAGATTCTCGATCTGCTCGCATTGGACTATGCGCGCAGCAAAAATCCGCTGTACCGCGAACGCGCGATCGAGACCGTCGATTGGCTGCGCCGGGAGATGTTGACAGGGGAGGGCGGCTTTGCCTCGTCACTCGACGCCGACTCCGAAGGCGAGGAGGGCAAGTTCTATGTCTGGTCGCTGAGCGAGATCGAAGAGGTACTGGGGCAACCCGACGCCGCTGATTTTGCCGCACGATACGATATCACTGCCAAAGGGAATTTCGAAGGTCACAACATTCCCAACCGCCTGAAAAGCGCCAAGCTCGGCGGCGACGACGATGCCCACATGCAGACGCTGCGCGAAAAGCTGCTCGCGCGCCGCGCAAGCCGCACCCGTCCGGGACTCGACGACAAGGTTCTCGCCGACTGGAACGGGTTGATGATCGCGGCAATCGTTCACGCAGCCTGTGTCTTCGACAAACCGGACTGGCTGGAAATCGCCCGGACCGCTTTTGACTTTGTCCGAAAGTCGATGACACGCGGCGAGCGGCTCGGCCACTCCTGGCGCGAGGGCAGGCTGCTGGTGCCGGCGCTGGCTTCCGACTATGCCGCGATGATCCGCGCAGCGCTCGCGTTGTGTGAGGCGATCGGCGACACCGCGCATCTGGAGCAGGCGCTACGCTGGCAGGCAACCCTGGACACACATTACGCCGACGAACACGGTGGTTATTATTTCACGGCCGATGATGCCGAGGGGCTGATCGTTCGGCCGCACTCGACGGCCGACGACGCCATCCCGAACCATGACGGACTGATCGCACAAAACCTGGTGCGCTTCGCGGCGCTGACCGGTGATTCGAAGTGGCGCGACCAGATCGACGGCCTGTTCGTCGCCTTGCTGCCGAGCGCGACAGAGAAGGGCTTTGGCCAGCTGTCGCTGCTGAGCGCGCTCGATCTCCGACTCACCGGCGCGGAAATCGTCGTGGTCGGCTCCGATGCGCAAGCTGAAACGCTGCTCAGCGCCGCACGCACGCTGCCGCACGCCACAAGCATCGTGCTGCATGCACCGCGTGGCGATGCGCTGCCGGCCGAACACCCCGCGCGAGCAAAGCTTGCGGCGATGAAGCAAAGCGCCGCCTTCGTTTGTCGCGGCCAGACGTGCTCGCTGCCGGTCACGACGTCGCAGGCGTTGATCGATCTGGTGATGCGGCGAGTCCCTGCAAAAGCGGAACCTTAGCCACCGGCGTTCATGCTCGCGCCGGTCGCGGGCATGACGACAAAACAAACGGCAAAATCAGGTATTCATCGACTCGAAGAATTCCGAGTTGTTCTTGGTGTTGCGCAGCTTGTCGAGCAGGAAGTCGATCGCATCCATCGTGCCCATCGGATTGAGGATCCGGCGCAGCACGTACATCTTCTTGAGCAGTTGCGGATCGGTGATGAGCTCTTCCTTGCGCGTGCCCGAACGCGAGATGTCGATCGCCGGGAAGGTGCGCTTGTCGGAGACCTTGCGATCGAGGATGAGCTCGGAATTGCCGGTGCCCTTGAACTCTTCGAAGATCACTTCGTCCATACGGCTGCCGGTATCGACCAGCGCGGTGGCGATGATGGTCAGCGAGCCGCCTTCCTCGATGTTGCGCGCTGCGCCGAAGAAACGCTTCGGCCGCTGCAAGGCATTGGCATCGACGCCACCGGTCAGCACCTTGCCGGAGGACGGCACCACGGTGTTGTAAGCCCGGCCCAGACGCGTGATCGAATCAAGCAGGATCACAACGTCGCGACCGTGCTCGACCAGGCGCTTGGCTTTTTCGATCACCATCTCGGCAACCTGAACATGGCGCACGGCCGGCTCGTCGAAAGTCGAGGACACGACCTCGCCCTTCACCGAGCGCTGCATATCGGTGACTTCCTCCGGGCGTTCATCAATCAGAAGAACGATCAGATAACACTCGGGATGATTGGCGGTAATGGAGTGCGCGATATTCTGCATCAGCACTGTTTTACCGGTGCGCGGCGGCGCCACGATCAGCGCACGCTGACCCTTTCCGATCGGAGCAACGATATCAATGACCCGTGCCGACAGATCCTTGCGCGTTGAGTCCTCGAGCTCGAGCCGAAACCGTTGATCGGGAAATAGCGGCGTCAGGTTGTCGAAGTTGACCTTGTGCTTCGACTTCTCTGGATCCTCGAAATTGAGTGTGTTGACCTTCAAAAGCGCAAAGTAACGCTCGCCTTCCTTCGGGCTGCGAATGTGACCTTCAATGGTATCTCCGGTTCGCAGGCCGAAACGGCGAATCTGCGATGGCGAGACGTAGATATCGTCTGGACCCGGCAAATAGTTGGCGTCCGGCGAGCGCAGAAATCCGAAGCCGTCGGAGAGAACCTCAACCACGCCTTCGCCGATGATATCGATTTCCTGAATGGCCAGCTGCTTGAGAATGGCGAACATCAGCTCCTGCTTGCGCATGGTGCTGGCATTTTCGACCCCAAGCTCTTCCGCGAACGACACGAGTTCGGCTGGAGTCTTGGCCTTGAGGTCTTGAAGTTTCATTTCCCGCATTTGGGAGGGTCCTGTGGAATACTTTGAGGAGGACTGTCAGGTGGCTCATGAAGATGCGGACAGTTGAAAAGGAAAGTCCGCAGATCCTGACCGTGAAAAAAACCTTGGGCGAGGAGGGGCCGAAAGGCTTCACACCTGACGTGGCGCCGGTTTGATTAAGGAAACCGGAACGCGACCACATCCGCCTGCTTGGGGTGGGATAACCGCAATATAGAAAATTGATCGTCTTCGTGCAAGGGAAGTGAACCGATCTCTTTAGTCGACCGCTGCCGTCCGCAAACGGCTCGACAACGGCCCAGAATGCATCCCTATCAATCGGGTCTGCCTTTACCGCCTAAGGCTTGACGATGACCAGAATAACGATGCCTACCATCAGAATTGTTACTACCTCGTTGATAATACGATAGAATCTATGACTCTTCGTATTCCGGTCGGCAGCAAAATCCCTCACACGGCGGGCGAAAAAGCCGTGAATGCCGGACATCAGGATCACGAGCACCAGCTTTCCTTGAAACCAGCCCGCTGAATACCAGTGGTGCGCCCACATCATATAAAGCCCGAGCCCCCAGGCCACCATCATTGCGGGATTGATGATCGCCTTGAAGAGCCGCCGCTCCATCACTTTGAATGTCTCGGATTGCTTCGAGCCAATCTCCGCATCGCAGTGATAAACGAAAAGCCGTGGCAGATAGAGCATTCCTGCCATCCAGGAAATGACGGCAATCACATGAAACGCCTTGATCCACTCGTACATCGGTCGTCTCGCTCAGAGTGTCCTGACCCGTCACAATCTGCTGGAACATCTGACGCATGTCAGCGTTGCTCCGGTGACGGATAGAGACCCGATCAAGGCGATATCCGCAAGCGACTCTTTATCTAAATAACCATTTTTAGATTCTTAGGTTTGAGTCTAAGTGGCGGTGAATTAGGCCGGCGCAACGCTGTCCTTGCTTTTTCAAAAGCTTCTTCACACTGTCCGGGAATTCGTTGCAGCCAGGTCGTCGATCCCGAGATCGTCGCAGTCTCAAAGGCTTGCATGTCATTCGCACATGATTATCAAGAGACAAGTCCACACAACCCCACTATCATTTGCCGAAGTCGATGGAGTTTTCCCTTCACGAGATCTGTGAAGAAAAATCCCGGTTATCCCATGGTCCTTGCCGGATGAGCCGTATCGCGGCTCAAACTCCACAGCGATACACAGGGTATACAGGGTCATGGCGCCCATCACCGGCAGCAATTTTCATCTTCATCTGGTGTCTGATTCGACCGGTGAAACGCTGATCACGGTGTCGCGTGCGGTGGCGGCCCAATATGCCAATGTCACGCCTGTTGAACATGTCTACCCGTTGGTGCGCAGCCAGAAGCAACTCGACCGCGTTCTCACGGAAATCGAGGAAGCGCCGGGAATCGTCCTGTTCACGCTTCTGGAAAAGGATCTGGTGGCGCGTCTCGAAGCCAAGTGCCAGGAGATCAACAGCCCCAGCCTTTCAATTATCGGCCCCGTGATGCAGTTGTTTCAGGCCTATCTCGGCGCTGCCACGACCGGCCGCGTCGGTGCACAGCACACGCTGAATGCAGATTATTTCAAGCGCATTGACGCCTTGAACTACACCATGATGCATGACGACGGACAGCACGTCGAAGGTCTGGAGGAGGCGGACGTTGTTCTGGTGGGCGTGTCGCGCACATCGAAAACGCCGACGTCGATCTACCTTGCCAACCGTGGCGTCCGTACTGCGAACGTGCCGCTGGTGCCGGGCATCGCCATCCCGCGCCAACTGGAAACGTTAAGGAAGCCCCTGGTCGTCAGCCTTCATGCGGCGCCGGAGCGTCTCATTCAGGTCCGCCAGAATCGGCTGTTGAGCATAGGGTCGGGGGCCGGCAATGAGACCTATATCGATCGACAATCGGTTGCCGATGAGGTGACCTATGCCCGCCGTCTGAGTGTGAAGCACGACTGGGTTCAACTGGATGTGACGCGCCGGTCGATCGAGGAGACCGCCGCTGCGATCATGAAGCTGTTTGCCGACCGGCAACGACAGCAGCGGCCGGAGTAAGGACCGGAGATGGCGGTCTGGCGCGAACCAAAACCCTTGATACTGGCATCCCAAAGCCAGGTGCGTCAGGCATTGCTCGCCAATGCCGGCCTATCATTCGAGGTCATACCGGCAGCGATCGACGAGCGAGCCATTCAGCAAAGCTCCGGCCTGACGACGGGCGGTGAGATCGCCGTTCGCCTGGCTTTCGAAAAAGCTCGTGAGGTTTCGTTGCGCTCGCCCGGCCGCTACGTCATCGGGGCGGATCAGACACTCGAATGCGACGGTCTCCTGTTCAACAAACCGGTCGGACGCGCGGCGGCGGCGGCACATCTGCGTGCGCTGTCTGGCCGAACTCACATCTTGCACGCTGGTGCCGCGATCGTACGCGATGGTAGGCCGCTCTTTGAAGACGTATCGGCTGCCCGCATGACAATGCGGGAGCTGAGCGAGGACACGATCGAGGCCTATCTGAACGCGGTTGGCGATGCGGCCACGGCCAGCGTCGGCGCCTATCAGCTCGAGAACCTGGGCGTCCATCTGTTCAGCCGGATCGAGGGCGATCATTTCACCATTCTGGGCTTGCCGCTGTTGCCGCTGCTTGCTTTTCTGCGCGGTCAAGGGTTGCTGTCACTGTGATATCGGAAGTTCGGACATGCTGGTGCTTGGGCTGACCGGATCGATCGGAATGGGAAAATCGACCACCGCGAAGCTTTTTTCGGAAGCCGGGGTGCCGGTTTACGATGCGGACGCGGCCGTTCACAAACTCTATGAAGGGGAGGCGGCTCCGGCCATCGAGGCGGCGTTTCCCGGAACGACGGTCAACGGCAAGGTCGACCGCGAGAAATTATCGGCGAAAGTCGTGCACGACGCTGCGGCCATGAAGCTGCTCGAGCAGATCGTGCATCCGATGCTGCATGCCTACCGCCAGGCGTTTCTCGACCAGGCGGAGCGATCGGGTGCTGAGGTGGCGGTGGTGGATGTGCCGCTGCTGTTTGAAACCGGTGGGGAAAAGTCTGTCGATGCCGTCGTCGTTGTTTCCACAACACCGGATGTTCAACGCGGGCGCATTCTGGCCCGGGGCAACATGACGGACGAAAAGCTGGATGCGATTCTGGCCCGGCAGTTGCCGGACGCTGAAAAACGCAAGCGGGCGGATTTCGTAGTGGATACTTCGCATGGTCTTGACGATGTGCGCGCGCAAATCCGGGAAATCCTGGCGGAGGCTGATAAAATGCCGCAACGGCGATCCTGATTCGCGGAAGCCATTACCAGACGTGATGGAATCAAATCCGGGCTCCAGTTTTTATTTTGACGCGTTTTCTTTACGCAAACCGGATCCGTCGCTCGAAAACGCAATAATTTTCACGAAAGCTCATGCGCGAAATCGTTCTCGACACGGAAACGACCGGCCTGGACCCGCTGCGAGGCGATCGTCTGGTCGAGATCGGATGCGTTGAGATCTTCAACCGCATGCCGACGGGGCAAGCGTTTCACCGCTATATCAATCCGGAACGCGACATGCCGCAGGAGGCGTTCGCGGTACACGGCCTGTCGAGCGAGTTCCTTGCCGACAAACCGCTATTTGCGCAGATCGTGGATGAGTTTCTGGAATTTGTCGGTGATGCGCCACTCGTCATTCACAACGCATCGTTCGATATCAGCTTCATCAATGCGGAGCTTGATCGCCTCAAAAGGCAGGCGATCGGGCGCGACCGGCTGGTGGATACGCTGCTGCTGGCGCGGCGGAAGCATCCCGGCGTATCGAACCGGCTCGACGATCTGTGCTCGCGTTACGCCATCGACAATAGTCGCCGGACCAAACACGGTGCATTGCTCGACGCCGAACTGCTCGCGGAGGTCTATGTCGATCTGATCGGCGCGCGGCAGTCGCAATTGATTCTGGCGGAAACCACGCCCCGCCAAACCGGCGGAACTTTGGATATGCCAAGACGTCAGCGAGCTGTGCCCCTGGCGCCGCGCGTGACCGATGCCGACCGCATCGCGCATCGGGATTTCGTCGCTACGCTCGGAGAGAAAGCGATCTGGAAGGAATTCGTCCGGACGGAGGTTTGAGGCTAGCTTGCGTCGGGCAGGGCCTGTCCGATTCTAGCATGTGCATCCCCGTCTCTGACGTTTATGCAAATGTTAGAATCAGAAGTCGGCAACCATAGGTTTTAATCGAGTGTTGAATTCGACACTCGCTTGCAGGGATTGCCGCAAAGCGGACAGCGAATGTCAAATTCACTCCACTAGCTCGGCTTTTGTTGCGCCTGTTGCGCTTCTTGTGCCGCTGCTTGGCGTTCCATGTTTTGCCGATACAGGCTCACGAAATCGATGGGATCGAGCATCAGCGGTGGAAATCCGCCATCGCGAACAAATGTCGCAACGATTTCGCGGGCGAATGGGAACAACAGCCGCGGGCATTCGATCATGACCAGCGGGTGAATATTTTCCTGAGGAACGTTGGTAATCCGGAACACACCCGCATAGGCCAGTTCGAAACTGAACATCAGCTTGCCGCTATGTTCGGCCTTACCCTCGACTTTAAGCACGACCTCATAGTCATTCTCCGCCACGGAGCCGGCGCCGACATTGATCTGGACGCTGATCGACGGCGGCTGTTGCTGGGGGGTGAGCGAGGCGGGCGAATTGGGATTCTCGAAAGAGAGATCCTTGGTATACTGCGCCAGCACATTCAGCTGGGGTGAAGGACCCTCCTCGGGAGGTGTGCCGTTGCCGTTAGTCATGGATGTCTCTCCTGGAACGTTCCAGCGAAGTCTGGGATGATCGGCTTGTTTGAAGGGGCAAATTGCCGCGTCGGGGCGAGTGGCTATCATAAGCGTACCGCTGTCCACAAGGACGGCGGAATGCGCCGGGAAGCTTCGGGTCCCTTAGCCGCCGCCGTTTGCGCCGTCTGGCGACTTAAACTGTTGAGGGAACGCGCTTTCTCCCGGCAATCGGATTTCCCCTTTGATCGGAAACGCGCTATCATTTTTTAGAGGCGGCAGTTAAGGAGACCGCTCGCTGATCCGGTTGGTTGTGCTAAAACGCGCCCTTGGCCGGAGCGGGTTTCGTACCTACATTATCGAAGCCGTCTGATGCGAACCTGTGGCCCCCGCTGGACGTTTGTTCGTCGGACGAGAACCAGACCGATCAGAAAGTGAAGACGACGTGGATATTTACACCATCATTTTCCTGGCGCTGGCGGTCTTTATCTTTCTGCGTCTCCGCAGTGTTCTGGGACAGCGCACGGGAAGTGAGCGGCCGCCTTACGACCGTGCTACGCGGGAAGTCCTGCATGGCGCGCAGGACAACAACGTTGTCCCGATGCCCGGTACCGTGATCGATCAGGCGTCATCGGCGCCTGCGGGCGATGCGACGTTCACCTCCGATCGCTGGAAAAATCTGGCCGAGCCCGGCACGCCCCTCGCCCTCGGGCTCGATGCCATCGCGGGTCAGGATTCGTCCTTCGATCCGAAGCATTTTCTCAGTGGCGCACGCAGCGCCTATGAGATGATTGTGCTGGCATTCGCCAACGGGGATCGCCGGACCTTGAAGGACCTGCTGTCGTCGGACGTCTATGAAAGCTTCGATGCCGCGATCAAGGATCGGGAGAAACTCGAACAGCAGACGGAAACGCGATTTGTCTCAATCGACAAAGTTGAGCTGATTGGCGCGGAAGTGCGGGATGGTGCGGAACAACTGACGGTTCGCTTCACCTCGCAGATGATTTCGATCACCCGCGACAAGACCGGAGCAATTGTCGACGGAAACCCTGAGAAGATTTCCGATATCACGGATGTTTGGACATTTGCCCGCGATATCTCTTCGCGCGATCCGAACTGGAAACTGGTTGGCACCGGAAGCGCCAGCTGACCGTTATCGGTTAAAAAGGTGCGCCGTCGGATTTTGCGTCGCGGTGGCGCTTGTGCCGGTCGCTGTCGAAGCTCATGACAGCCGTCATCGTCCGGATTGGCCGCTCGAGATCACGGGCGGTCAATATATGCCGGTCGCATGGTCCGATATCGCCGGCTGGAACGACGACAATCATCTTGATGCATTCAAGGCATTTCGCGCGAGTTGCCGTGCGGTTACGGCTCGGCGGATCGCGGAGGTCGGCCAGAAGGCGCTCGGTGTGTCATTGCGGGAGCCGTGCCGCGCCGCGAAAATCGCGGATATTTCGAACGATGCCAAAGCCCGCGCTTTCTTCGAAACCCGTTTCCGGGCGGTGCGAATTTCACGTCTCGGCGAGACTGACGGCTTTGTCACGGGCTATTACGAGCCGATCATCGACGGATCGCGCACCAGGACGGACGTCTACACCGTGCCGGTTTATCGGCGACCTTCGAATCTGTTCGTCCGGGGATTCACGCAGAGCGCATCAAGCCTGCCGAACAACGGGCCGGTGTATCGCAAGATAGGCCGCCGAAAACTGGTCCCTTACTTCGATCGCGCCGAAATCGAGGATGGCGCGATCGCAGGCCGCGGCCTTGAAATCTGCTGGCTCAAGAGCCAGACCGATCTGCTCTTTACGCAAATCCAGGGTTCTGCGCGCGTTCGGCTCGAGGATGGCTCGACGCTGCGCATCAATTATGATTCCTATAACGGATATCCGTATACTGCCGTCGGCCGTATCCTGATTGAACGCAACATCATCCCGAAGGATCAGATGTCGATGCAGCGCATCAGGCAGTGGATGAATGAAAACCCGGATGGCGCCACCGAACTGCGCCGCCAAAATCGGTCATATGTCTTCTTCCGCGAGGTGAAGCTCTCGGACAATGACGAGGCGGTCGGCGCACAGGGTGTGCCGCTGGCGCCGGGCCGGTCGATCGCGGTCGATAAATCGCTGCATGTCTATGGCACACCGTTCTTCATCGAAGGCGAGTTGCCGATCGAATCCGAACAGGCGAAAACGCCGTTCCATCGACTGATGATCGCGCAGGATACCGGCTCGGCGATTCTTGGCCCGGCGCGCGCCGACCTTTACTTCGGCGCAGGTCCGGAAGCAGGGCGGGTGTCGGGCCGTCTGCGTCACAGCATGCACTTCGTCATGCTTGTCCCGAACAGCCTCGATCCCCTCGCTCGCGGCAGAACCATGCCGCTTCCCGAAATCCGGCCGTCGGCAAGGATCGCAAAACTGTTTCCGCCGAAGACTCAGAAGCCGGACGACCGCAAGGCCGCCCCGCAACACCCCGCATCGTCACCTGTAACCCCGGCGGGCGAGCCGGCCGGGACTGCGCCCGTGTCCGCGGGAAAAGCCGTGTCGTCAGAAGCGGCTCGGCTGCCGGCGGCACGACCCGAGGTCAGGTCGGATCGTCGCCCGCGGCGTCATCACCATCACCGCCGACACTGGCATCGCCCGGCACGATGAAACGCCCGTCGCCGGATGTATCCGCACGACCTCGCCGCCAGCGCGTTCTTTCGGATGACGAACGTCAGTTGTGGGAGAGCGTCGCCGGGCAGACCAGACCGTTGCGCAAGCGACGTCGGCCGGTCAAATCCGAGGTGGCGCCGGATTTGGAATCCAGCGGGGCTGTGAAGCTCGCGGCCACACCAAAACTGATTTCGCCCAGCGGGATAATCGTCAAACGCAAGAGTCCGCCGCCGCCGGCGTCGCTCACCCGCCGCGAGCGATCGCAATTGTCGCGGGGGCGGAAAGACATCGATGCCCGGATCGACCTGCATGGCATGACGCAGACACGGGCGCATAGCGCTCTGCTGCGTTTTCTGCAGAATGCCTCGGGTGACGGCCTCACCTTCGTGCTCGTCGTTACCGGCAAAGGCCGCACAACGGGACCGGACTCCGAACGCGGCGTGCTTCGCCGGCAGGTCCCGCAATGGTTCGCCCTTCCGGAGTTCCGATCGCTGGTCGCCAGCTTCGACGAGGCGCATACCGGTCATGGCGGCGAGGGCGCGCTCTACGTGCGTTTGCGGCGCGCTAGAGCATGATCCCGAAAAGTGGAAACCGGTTTTCGGATAAGATCATGCTCAATCAGACTCTAGAGAATAAATCGGCTCAGATCGGCGTTCTTGGCCAAGTCGCCGATATGCTTCTGGACATATCCAGCGTCGATGCGAACCGTTTCGCCGTTGCGGTCAGGGGCCGTGAACGAGATATCGTCGAGCACCCGCTCCATGACGGTCTGCAGCCGTCGTGCACCGATGTTCTCGACCGTGGAATTTACCGCGACCGCAATATCCGCAAGCGCATCGACGGCATCATTGGTGATGTCGAGCGTGACGCCCTCGGTCTGCATCAATGCGATATACTGCTTGATGAGCGAGGCTTCGGGCTCGGTCAGGATGCGCCGCATGTCGTTGGGCGTCAGAGCGTCAAGTTCGACGCGGATCGGCAGCCGACCCTGCAACTCGGGCAGCAGATCCGACGGTTTGGCAATGTGAAACGCTCCTGACGCGATGAACAGGATATGGTCGGTCTTGACCGCACCATGTTTAGTGGAGACTGTCGTTCCCTCGATCAACGGCAGCAGGTCGCGCTGCACGCCTTCGCGGGACACGTCGCCACCGCTGCGGCCGTCGCGCACGCAAATCTTGTCGATCTCGTCGAGAAACACGATGCCGTTGTTCTCGACCGCGGCGATGGCCTCCTGCGTGAGCTGGTCGCTGTCGAGCAGCTTGTCGGATTCCTCGTTGACCAGAATTTCGTAGGAGTCCTCGACGGTCAGTCGGCGGGTCTTGGTTCGCCCGCCCATCTTGCCGAAAATATCGCCGATCGAGATCGCGCCGACCTGCGCACCCGGCATCCCCGGAATCTCGAACATCGGCGATCCGCCGGAGGATTGCGTCTCGATCTCGATTTCCTTGTCGTTGAGTTCACCGGCCCGCAGCTTCTTGCGAAAGGAATCGCGCGTGGCGGCGCTTGCATTGGCGCCGACCAGGGCATCGAGAACACGCTCCTCCGCGGCAAGCTGCGCGCGCGCCTGAACGTCCTTGCGCTTGCGCTCGCGGGTCTGGTTGATCGCGACCTCCACGAGATCGCGTACGATCTGTTCGACATCGCGCCCGACATATCCGACTTCGGTGAACTTCGTGGCCTCGACCTTGAGGAACGGTGCGTTGGCAAGCTTTGCCAGCCGCCGCGCGATTTCCGTCTTGCCGACGCCGGTCGGGCCGATCATCAGGATGTTTTTCGGCAGCACTTCCTCGCGCAGCGGTCCGGTCAACTGCTGGCGCCGCCAGCGATTGCGCAAGGCGATGGACACGGCGCGCTTGGCGTCGGTCTGGCCGACGATGAAACGGTCGAGTTCGGAAACGATTTCGCGAGGAGAGAAGTGCATCATGATCTCGAAGATATGTTGAATCGTTGCGGGAACAAGCGGTCAAATGATGGGCGGCCCGGCCTGCCAGTGCCGGATGGCTTCGAAGGGGTGGATCAGCATGATGATATTGAGGGTCAGGTTGTCACGGATATGCAGCCCGACCAGCACCTCAAACAGCACTGCCAGCGCGATCGTCAAAGCAACCGGCAGTTTGCGCGCAAGCACAAATCCAACAACCATGGCCAGCGTGTCAGATACCGAATTGACGATGCTGTCGCCGTAGTAGTCCAGAGAGATGGTGGCTGCACGATAGCGATCGATGATCCAGGGTGAGTTCTCGGTAATCTCCCATGCGCCCTCGATCACCATCGCGAGCAACAGGCGGGTGATCCATGGGGCGCGGGGCAGGATCAGCCACGTTGCGCCATAGAACAGGAAGCCATGCAAGACATGTGAAAATGTGTACCAGTCGGTGAGGTGCTGCGAATTCTCGGAGCTCTGCACGACGCCATGCCAGATCTTGACGTAGCCGCAGGTGCAGATCGGGACCCGGCCCATGCCATAGAGAATTGCGGCTTGAAGCAGGATCAGGCCGAGCGCGATTGCAATCCCGTTGCCGAGTGAAGGACTTGATGGCGGGACGGGATCGGTTCGACCTGTCAAGGCGCTCATACGTCGCGCGTCATCGAGAGGGTGCGGGATATCTGGCGGAATGCGGAGCTCGGCATCGCTCAATCCGTGGACAACATCTCGATGGTCAGGTTGCGGTTGGTATAAACGCAGATGTCGGCAGCGATATCGAGAGAACGACGGACAATCGTTTCCGCATCCTTGTCGGAATCGATCAGCGCCCGCGCGGCGGAAAGCGCGTAGTTTCCCCCAGAGCCGATCGCCATCACGCCGGCTTCCGGCTCCAGAACGTCCCCGGTGCCGGTCAGAACCAATGACACATCCTTGTCCGCGACGAGCATCATGGCTTCGAGCCGCCGCAGATAGCGGTCGGTGCGCCAGTCCTTGGCGAGTTCGACCGCGGCGCGGGTGAGCTGACCGGGATACTGCTCGAGCTTGCTCTCCAGCCGCTCGAACAGCGTGAAGGCGTCGGCAGTGGCGCCGGCGAATCCACCGATGACGTCGCCTTTTCCGAGCTTCCGGACCTTCTTCGCATTGGATTTGATGACGGTCTGGCCGATCGAGACCTGGCCATCTCCGCCAATGACAACCTTGCCGCCCTTGCGGACGGTCAAAATCGTGGTGCCGTGCCAGACCTCTGGCTGTGATGCTTGCATCTGAACCCCTTTTAGGACCCGCCAGATTTAGGCATTGCGGCGCGGCGTTGCAATCGGCGTTCGATATGGCGGATTCTAGTGGTCCGATTCTAACATTCGCATCCCGTTTCAGCAGGTATTTTTGCGAAAGTTAGAATCGCAGGACCACTAGCAACTATAGGTTTCTAGTGGAGTTTTGGATTTGACATTCGCATCTCGGTGCCCGCGGCAGATGGGTCACGAATGTCAAATCCACTCCACCAGTCACCATAGTCCCAAGAACACCGGCAAAATGCCGCGTCCCGCAGTAGCGAAGGCGCCGTGAGCCTGTTAAAAGAGCCCCGATTTGCCAGAGCGCGGTCAGCAAAAGTGGATTTCCGAACGCGCTCTGGATCGTTAAATGGCGCATGATCCTATCGCCAAACCGCTCACACTTTTGGCGGATCATGCGCGACGATAGAGAGCCCTTTTCATGCGCACGGCGACTATTAAGCGCAAAACCAAGGAAACCGACGTCGAGGTCGCGGTGAACCTCGATGGCTCCGGTGTGTCCAAGGTTGCGACCGGCATCGGCTTTTTTGACCACATGCTGGATTTGCTCGCCCGCCATTCGCGCATCGACATCACGGTCAAGGCCGAAGGCGACCTTCACGTCGATCATCACCACACCACGGAAGATGTCGGCATCGCGCTCGGCCAGGCGGTGAAGCAGGCGCTCGGCACGATGGCCGGCATCACCCGCTATGCCAGCGTTCATATGCCTATGGACGAGACGCTGTCCCGTGTCGTGATCGACATATCGGGCCGTCCGGCACTTGTGTTCAAGGTCGAGTTTCCACGCGACAAGGTGGGCGAGTTTGACACCGAGCTGGTCCGCGAATGGTTCAATGCCTTTGCGGGCAATGCAGGCGTGACTTTGCACGTTGAGACCCTATATGGCGAGAACAGTCACCACATAGCCGAATCCTGCTTCAAGGGTCTGGCGCGGGCGCTTCGTGCAGCGGTGGCGATCGATCCGCGCGCTGCGGGCGAAGTGCCATCAACAAAGGGTCAGCTCGGCGGCTGACGGTCCTGTTGTCGGCGGAGAGAGCAATGCCGGTATATACAGTCCATGCGCCACCTGTCGACGGGACGGACATGCGCAGCACTACGGACAAGTTCGTGTTCGTTCGCGATGGCTTTTCGTTCTGGGCCTTTGTGTTCGGTCCGGTGTGGCTGCTTTATCAACGGCTTTGGCTGGCGTTCGCTGGCTATATCGTCCTGTCGGTCGCGGTGGAGGTTGTGCTGACGCTGCTGCATGCCGGCGGAGGAGTGCGCTTTGCAGTTATGGCGGTCATCGTCATGCTGATGGGACTGGAAGCGGCAAGCTTGCGGCGCTGGACGTTGTCGCGGCGCAAATGGCGTCAGCTCGGTGTTGTTATCGCAGACGACAAAGAGGCCGCCGAGCGGCGCTTTTTCGATCGCTGGACGACGATGCGGGGTGTGGACTTCGATCCGTCAACCGTCGATCGCGGCGCGCCGCCGCCGACCCGTAACGTTCTGGGCCAGCCACCGCCATTGCCGCGTAGCGACATTGTCGGGCTGTTTCCGCAACCCGGGTTTCCGCGGTGACCGCTGCGATCATCGACTATGGCTCGGGCAATCTTCATTCAGCCGCGAAGGCGTTTGAGTGCGCGGCGCGCGGCATCGAAGGTTTGGAAAAGATCGTCGTGACGCGCGATCCAGACGTAGTGTTCCGGGCTGATCGCGTGGTGCTGCCCGGCGTCGGCGCGTTCGCCGATTGCCGCAGGGGGCTCGATGCGCTCGATGGCATGGTCCAGGCCCTGACGGAGGTCGTGCGCGACAAGGCGCGTCCGTTTTTGGGCATTTGCGTCGGGATGCAGCTGATGGCGACGCGGGGCAAGGAGCACGTCACGACCGACGGGCTCAACTGGATCGCGGGTGACGTCGAAAAGATTTCGCCGCGCGACGAAAGCCTGAAGATTCCGCATATGGGCTGGAATACGCTCGATCCGGTGCGGGATCATCCGGTGCTTGAACGCCTCCCGTTGGGACCGAAAGGCCGTCACGCCTATTTCGTGCACTCCTATCACCTGAACGCCGCTAATGAGACCGATGTGCTCGCGCGTGCCGATTACGGTGGTCCGGTGACGGCTATCGTCGGCAAGGACACCGCGATCGGTACCCAGTTTCACCCGGAGAAGAGCCAGCGGTTCGGGCTGGCGCTGATCGCCAATTTCCTGAGATGGAAGCCGTGATTCTTTTTCCCGCCATCGATCTCAAGAACGGTCAGTGCGTACGCCTCGAGCAGGGCGACATGGCGCGCGCGACCGTATTCAATCTCGATCCGGCGGAACAGGCGCGCGCCTTTGCGTCGCAAGGCTTTGAGTATCTGCACGTGGTCGATCTCGACGGCGCCTTTGCCGGCAAGCCGGTCAATGCCGACGCGGTCGAGCGGATGCTGAAAAACGTCGCCATGCCGGTGCAGCTTGGCGGCGGCATTCGGGACCTGAAGACCGTCGAAGCCTGGCTCGGCAAGGGCATCACGCGCGTCATCATCGGCACCGCAGCGGTGCGCGATCCGGTTCTGGTTAAGCAAGCCGCCAAGGCATTTCCGGGGCGCGTGGCGGTCGGTCTCGATGCGCGCGACGGCAAAGTCGCGGTGGAAGGCTGGGCCGAGACGTCCGAGATCACCGCGCTCGAGATCGCGCAACGGTTCGAGGACGCCGGCATCGCGGCGATCATCTTCACTGATATCGCCCGCGACGGTTTGCTGAAGGGTCTCAACCTCGACGCCACGATAGCGCTCGCCGAGAGCATTTCAATTCCGGTGATTGCGTCCGGCGGCTTCGCCTCCATCGCGGATGTGAAGGCGCTGCTTGCGCCGCGCGCGAAGAAACTCGCAGGCGCCATTGCCGGACGGGCGCTCTATGACGGCCGGCTCGATCCGGCCGAGGCGCTGGCGCTGATCCGCGCCGCGCGTGCGGCAGCCTGAGGGTATTTGCGCGCGATGTTCAAGGTCCGTGTCATACCCTGTCTTGATGTAAAGGATGGCCGGGTCGTCAAGGGCGTCAACTTCGTGGACCTGCGCGATGCCGGCGACCCTGTGGAAGCGGCGGTCGCATACGATGCGGCCGGCGCCGACGAGCTCACCTTTCTCGACATCACAGCAACGCACGAAAATCGCGGCATCATGCTCGATGTGGTCCGGCGCACGGCGGAGGCCTGCTTCATGCCGGTGACCGTTGGCGGTGGCGTCCGCACCATCGATGATATTCGTACCTTGCTGCGCTCCGGTGCGGACAAGGTCTCGATCAACAGCGCCGCGGTCAGCCGCCGCGAGTTCGTCAAAGAAGCCGCAGAAAAGTTCGGCGACCAGTGCATCGTGGTCGCGATCGACGCCAAGCGGGTGTCAAAGGCCGGCGGCTCGGATCGCTGGGAAATCTTCACCCATGGCGGCCGCAAATCCACCGGCATCGATGCGATCGAATATGCACACGAGGTGGTGTCGCTCGGCGCCGGCGAGATCCTGCTGACCTCGATGGATCGCGATGGCACCCGCCAGGGTTTCGATCTGCCGCTGACCCGGCTGGTGGCCGACAGTGTCTCCGTGCCGGTGATCGCGTCCGGCGGTGTCGGCCATCTCGATCACCTGGTGGATGGGATTCGCGAAGGCCACGCCACCGCGGTTCTTGCCGCGTCGATCTTTCATTTCGGGGAATTTACCATTCGCCAAGCCAAGGATCATATGGCCCGCGCCGGGTTACCGATGCGGCTCGATCCCTGACGACTTCGGAGCGCAGAAGTGGTAAGTCTTCGGGCTTATCTCGCTCACAGGTGTAGCAGCGGAAGACGAGACCAGTAGCATGCCGCGTTTCACGATCCATGATCTCGCTGCCATCATCGACGCTCGGGCCGCATCCGGCGGCGAAGCGTCCTACACACGAAAGCTGCTCGACAAAGGCCCTGGGCATTGCGCCAAGAAGTTTGGCGAGGAAGCCGTCGAGACGGTGATCGCAGCGATCGAAAATGACCGGCATCATCTGATCGCCGAGGGCGCCGATCTGATGTTTCACTTCCTTGTGCTGTTGAAGGCTCGGGGTGTGAAGCTCGAAGATGTCGAGGCTGTTTTGGCGCAGCGCACGACGATGTCGGGACTCGAAGAGAAGGCCGCACGCAATCGCGAGTAGCCCGGGGGGCGAGCTTCATGGATTTGCGGGCAGAACAGCAGCAATACAATCCGTATCGGATTTTCTCCCGAGCCGAATGGGCGAAGTTGCGCGACGATATGCCCATGACGCTGGCTGCCGATGAAATCGCAGCATTGCGGTCAATGCATGATCGCCTCGATCTCACCGAGGTCGAAGAAATTTATCTGCCCTTGTCCAGGCTGCTTTCAATCTATGTGGCGTCGATGCAGCGGCTCTTTGTCGCCCAACGCCGGTTTCTCGGCATCCACGATCGCAAGGTACCGTACATCATCGGCGTGGCCGGATCGGTCGCGGTCGGAAAATCGACCACGGCCCGCGTGCTGCAGGCACTCCTCGCACGATGGTCTCCCCGTCCCAAGGTCGACCTCGTCACCACCGACGGCTTTCTGTTTCCGAACGCGGTGCTTGAGCGACATGGCTTGATGCAGAAAAAGGGTTTCCCGGAGAGCTACAATCTGCCGATGCTGCTGGGGTTTCTCAGCGACATCAAGGCGGGCCGCACGCCGGTGCGCGCGCCGGTTTACTCGCACCTGACGTATGACATCGTGCCCAATAGCTGGATCGAGGTCAGTCAGCCGGATATCCTGATCGTCGAAGGCGTCAACGTCCTGCAGACCGGCCGGCTGCCGCGCGACGGCAGGGCGGTTCCGGTGGTCTCCGACTTCTTCGACTTCTCGGTCTATCTCGATGCCGAAGAACCGGTACTGCGGGACTGGTACGTGACGCGGTTCCTCGCCCTGCGGGATACGGCCTTCCACGACCCGCGATCCTACTTTCACCGCTACGCGCTGCTGTCGGACGACGAGGCGACCGCGACGGCGATCGCAATCTGGGAACGCACCAACCGCGCGAATCTCGAGGACAACATTCTGCCGACGCGGCCGCGGGCGAACCTGATTCTCAAGAAGGGGGCCGACCATGTCGTCGAGCAGGTCGCGCTGAGGCGGCTTTAGAGCATGATCCCGAAAAGTGGGAACCGGTTTTCGGATGAGATCATGCTCAATCAAAAATAGGGGCGGGTTCAACCGCATTGAATTCAGACCCTCAGGCCGCGAGGTGACGGCTCGCCACCAGTCGCGCAAGCGCATCGGCCAGCTTGTCCCGATCGAGCGGTTTGACGAGAAAACCATCCATGCCCGCCTCGAAGCAGGCATGACGATCGTCAATCAGCGCGTTGGCCGTCAGCGCCAGAATGGTCGTGCGGCGGATGCGACGGCCGGCTTCCCGTTCACGAATTTTCTTGGTGGCCTCGATGCCGTCGAGTTTCGGCATCTGCACGTCCATCAGGACGAGGTCGTAGGGCGTATCAGCGGTTTCGGCGGCGACCCACGATTCAAGCGCTTCCTCGCCGTTGGTAGTGACGATCACGTCATGCCCGAGGCGGGTCAGGAGCGAGCATATCAATAACGCATTGATCTCGTTGTCCTCCGCCACGAGGATCGAAAGGCCTTGCGTGGGTGCCGTGGTCGGTGCCTCGGACTCTTCGAGCGTATCGCAATCAGGCCGGCAGTCGGTCGCCTGGAGCGTGGTCGAGCCGTCGGCCGGCGCCGCCAGTCGCTCCGCGATCGACGCGGTTCGCAGAGGCTTGACCAGGTAGCCCGTAAACGCCGCCGCGCCGGGGGCCTGAAGGTCGTGCCTCGTCGACGGCGTAACCATGACGATCCGCCGCGTTGCGTGCTGGCACGCGGCCTGGCCTAATCGCCAGACATCCTCCGCGCCCATGGCATGATCGACGAGCACGGTGTGCCACGACTGCTCCGGAAGCTGGGCGTGGGCAACAGCGATGTCCGATAGCGTGCAGGTCTCGGCGCCCCATCGCTCCAGCCGCCGGGCAAGCAGCGACGCCTCGATCGTCTGAGGGGCCACCAGCATGATCGGGTGCCCTGTCAGATCCGGCGCGGAGAAGCGCTGTCGCGCCGGTGCGTTGTCGTGAGGGGGAAGGGGGATCGACACCTCGAATGTCGAACCGACACCCGGTTTGCTCTCGAGCGTGATGTGTCCGCCCATCTGTTTGACGATGCGGTCGCTGATACTCAATCCCAAGCCCGTGCCGCCGTAGTTGCGCGCAATTTTCTCGTCGGCTTGCGCGAACTCCTGGAAAATCCGCACCTGTGCATCCGGCGCAATGCCGATTCCGGTGTCGCGAACCATGAAGCGGATGTCCGCTGGCCGGAGGCCGGGCTCGACGATCAGCGCAACGCCGCCGGACGGCGTGAACTTGATGGCATTTCCCGCAAGATTGAGCAGGACCTGGCGCAATCGTGCGGCGTCTCCGATCACTTCGATCGGCAACTGCTCATCGATATAGGCGGCGATCTCGAGTTGCCGCGCCTGCGCACGCGGCGCCAGTAGTTCGGTGATATCCTCGATCAGGTCGGATAGGACGAAAGGACGGCTTTCGAGGTTGATTTTGCCGGCTTCGATCTTGGAATAGTCGAGCAATTCCTCGATCAGCGACAGCAGCGCGTCGCCGGATGCCTTGACTGCGTTGACATACGTCGTCTGTTCGGGTGTGAGCGAGGTGTCGAGCAACAATCCGCTCATGCCGATGATGCCGTTCAGCGGTGTGCGAAACTCGTGCGAGGTCATCGCCAGGAAGCGCGATTTGGCCCGGTTGGCTGCGTTTGCGTGATCCCGTGCTTCACCAAGCGCGCGCTCTGTTTCAGCTCGGTTGGTGACATCGCGGCCAACGCATTGCATTTCCGCCGGATGGTTGGCGTCGATCCGCACGAGGCCTTCGCGCCATGCGATCCACCGCGGACCAAGCGCGGTTTCGACGCGCTGATCGTGGATGCGCGTGCCATTCGATTCAAGCGCACTCTCGCCCTGCTCAAGAACGGGGAGCGCGAACCGGCTGCCGAGCAACTCCGCCCGCGATCGCTGAGCCAGAACACAATAGGTGTCGTTGACCGAGGTGATAAGGCCGTCCGCGTCGCGCAAGACGATCAGGTCGCCCTGCGATTCGAAGAGGCTGCGTGCTCGCTCCTCAGCTTCCTTCAGCTCCCAGTTGCGATCCGCAAGCGCTTCATTGTGAAGAGCGACCTTGCGAAGCTTCCTGCGCATCCAGCGCAAGCGCATGCTGAGAATCGCCAGCGCGACACACGCCAGCGCGAAGAGGAAGCTAACGCCCATCGCAAAGGTGTTCGGGTCGTAATCGGCACTTCTGCTTCCGGAAATGAAGCCGTAGGCGCCCCCGAACGCGATAGAGAAAGTCGTGAAGGTCCGAAAAGCAAGATGCAGGCGGGGATATCGTCGAACCAGCCGGCGCAGACGCGCCTTGATCCAGAACAATCGCGCTATCATCAACCACCCCGAGTTCGTCTTGTGCCCAGCATTTTCTGTCGGAGGGCGGGATGCCGCCGGCAAGAGCGTGCGCATCGCGCTCCGTCAGCATGGGGGGGCGACGTTGCGAAGTGCTTGAGGACCGAGACTAAATCCTGTCCGTTGTGAACAGGGTTAACGACGTCTTAAAAAGCACAGAGCTGCTGCGAGGCCGGTCGGCGTGCGATGATGTGGCGACCGTTGACAAAAGCAGACCGCGGTCAGGCCGCGCGTTTGACGTCGTCAGCGAGCGCGCGATAGGAGAGAGCTTCGGCGAGGTGCAGCCGGCCGATCGTGTCGGCGCCGTCGAGCGTGCGGGCGACGCGCAGCACCCGGTGATAGCCGCGCGCTGACAGACGCATGCTTTCCGCGGCGTCGCGCAGCAACTTCAGCCCCTGTGCATCAGGTTGCGCGATGTTTTCCAGCACGGCGGCCGGAGCCTCGGCATTGGTGCGAACCTTCGGGAGTCCGAGTGCAGTATACCGTGCCGCCTGAATGTCGCGTGCCGCGGAAACACGGGCTGCGACTTCGGCCGATCCTTCAGACGAAGGCGGCAGAATAAGATCGGAGGCGGTTACGGCTGGCACCTCGATCCGCAGATCGATTCGATCCAGAAGAGGTCCGGAAATGCGGGTCTGGTAATCTGCAGTGCAGCGGTCGATGCGGCCGCGCTTGCAGGCGTAGCCGGGCTCAAAGGCGTGGCCGCAACGGCATGGATTCATCGCCGCCACCAGCATGAAGCGCGCGGGATAGGTCACGCGGTGATTGGCGCGGGAGACCGCGATTTCGCCGTTCTCAAGCGGCTGACGGAGCGAATCCAGGACGCGCGGATCGAACTCCGGCAGTTCGTCGAGAAACAGTACGCCATTATGCGCGAGCGAGATCTCACCGGGTTTGGCGCGCGTGCCGCCGCCCGTCAACGCGGCCATGCTGGCGGAATGATGTGGCGCGCGAAACGGCCGGCGCGCAGTGAGCGCCCCGCCGTCGATTTCGCCGGCCACGGACGCGATCATCGACACTTCCAAGAGTTCGGTCGGCGACAGTGGCGGAAGGATCGAGGGCAGGCGAGCCGCGAGCATCGATTTGCCGCTGCCCGGAGAGCCGGCCATCAACAAGTGATGTCCGCCGGCGGCAGCGATCTCAAGCGCACGCTTGGCGCTCTCCTGTCCCTTGATGTCGCGAAGGTCGAGAGCGGTACCCTGGGTTTCGCGAATCCGGGGCTGCGGCCGGGACAGAATCTGTGTCCCCTTGAAATGATTTGCGATCTGGATCAGCGAACTTGCCGCGATGATCTGAATGTCCGTGCTCGCCCAGGCCGCCTCCGCGCCACAGGCCAAGGGGCAAATCAGTCCCTCGTCGCGCGCATTCGCACCGATCGCAGCGGGAAGAACCCCCGCCACGGCCGCAATTGATCCGTCGAGGCCGAGTTCGCCGAGCACCGTAAACCCCGACAACGCGTCGGAGGGAATGGCTCCGATCGCTGCCATCAGGCCGAGCGCAATCGGGAGATCGTAGTGGCTGCCTTCCTTGGGCAGATCCGCTGGAGCCAGGTTGACGGTGATTCGTCTCGCTGGCAGCGCAAGACCTGAAGCGATCAGGGCAGCCCGCACCCGCTCCCGAGCCTCGGACACGGCTTTGTCCGGCAAGCCCACAATGTTGAAGGCGGGTAGGCCGGGAGCGACTTGCACCTGCACGTCGACCGCGCGCGCCTCGATGCCCTCAAACGCGACGGTGGATACCCGCTGAACCATGGCCGCCCCCTCTGCCATAGCCAAACTAGCTTACAACTCCCCCGAGTACAAGAACATTAAGAGAACGCGCATCCGAGGATTTTCATCCAGTGCTACGAACGTTTCGCCTCGATCCGATCCCAGATTTTCGCTGCAACGTCCGGACCGCCAAAAGTGGCAATCGCGCGGATGCCGGTAGGCGAGGTGACGTTGATCTCGGTGAGATTGCCGTCGATGACATCGATGCCGACGAACAGCAGTCCGCGCTCGCGCAACGCCGGACCGATGCGCTCACAGATCTCGCGCTCACGGGGCGTCAGATCGGTTGCCCGTGCCGCGCCGCCACGGACCATGTTGGAGCGCAGATCATCCGCGGCGGGCACGCGATTGACGGCGCCGGCGAATTCGCCGTCGACGAGGATGATGCGCTTGTCGCCCTGTTTCACCTCGGGCAGGAAGCGCTGGATCACCCATGGCTCGCGAAACGTCACCGAGAACATGTCGAATAGCGATCCGAAATTCATGTCTTGCGGCATCACGCGAAAGACCGCGGCTCCGCCGTGACCATGCAGCGGTTTCATCACGACCGCACCGTGTTCGGCGCGAAACGAATTGATCTCGTCGAGATCGCGCGAAATCAGCGTCGGCGGCATCAGTTCGGGGAAATCCATCACGAACAGCTTTTCCGGCGCGTCACGCACGCTTGCCGGGTCGTTGACCACCAGCGTCTTCGGATGAATGCGCTCGAGCAAGTGAGTCGTCGTGATGTAGGCCAGATCGAACGGCGGGTCTTGCCGCAACAGCACGACGTCAAAGGATTCCAGATAGGTGCGCGTTGCATCACCGAGCGCAAAATGATCGCCGTTCTGGTCGCGCACGGTCAACGGCTGAACCGGAGCGACTACGTCTTTGCCCCGCAAGGATAGTTTGTCCGGTGTGTAATACGAGACCGCGTGGCCGCGTCTTTGCGCCTCCAGCAGGAGCGCAAACGTCGAATCGCCGCGAACGTTGATGCGCGCGATGGGGTCCATCTGAACGGCGACTTTCAATTTCATCTTGCTCGTCCGGTTGATTTCAATCGAAGACGCCTGAACGCCTTAGTTTACGTGCTGGCATCGAATGCACCTAGCAGATGGCGCGGCAGACGTCGTGGCGCAATCAGCATTGCGTCGAAACGAAGCTCGAAAGTCGCATGCTCGGGATGCGCCATCAGCCAGCCTTGCGCGGCAGCGATGATCCGCTGTTGTTGCCGCGGCGTGACCGCATAGGCGGCCTCGTCGAGGCTGCGACGGGCCTTGACTTCGACGAAGGCGAGAAGCTGTCGCCGCCGCGCCACGATATCGATCTCGCCGTGAGGCGTGCGAAACCGGCGCGCCAGAATCCGATAACCTTTGACGATCAGATAGGCAGCGGCGCGACTTTCCGCCGAAATACCTGTACGGAAGGCTGCGACGCGCTCGGGCGCTGCTGTCTCTGCGCGCTCGGGGGAGCGATCCTTACGTGCGGCCATTGTCGTCCCTGGCCCGATTTTGTCCGGCGAGCTCGAGTGCGCGGGCATAAACTTCGCGTCGCGAGCGGCCTGAGATCTCGACCGCGCGAGCGACACTGTCCTTGACGCTGCTTTCCTTCAGCGAGGCCAGCAGCAGATCGTCCAGATCTTTGGATGACATCATGCCTGCATCTGCCGGGGGTGGCCCGACCACCAGCACAAACTCGCCCCGCGTTTCGAGTGTTTCGGCGGTTTGTGCAAGCTCCGCTAGGGGCGCGCGGCGGATATCCTCGTGCAGCTTGGTTAGTTCGCGGCAGATCGCGGCGTCGCGATTGCCGAGGATGGCTGCGAGGTTGCGCAAGGAGTCCTGGATGCGGCTCCCGGACTCGAACATGACCAGCGTGGCATCTATTCTTGCGAGTTCGGCAAGGCGCGTGCGGCGCGCGACCTCCTTTGCCGGCAGGAATCCCTCGAAGAAGAACCGGTCCGTCGGCAGCGCGGCCACCGCAAGCGCGGCCAGCACGGACGACGGTCCCGGCAGCGCGATGACCTGATGACCGGCGGCACAGACATCGCGCACCAGCTTGAAGCCCGGATCGGAAATCAGCGGCGTGCCGGCATCGGAGACCAGCGCGATGGAAGCGCCCTGCGCCAGTTGCTCCAGCATTTTCGGCCGGGCCGTCGCAGCGTTGTGGTCGTGGTAGGGCTTGAGCACGCCTGTGATCGAGAAGCGTTCGGTCAGGCGACGGGTGATGCGGGTGTCCTCGCAGGCAATGATATCGACGCCGGCGAGTGTCTCCAACGCGCGCAAGGTGATGTCGCCGAGATTGCCGATCGGCGTCGCGACCAGATAAAGACCCGGTGCAGCCTTGGCAGCAACCAGTTGATGGCCCGCGATGGAAAAAGTTCGAATGCCGGGAGTTTCGGCGCCCGATTTCAGTGAGGCGGATTTTGCGCGCATGCCGCGACATTCTATAGCGTTTTCGAGCGAAGTGGGTATCGGTTCGCGTCAAGAAACGGGTCAAACAAAAAGGGGGAAACCCGGCCCTCATTCATCAAAGCCGGAATGGCTCAAGAAATTGCACGAAAGGGCTTTTTTTTCTTGTTCTTCCGCACGGCGTTGGCGGGTTCCGTAGGCTCCGCAGAGTGGGGATGGCGCTAAAGTCGAGGCGGACACGATCCATTTGTTTTGGTTAACTGCCCGCCAGCAATATGTCTGATTCCCTCCCGAGATTACGCTTGGACCTGTTCGGATGGGTCCTTGATAAGGATAAGAATGACGGTTCCGTTCAAACCGAAACCTGAGCGTCAGGGCGCGACCCGTCGAACGGCGTTGGGCCTTGTCATTGGCGCGCCCCTGCTCGGGGCATGCTCGGGTATCCAGCAAACGCTGACCAGTCCTTCCTCGCAACCGGCGCCGTCCGGGCCGGCGCAGCAGGCGGTTACCATCGGAACGGGCCAGGTCAAGGTCGGACTGATTCTCCCGCTGTCGGCTGCAGGCAATGCAAGCATTGCGGCGCAATCGATGAAGAATGCAGCTGAAATGGCGCTGTCCGAGTTTCAGAACCCGAACGTCCAGCTGCTGATCAAGGACGACGCCGGCTCGGCGCAAGGCGCGCAGCAGAGCGCGCAACAGGCTCTCGATGAAGGCGCCGAAATCATCCTCGGTCCGCTATTCGCAGCGTCGGTTCCGGCGATCGCACAGGCGGCTCGGACCCGCGGCATCTCGGTGATCGCGTTCTCGACCGATTCAAGCGTCGCGGGCCGGGGCGTTTATCTTCTGAGCTTTCTCCCTGAATCGGATGTGAACCGGATCGTCGAATATGCCGCGAGCGTCGGCAAGCGCTCGTTTGCCGCCATGGTGCCCGAAAATGCCTATGGCAATGTCGTTGAGGCCGCCTTCAAGCAGGCGGTCGGCAAGCACGGCGGGCGTATTGCCGGATTCGAGAAATATGGCGCCGATCGCGCCAGCGCCGCGAAAAATGTGGCGCAGTCGCTTCGCTCGGCCGATGCGCTGCTCATCGCCGATGACGGCGATGCAGTGGTTTCGGTTGCCGACGCGCTCACGGCCGCGGGCGCTAACCTGCGCAATGTCCAGCTTCTCGGCACCGGTCTTTGGGACAATCCTCGCGTATCCGCCAGCGCGGCGCTGCAAGGCGGTCTCTATGCAGCGCCCGACCCCTCCGGCTTCCGCAGCTTCGCAGGCCGCTACCGCGCCAAATTCGGCGGCGAGCCCGTGCGCACGGCGACGCTAGCCTATGACGCCGTCGCGCTGGTGGCGGCGCTTGCCCGCACCCAGGGTGCGCAGCGCTTCTCGGCGGAGACGCTGACCAACGCGTCGGGCTTCGCCGGCATCGACGGGTTATTTCGATTCCGTTCCGACGGCACCAACCAGCGGGGCCTCGCTGTCATGCGTGTCGCTTCCGGCGGCGGCCAGCCGGTCGCTGGCTCGCCAAAAAGTTTTGGCGCCTGAGATTCAGTTTTGTTGACAACGTTCTTGACGCGAAACGGTACCCACTTCGCTTGAAAACGCTATGTCAGGCGGCGAGATCAGCCACCACGGCGTCGAGGACGGGAAAGCCGTCCTGCGTGACCCGCAAGCGGCCATCAGGGCTGATCGCGATCGCGCCCTCCTCGCGCAGGATTGCGATTCTCCGGGGATCGAGAAAGCGGCCCGAGAGCGCCGCGTAGCGCTGCGGATCGATGCCTTCGCGCAAGCGCAGTCCCATCAGCAGGAATTCGTCGGCGCGCTCTTCGCTGTTCAGGAGATCGTCTGTGACGGTCCCGTTGCCCATCGCCTCGACCCGCATGAGCCAGGCCTCGGGCCGCTTTTCGGTGGCGATGGCGTGCCTGCCGCCGTCGATGTCGAGACGTCCATGCGCCCCGGGGCCGATGCCCGCATATTGCTGGCCGCGCCAGTAAACCAGGTTGTGACGGCATTCCGCGCCGGGCCGCGCGTGATTCGAAATCTCGTAGGCGGGCAGGCCGTGACGCGCGCAGATCTCCTGCGTGACGTCATATAAAGCGCGCGCGATTGCCTCGTCGGGCGTCTTGAGTTTGCCGGCCGCGTGCAGACCGAAAAACGGCGTGCCCTCCTCAATGGTCAATTGATAGAGCGACAGATGCTCCGCGGCTTCGGAGATCGCGCGCTGCAATTCCTCGGTCCACATCGCCGGCGTCTGGTCGGGGCGCGCGTAGATCAGATCGAAGGAATAGCGATCGAACACCGAGCGCGCGATCGCAACCGCGTCCAGCGCCTCGCGCGCGGTGTGTAGCCGGCCGAGTGCCTTCAGCGAGGAATCGTCGAGCGCCTGCACGCCGAGCGACACGCGATTGACGCCCGCCGTGCGATAGCCGCGGAATCGTGTGGCCTCGACGCTGGTCGGATTGGCTTCCAGCGTGACCTCGACGTCATCGGCAACGCTCCAATGTTTTCCGATTGCGTCAAGAACAGCGCCGACGGTCTGGGGCTGCATCAATGACGGTGTACCGCCGCCGAGAAAAATCGAGGACACTTCGCTGCCGCGTGAGCGGGCGGCGGTGGTCTCGATCTCGCGCGCAAATGCCCGCACAAAGCGCTCTTCATCGATCGGCGCGTGGCGGACGTGACTGTTGAAATCGCAATACGGACATTTCGACAGGCAAAACGGCCAGTGGACGTAAACGCCGAATGCAGTGGTCGGATCAGCGCCGGTCAAGAGATATCTCCGCCAGCTTCACGAACGCGCGCGCCCGATGCGACAGGCCAAGGCCGTGCGGCGGAAGTCCGTGTTTCTCAATGCCGGTCATCTCGCCGAAGGTGCGCGTGTGCCCGTCCGGCAAAAACGCAGGATCATAGCCGAACCCGGCTGTGCCCCGCGGCGGCCAGACCAGTGTGCCGTCCACTCGCGCTTCGACTTCCTCGAGGTGATCGTCCGGCCAGGCAACGCACAGCGCCGAGACGAAGTGAGCCTTGCGCTTCTCCGGTGTCGTCGCGCCGCGCTCCTGTAACAGCCGCTCGATTTGGGTCATCGCTGCGGAAAAATCCTTGGTCTCGCCTGCCCAGCGCGCGGAGTGGATGCCGGGTGCGCCGTCGAGCGCATCGACGACCAGACCGGAATCATCGGCAAAAGCCGGAAGCTTGGCGCTTTTTGCCGCAGCGACGGCCTTGATCCGGGCATTGGCGCGGAAATCGTCGCCGGTCTCTTCGGGTTCGCCGAGACCGAGTTCGCCTGCGGAGATCGCCTCGATGCCGTACGGCGCGAGCAACTCGCGCATCTCGGCGAGCTTGCCAGGATTGTGGGTGGCGATCACGAGCTTGCCGGCGATTCGACGATGCATGGCCGATCCTATGACGAAAATCCTGCGGGCGGAGCGCGCACAGGAGGAATCACGCCACCGCCATTTTCTGCAAATCCACCAGCCGCGCGACCCCTTTTTTCGCGAGCGCCAGCAGCGCGAGAAACTCATCTTCCGAGAACGGCGTCTTCTCGGCGGTTCCTTGCACCTCGATGATGCGTCCGTCGCCGGTCATGACGAAATTGGCATCGGTGTCGGCTTCGGAATCCTCGGCGTAATCGAGGTCGAGGACCGGCGTGCCGTTGTAGATGCCGCATGAGACCGCCGCGACGTTATCGCGGAGTACGCTGGTCTTGAGCATGTTGCGGGCCTTCATCCAGCCGATGCAGTCGGCCAGTGCGACCCACGCGCCGGTGATTGACGCGGTGCGGGTGCCGCCGTCGGCCTGAATGACGTCGCAATCCACCGTGATCTGCCGCTCGCCGAGCGCCTCGAGGTCAACTGCGGCGCGCAACGAGCGGCCGATCAGGCGCTGGATTTCGACGGTCCGGCCGCCCTGCTTGCCGGCGGAGGCCTCGCGTCGGGTCCGCTCCAGCGTGGCGCGCGGCAGCATTCCGTATTCGGCCGTAACCCAGCCGCGGCCCTGACCCTTGAGCCACGGCGGCAGCCGTTCCTCCAGTGTCGCGGTCACCAGCACGTGGGTATCGCCGAATTTCACCATGCAGGAGCCCTCGGCGTATTTGACAACGCCACGTTCCAGCGACACGGCGCGCAGTTCATCCGGTGCACGACGGCTAGGCCGCATGGGAACTCCTCCAGCTAACTCATGAAATCGTCTTGTGGTGCTTTTAGGGGCGGGGAAGCGCACCGGCAAGGGTTAGAACTGCAATAAGGCTGCTTGTAACCGGTGCGTCGGAGAGACAAATTAGACTTGGCTGTTAGATGCAGCCAGTATGTGAGGGCGGGGAGATATCGTTGGTCCATCACGATCCGATCGGTCTGATCGCACCGAACGCCGGGCTTGCCCAGCTGAACGAGCGGTCGCGCGACATTTTTCGTCAGATCGTCGAGAGCTATCTCGCGACGGGTGAGCCCGTGGGCTCGCGTAACATTTCCCGCCTGATCACGATGCCGCTGTCGCCGGCATCGGTTCGCAACGTGATGTCGGATCTCGAACAACTCGGGCTGATTTATGCGCCGCATACATCGGCCGGACGTTTGCCGACCGAACTCGGCTTGCGGTTCTTTGTCGATGCCTTGATGCAGGTCGGCGACCTGACCGAGCCGGAGCGTCAGTCGATCCAGACCCAGCTTACGTCTGTCGGCAAGGCGCAATCGGTCGAGGCCGCGCTGGGCGAAGCCTTGACGCGGCTGTCGGGACTGACGCGCGCGGCGGCGGTTGTTCTGACGGCCAAGGCCAATGTGCGCTTGAAGCACATCGAATTTGTCAGGCTGGAGCCGGAGAAAGCGCTCGTTGTTCTCGTCGCCGAAGACGGACAGGTCGAGAACCGCGTGCTGACGCTCCAATCCGGCGTCCCGGCATCGGCGCTGACCGAAGCGTCGAATTTTCTGAATGCGCGAATCCGCGGGCGGACGCTCGCCGAGGCGCGCCTCGAGCTCGAGACCGCGCTGACGCAGAGCAAGGCGGAACTCGATCAGCTCACGCAGAAGGTCATTACGGCCGGGATTGCGAGTTGGTCCGGCGGCGACAGTGACGATCGGCAGCTGATCGTGCGCGGTCACGCCAATCTGCTGGAGGACTTGCACGCGCTGGAGGACCTCGAGCGGGTGCGGCTGCTGTTCGACGACCTCGAAACCAAACGCGGCGTGATCGACTTGCTCGGCCGCGCCGAGCGCGCCGACGGGGTCCGCATCTTCATCGGTTCAGAAAACAAGCTGTTCTCGCTATCCGGTTCCTCGACGATCATGGCGCCCTACAGCGATGGCGCTGGTCATATCGTCGGCGTCCTCGGTGTGATCGGACCGACCCGGCTGAACTACGCACGCGTGATCCCGATGGTCGATTACGCGGCCCGCATTGTCAGCCAGATGCTCGGCGGCTGAGCTCGCCCGCCGCCCGCCGCGCTTGATTTTTACGCCTGAACCACGATATCCCGCACGACCATCCCTTTTAATTCGAGACCATGTGCAAGAAGGCTGTGTAATGACCGATTCCGATGGCAAATCAAACAATTCCGGCGATCCGGCTCCGGAGGCCGAGCCAGTGGTATCCAAGCCTTACATCATGCCCGACGATCCCGAGGAGGGGGCGGTTGAAGCGCTGACCAAGGAGGTCGCGGACGCCAAGGATCGGATGCTGCGCACGTTGGCGGAGATGGAAAATCTGCGCAAGCGTACCGCGCGGGAGGTGTCGGATGCGCGAACTTACGGTATCTCGGGGTTCGCGCGCGACGTGCTGGATATTGCCGACAATCTGCAACGCGCGCTTGATGCGGTGCCGGCCGAAGCGCGCGCGGCGGCCGATCCCGGACTCAAAGCTCTGATCGAGGGCGTGGAGCTGACAGAGCGTTCGCTGCACAACGCGCTGGAGAAGCATGGTGTGAAGCGGTTCGATCCGGCCGGCGAAAAGTTCGATCCCAACGTTCATCAGGCCATGTACGAAGTTCCCGATCCGTCCGTCCCCGTCGGCACGATCGCGCAAGTCATTCAGTCCGGCTACATGATCGGCGAGCGGATATTGCGTCCAGCGCTGGTGGGCGTTGCGAAGGGCGGCACCAAGGCAACCGCTTCCGAATGAGGTTAGCCTGTTTTGCGGGCTAGGCTGCGATGTCAGCCGGCTTTGATTCCATCAAAGCCGGATAGTCCTAACGCGGACGGATACCGTCACGAACCGCACGAAACCGCGGAAACGTGGCAGACCACTCCTCCCGAGGAGTACTGCCGATCAGCCGCATTGCCGTGTTTCCGCTGCCGAACACCAGCCATTGGACGACGCTCACTGGCGTTTTCGTTTGGGCGTTGGTGGCGTCGATCCGTGTTTCAAAGCCGGGCGATCCGTTGATCCGGATCGGCTCGGACATGGTGATATGGGCCTCGCGCAGGTTGGGGATCGTGGTTGCGATGTCGCGGGCAAACCGGCCCCGATCGTCCGGTCGTTCGGGGGCTGACCCGACCGGGTTGATGATCAGGAAGGCCTTGCTGTCGATCTCCTTGTCCGTTTCGGCGTCGGAAAGCAGGATGGCTGCTCCCGGCGCCAGCGTACGGACCGTTTTAAAGGAGCTCAATTCGGTCAACTTGAAGGGCAATAAGCTGAGTTGCTCCTCGACCGGCACTTCCTTGCGCAGGGCTACTGTCGTGAACATCTTTCGCATGGCTTCGTCGGAATAGATCTTTTCGACGTTCTCCGGCACCTGCGCCGCGACATACCCGGAAAAGGTGTCGCCCGACACCACCATCGAATAGCGCCGGACGTTGTCGTTGCCGTTCTTGGCGGTTTCGACGATGAAATAGCCTTGTCCACTCGCGGTCTCGATGCCTTGGGGCTTTGGACCCTGGACGGTGGCTGTGTCGGACTTGGCGACGGCCTCCACGTCTCGGAAGGCAGCTGGGGGGAGTTCCGCGACCACGACCCTGACCCGATGATCGTCGGTTTCGAAGCCGGGAAATGTCTTTGCCGGGGAAAGGCCTATCAGCGGAACCAACCCAATTCTGGTGCCCGGTGCATAGATCAGGTCATCGGCGAAGGCGGCAGCGACGCTGGTCACCACACACAGAGCGGCTATCAGTTGCGAGAGATATCTCATGAGAACTTCTTGGATTTGTATTGAGGCCGTTCAATGATCGGTCGATACAACGCTCTCGCCGCTTCCGCCAGCCAGTCATGGTCAGCCGTTTTTGCAGCCTCCGCATTTCGTTAACAGATCTGGCAGCAATTTCGCGATTTGCTGAACGTCCGGAGGAAGCCACGCTTCCTTAAAAAATGGATGTTTTCGCCGCCCAGGGTCGCGCCGGTCCTTGCGGCCCCCACCCCCCCTCCTATATGAGGCACACCGTCGCAATATCGCGAGTATTTGATATCTGGGGGTCTGGATGAGGGTGCCGTCAGGGCCTGGCCGGACTGCCGCAACAAGAAGGATATAAGGACCATGGGAAAGGTCATTGGGATCGACCTCGGCACCACGAATTCGTGCGTGGCCGTAATGGACGGCAAGACGCCGAAAGTCATCGAAAACGCGGAAGGGATGCGGACCACGCCGTCCATTGTCGCCTTTAGCGACGATGGTGAGCGCCTCGTCGGCCAGCCGGCCAAGCGTCAGGCCGTGACCAATCCTGAGCGGACTATTTTCGCCGTCAAGCGTCTGATTGGCCGCCGTTATGACGACCCCACGGTCGAAAAGGACAAGAAGCTTGTCCCTTACAAGATTGCAAAGGCCGGCAACGGCGACGCCTGGGTCGAGGCCGACGGCAAGACCTATTCCCCTTCGCAGATTTCGGCTTTCACGCTTCAGAAGATGAAGGAGACCGCTGAAGCCCATCTGGGCCAGAAGGTCGATCAAGCCGTCATCACAGTTCCCGCCTATTTCAACGACGCGCAACGACAGGCGACCAAGGACGCCGGCAAGATCGCCGGGCTCGAAGTGTTGCGCATCATCAACGAGCCGACCGCGGCCGCGCTGGCCTACGGTCTCGACAAGTCGAAGGCCGGCACCATCGCCGTGTACGATCTCGGCGGCGGCACGTTCGACGTGTCGATCCTCGAGATCGGTGACGGCGTGTTCGAGGTGAAGTCGACCAACGGCGATACGTTCCTTGGCGGCGAAGATTTCGACATGCGCCTGGTCAACTATCTGGCTGACGAATTCCAGAAGGAGCAGGGCATCAACCTGCGCAACGACAAGCTGGCCTTGCAGCGACTGAAGGAAGCCGCCGAGAAAGCCAAGATTGAGCTGTCCTCCACCACGCAGACCGAAATCAACCTTCCGTTCATCACGGCCGACCAGTCCGGCCCGAAGCATCTGACGATGAAGCTTACCCGCGCCAAGTTCGAGGCGCTGGTCGATGATCTCGTCCAGAAGACCATCGAGCCGTGCCGCAAGGCGCTGAAGGATGCCGGTCTGACGGCGGGCGAGATCGGCGAAGTGGTGCTCGTCGGCGGCATGACGCGGATGCCGAAGGTTCAGGAAGTCGTCAAGCAGTTGTTCGGCAAGGAGCCGCACAAGGGCGTCAACCCGGACGAGGTTGTCGCGATCGGCGCGGCGATCCAAGCCGGCGTGCTGCAGGGCGACGTCAAGGATGTGTTGCTGCTCGACGTCACTCCGCTGTCGCTGGGCATCGAGACACTGGGCGGCGTGTTTACCCGGATCATCGATCGCAACACCACGATCCCGACCAAGAAAAGCCAGGTATTCTCGACTGCCGAGGACAACCAGAACGCCGTCACCATCCGCGTCTTCCAGGGTGAGCGCGAAATGGCGGCCGACAACAAGATTCTCGGCCAGTTCGATCTGATGGGCATTCCGCCGTCCCCGCGCGGCATGCCTCAGATCGAGGTTACGTTCGACATCGACGCCAACGGCATCGTCAACGTGTCGGCGAAGGACAAGGCGACCGGCAAAGAACAGCAGATCCGCATCCAGGCTTCTGGCGGTCTGTCCGAGGCCGACATCGAGAAGATGGTCAAGGATGCGGAGGCCAACGCAGCCGAGGACAAGAAGCGCCGCGAGTCCGTCGACGCCAAGAACCACGCCGACAGTCTGGTGCATTCGACCGAGAAGGCGCTGACCGAACACGGCTCGAAGATCGAGGAAAGCGAACGCCGCGCCATCGAGGATGCCGTCAGCGATCTGAAGGAGGCGCTGAAGGGCGACGACGCCGAGGCGATCAAGACCAAGACGAACACGCTGGCGCAGGCATCCATGAAGCTCGGCGAAGCCATGTACAAGCAGCAGGCTGAAACCGATGCAGCCAAGGATGCCGCGAAGGACGATGTCGTCGATGCGGAATTTACCGAGGTCGACGACGACAAGAACAACAAGAAGTCTGCTTAAGCGGCGAGAATGACCATGGCCCCCGTTGCCTCGGAGTACGCAGAGCGTCTCAAAGGGCGGGGGTCATGTTTCTTTAAGTGGGACGCTGCATCCTTCGACGAGCGAATCTTTCATGCGTCATCCGGGATGAAGCGACGTTCGGGCGGTGTGGACTGATGTCGACCAAGCGCTGTTACTACGAAACCCTTGAGGTCGATCGGAGCGCAGACGACTCCAGGCTCAAGGCGGCCTTTCGCAAACTGGCCATGAAATGGCATCCGGACAGAAATCCGGGCGATGCGAGCAGCGAGGTTCGCTTCAAGGAAATCAACGAGGCCTATGAAGTCCTGAAGGACGGCGACAAACGTGCCGCCTACGATCGGTTTGGTCACGCTGCATTCGAGCACGGCGGCATGGGCGGCGGCGGCGGCCCCGGATTTGGAGCGGGATTCGCTTCATCGTTCTCCGACATTTTCGAAGACCTGTTCGGGATGGCCGGACAGCGCGGCCGGGGTGGCGGCCGGGAGCGCGGCGCGGACCTTCGCTACAACATGGAAATCTCGCTGGAGGAAGCCTTCCAGGGCAGGACCGCTCAAATCGAAATTCCGGTTTCGGTCACTTGCGAGTCGTGTTCGGGCACGGGCGCCAAGGCGGGCACCAAGCCAAAGAACTGCGCGATGTGCGGCGGCGCTGGCCGGATTCGTCAGGCTCAGGGTTTCTTTACGCTGGAGCGCACCTGTCCCGGTTGTCAGGGACGTGGCCAGATGATCGAGGACCCCTGTCCGTCCTGCAGCGGTTCGGGCCGCGTCAGTCGCGAGCGGTCGCTATCGGTCAACATTCCAGCTGGCGTCGAGGACGGCACCCGCATCCGCTTGGCCGGCGAGGGCGAGGCCGGAATCCGGGGCGGGCCGCCGGGCGACCTCTACATTTTCCTTTCTCTTGCCTCGCATGAGTTCTTCCAGCGAGATGGTGCCGATCTGCATTGCCGCGTTCCCATCTCGATGGTCACAGCCGCGCTTGGCGGAGAATTCGAGGTGCCGACTATCGACAAGAGCAAGACCAAGGTGAAGGTGCCGTCCGGGACCCAGTCGGGCCGTCGGTTCCGCATCGCATCAAAAGGCATGCCGGTGCTGCGCTCGCGCCAGACCGGCGATATGTATGTGCAAGTGATGGTTGAAACGCCGCAAAATCTGACCAAGAAGCAGCAGGACCTCCTGGCCGAGTTCGAAAAACTATCGTCGGGTGCAACTCAACCCGAGGCGGCCGGTTTCTTCACTAAGGTCAAGGACTTCTTTGGCACCCGCGCGAGCCCATAGTCACCGTTTTGCTTGACCGTTTCGATTGCCGGCTGTACCTGTGTATAACTTAAGTCTGACATCCTGCCAGTATTGACCCACCTGGGTGCAAAATGCCTTTGCAAATGGCCGCGCGTGCGTTGAAGAAACCGCTCCGTCTTGACGACGAGGTTCGCTTTCTCCGCTCGTGGATCGAAAAACCGCTCCATATGGGGGCGGTCATGCCGTCTGGACGCCTCCTGGCTCGCACCATGGCCCAGTACGTCGATGTCGAATCGACCGACCCGGTTGTCGAGCTGGGACCGGGAACCGGTGCGATCACCAATGCGCTGATCGAGCACGGCGTCGATCAGAAGCGTCTTGTGCTGGTTGAATACGATCCGGGTTTTTGCGCGCTGCTTCGCGATCGTTACCCCCAGGCAACGGTCGTTCAGGGTGATGCCTATACGTTGCGGGATTCTCTGTGGAACGTGCTGAGCGCCCGCGCTTCGGCGATTGTCTCGGGCCTGCCGCTCGTCACCAAGCCGATGTTGACCCGTCTCAAGCTGATCCGGGATGCCTTCGCCACGCTCGCCCCCGGTGCGCCGTTCGTGCAATTCACCTATTCGGTTGTGCCGCCAATCCCCAAATCGCTGCCCGGTATTTCGACGGAAGCGTCCGAGCGGATCTGGATGAACCTCCCCCCTGCACGCGTCTGGGTGTATCGCAGGGGCTGACAGGCCAGCGCGGCGGCTGGTTTCTCTGCAAGGCGACCGACAGATCTGTCCGCGCCAAAAATACTCGTCATTCCCGGCTCGCTTCGCATCGGTTCGCACAATGCGAGGCTTGCCGCCGTTGCAGCCAAGGAATTTGTCCGGGCCGACGTCGAGGTCACCCGGATTTCGCTCGGCGATTTCCCGCTGCCGATCTACGACGCGGATCTGCAAGCAAAATCCGGTGTGCCCGCCAGCGCCATCCGCCTGACGCAGATGATCGGGTCGCATCACGGAATTCTCATTGTCACGCCGGAGTACAACGCCTCCCTGCCGCCATTGCTCAAGAACGCCATCGATTGGGTCTCGTGCGTTCAGGGTCCACGTGAAGCGCGCGGTCAGGTTTTTCATGCTCGTGCGTTTGCGATCGCGTCGGCCTCCGCGGGGCGCTTCGGGGGCGCGCGATGTCTGGCCCAGCTGCGCCTTGTACTCTCTGCCTGCCGGGCGATGGTGATACCAAATCAGCTCGCGCTGTCGTTTGCCGACAACGCCTATGACGACATGGAGCGGTTGAAGTATCCGGCCGATGCCGATGCGCTGACCGCGATGGTGCGCCAATTGATCGATGTCGCCGGAAACACGTGAATGCGGCTTGAAAAGACAGCGATCGCCTGACCGCCGTGCTTGATGCGAGCTGCGTTCGGAAGGCGGAATGGGCTCATCGAACGCTATGACATTGCTCAATCCGGCGTGCAGGCTGATGCAGACCTTGATCGGTTGCCGGGAAACGCCGCCCCCGCTATACCCGGAGAACATTTTGAGGACTCGGTCGTGGTCGATATGCGTTTGATTGTTGCGGGGGCGGGCGGCCGGATGGGCCGTGCCCTGGTGCGCGCGATGACGGAAACCAGCGGTGCGGTGCTGGCGGGGGCGCTCGAGTCGCCTGGCTCCGAGCTGATCGGAAAGGACGCCGGTGTTCTGGCCGGCCTTCCCGCCAACGGAATCGAAGTATCGGCAGATCTCTGGTCGCTGTCGGCGCATGCCGACGGTATCCTGGATTTTACGGTTCCGGCCGCGACCATCGCGAATGTTGCCATCGCCGCCGAACGCGGTCTGGTTCATGTCATCGGCACCACCGGCCTGTCGGCTTCGGATATGGCGGTTATCAAGAGTGTGACCTCGCGCACGGTGGTCGTGCAGTCGGGCAATATGAGTCTGGGCGTCAATCTGCTCGCCGCGCTGGTGAAACGGATGGCGCAATCGCTGGACGAGAGTTTCGATATCGAAGTTCTTGAAATGCATCATCGGGCCAAGATCGACGCGCCATCCGGCACCGCGCTGATGTTGGGACAGGCGGCGGCCGACGGCCGCAAGATCGTGTTGGATCAACACGTGGCGCGCGGGCGCGATGGTTTCACCGGAGCCCGCAAATCGGGCGACATTGGTTTTGCCTCGCTCCGCGGCGGCACCGTGTCCGGGGATCACAGCGTCATCTTCGCGGGTCCGTATGAGCGCATAACGTTGTCTCATCATGCCGAAGACCGGATGATTTTCGCGCATGGTGCGTTGAAGGCCGCGAAGTGGGCGCACGGCAAGACACCCGGCCTTTATTCGATGGCCGACGTGCTCGGGCTGGGCAACCTTTAGCATCCACGGCTATCAGGACTAGGAATAGGCAGAATGAGCGAACGTCTTCTGGTGCTCGTGCGTCACGGCCAGAGCGAATGGAATTTGAAGAACTTGTTCACGGGCTGGAAGGATCCGGATTTGACCGAGCTTGGCGTGACTGAAGCGAAGGATGCAGGGCGCAAGCTCAAAGCGCAGGGTTTCGCGTTCGACATTGCCTTTACCTCGCTGTTGATCCGCGCCGAGCACACGCTCGACCTCGTGCTGAAGGAATTGGGCCAGACCGGAATTCCGGTCAGAAAAGATCAGGCGTTGAACGAACGCGATTACGGCGATCTTGCAGGCCTCAACAAGGATGAGGCCCGCAAGAAATGGGGCGAAGAACAGGTGCTGATCTGGCGCCGGTCGTATGACGTGCCACCGCCAGGGGGTGAGAGTTTGAAGGATACGCTGGCGCGCACGCTGCCGTACTTTGTGCAGGAAATCCTGCCGTGCGTGCTGCGCGGCGAGTCTACGCTCGTCGCGGCGCACGGCAACTCACTGCGCGCGCTCGTCATGGTGCTGGAAAAACTGTCGCGGGAACAGATTCTCAAGCGCGAACTTGCAACTGGTGCGCCCTTGATCTATCGGCTGAACGCTGATGCGACCGTGGCCTCGAAGCTTGATCTGGCGGCCTGAAAAGCTTTTTAGAGCGTTTTCGAGTGAAGTGGATACCGGTCGCGTGGAGAAAACGCGTCAGATCAAAATTGTTGAGCCTCGATTCTGATTCCATCAGAAGCGGAAAGGCTCTACTCGAGGCCGATCTGCCCGGCTTCCCAACCCAGCATCGCCTGCTTGCGGGTGAGTCCCCAGTGATACCCGGTCAGTGCGCCGCTCTTGCCGAGCACGCGATGGCAGGGAACGACGAATGATACCGGGTTCTTTCCGACTGCGGCGCCGACGGCGCGCGAGGCCTTCGGGCGGTCCACGTTGGCGGCGATGCTTGAATAGGTCGTGGCCTTGCCTAGGGGAATCTTGAGAAGGGTTTGCCAGACCCGAACCTCGAAATCCGTGCCGATCAGAACCACACGCAATGGCTGATCCGCTCGCCAGAGTTTTGTATCGAACACGCGCTGCGCAAGCGTCGCCGTTCGGGCTTGATCCTCAACATAGGTTGCGTTGGGCCAGCGCCGTTTCATATCGGCCAGCGCGGCTTGCTCCCCGCCGGCGTCGGCGAAAGCGAGTCCCGCAAGGCCGCGGTCGCTGGCGATCACGATCGCGGCTCCGAACGGCGAGGGGTGAAAGCCGAAGGCCAGCCTCATGCCGTCGCCGCCGTTTTTCCATTCGCCGGGCGACATCGCCTCATGCGTGACGAACAGGTCGTGCAGGCGGCCCGGACCGGAGAGGCCGGAGTCGAGGGCTGCGTCGAGCACGCTGGCGGAATTGCGCAACAGCCCCTTAGCGTGGTCGAGCGTCAGCGCCTGCATGAAGGCCTTTGGGGTCAGGCCCGCCCAGCGGCGGAAGAGGTGATGCAGTTCATCCGGCGTCACACCGGCGGCATCGGCCATCGCTTCGATCGTCGGCTGCGATCGCCAAGATTTTGAGATGAAAGCGATCGCGCGCCGCACCGAATCGTAGTCGCGCACGGCAGCGGTCTGCGCACCCGGTTTTGTGAGGCGCGGATCGGACAGAGCAAGATTTTTTTCGAGCTTCATCATGGCCCAGAATGTAGGACGGCCGCCGTGTCGCAGCCACCCGATTCCCGCGACGGCCTTTAGGTGATCGGATTGTAGATCGGACCACGTTTCGCGATTTGGAGCGCCTCAGAGAAGGCTTTGACAAAACTCGACTTCTCGTCCGGACCCAGAAAATTCGCGATCGAGATCCGGCGGCCGCGCGAAACCAGATAGAGCCGCTCGATGCCAAACTCCTCGTGGACTATCTGGTCGAGCTGCACCCATAGCGGGTTCAAAACCCACTCGACGATATGACCGCGGTGAGTGGTGCGGCGCACCCGCAACTCGAAATGGGTGATGGAAATTTCCTCGGTGGCTTTGGCGCGCTGGAAGTTGACCCGGAATGCCCAGTAGATGGCGAGGACGTCGAGGCCGAAAAAGCCAAACACCGGCCAAGCGCCCATCATCAGGAACACCATTCCCGCGACAAAACTCACCAGGGTCAGAATCGCCATCATCACCATGAAACGGACCCGATTCATCGAGCGATGCGGTGTCAGCAGCGCCGAAAATAACGGCGGCTCGCTGAGCTCCGGACCATCCATGTCATTGCGTGACATCATCGGAAATCAGTATACCACGATCATGTTGAAAACCACCCGCCGCACCTCCGGAACGCCGAAGTCCGCGGCGAAATCGAAGCAGGCCCGGGCGGCAAAAAAGCCCGGAAAATCGGCGTCGACATCCGAGGCAAAAGCCGTCGCCAAGACCACCCAGTCTAACGCCGAGCGGCCTGCCAGGCCGGCGCGTGGATCGGCGGCGCTCACACCGTCCCACAGGGACTGGACGCGGGCCGAAGTTCGGGAAGCCTTCACGCGTTTCCGCAAGGCCAATCCTGAGCCCAAGGGCGAACTCGAGCATCTCAACCCCTACACGCTGCTGGTCGCGGTAGTGCTCTCGGCGCAGGCGACCGACGCAGGTGTCAACAAGGCGACTCGCGCGCTGTTCGCAGCCGCCGACACGCCTGCCAGGATGCTGGCGCTCGGCGAGGAGAAGGTCCGCGATTACATCAAGACCATCGGGCTCTATCGCAACAAGGCGAGGAACATCATCGCGCTGTCGGAAAAACTGCTTGCGGATTTCGATGGCGAAGTCCCGCGCAGCCGCGCCGGGATCGAATCGCTGCCCGGCGCGGGACGCAAGACCGCAAACGTCGTGCTCAACATGGCATTCGGAGAGCACACCATGGCGGTTGATACCCATGTCTTTCGTGTCGGCAATCGCACCGGGATGGCGCCGGGCAAGACCCCGCTCGAGGTTGAGCTCGGACTCGAGCGCGTGATCCCGGACGAGTTCATGCTGCACGCCCATCACTGGCTGATCCTGCACGGACGCTACACCTGCCTCGCGCGATCGCCGCGCTGCGCAGTGTGCCTGATTAACGATCTGTGCCGCTGGCCGGAAAAGACGATCTAGAACACTCGCTCATCCATCGTCTCCGCGGGCTGGGAGTAACTCTGGCCTCGCTCGCTGCGGCTGCAGACGAAACGCGAACACCGACGTTTGGGTTCCCGCGCCGAACCCTATTGCAAAACAAAAGCTGCAAAACAAAAAGGCTCCGGTCGAAACCGGAGCCTTTGGTTGGTTGCAACAAGGAAGCTGACGCTTACTTGTCGGTACGCTGTTTCAGTGCGGTGCCGAGGATGTCGCCCAGCGTCGCGCCCGAGTCGGATGAGCCATATTGCGCAATGGCTTCCTTCTCTTCGGCGACTTCCAGCGCCTTGATCGAGACCTGCACCTTGCGGGCCTTCTTGTCGAACTGGATGACACGGGCATCGACCTTCTCACCGACGGCGAAACGCTCGGTGCGCTGGTCGTTGCGGTCGCGCGCCAGTTCCGAGCGCTTGATGAAGGTCTGGAACTCGGTGCCGGCGATCTGCACCTCGATGCCGCCGTCCTTGACCTCGATTACCTCGCAGGTCACGACCGCACCTTTCTTGACGTCGCCCGGCTCGGCGAACGGGTCGCCTTCGAGCTGCTTGACGCCGAGCGAGATGCGCTCCTTCTCGACGTCGACGTCGAGCACGATGGCCTTGACCATGTCACTGCGCTTGAAGTTGTCGATGACCTGCTCGCCCGGCACCTTCCAGTCGAGGTCGGAGAGATGGACCATGCCGTCGACGTCGCCCTCGAGGCCGAGGAACAGGCCGAACTCGGTCTTGTTCTTGACTTCGCCCTCCACGGTCGAACCGACCGGGTGCTTTTCGACGAACGCTTCCCAGGGGTTGCGCATGGTCTGCTTGAGGCCGAGCGAAATCCGGCGCTTGACGCTGTCGACTTCGAGCACCTGCACCTCGACTTCCTGCGAGGTCGAGACGATCTTGCCGGGGTGCATATTCTTCTTGGTCCACGACATTTCGGAAACGTGGATCAGCCCCTCGATGCCCGGTTCCAGTTCGACGAACGCGCCGTAGTCGGTGATGTTGGTGACGCGGCCGGTGAAACGGGAATTGAGCGGATACTTCCCCTCGATGCCCTGCCACGGATCGTCAAGGAGTTGCTTCATGCCGAGCGAGATACGGTGAGTCTCGTGGTTGATCTTGATAATCTTGACCTTCACCGTCTGGCCGATGGCCAGTACCTCGGTCGGATGGTTGACACGGCGCCAGGCGATATCGGTGACGTGCAAGAGACCATCGATGCCACCGAGATCGACGAACGCGCCGTAGTCGGTGATGTTCTTGACGACGCCGTCGATCACCTGACCCTCTTCGAGGTTCTGCACCAGCTCCTGGCGCTGCTCGGCGCGGGTCTCTTCCAGAACCGTGCGGCGGGAGACGACGATGTTGCCGCGGCGGCGATCCATCTTGAGGATCTGGAACGGCTGGGTGTTGTTCATCAGCGGGCCGACGTCGCGAATCGGGCGGATGTCCACCTGCGAGCGTGGCAGGAAGGCAACCGCGCCATCGAGATCGACGGTGAAGCCGCCCTTGACCTGATTGAAGATGACGCCGTGCACCTTCTCGTTGTTCTGAAACGCCTTTTCGAGCTTGCCCCAGCTTTCCTCGCGGCGCGCCTTGTCGCGCGACAGCACGGCCTCGCCGAGCGCGTTCTCGATGCGATCGAGGAACACCTCGACTTCGTCGCCGACCTTCAGGCTGCTCTCGCGGCCGGGTCCGGAAAATTCGCGCAGCGCCACGCGGCCTTCGGTCTTGAGGCCGACGTCGATGACGGCCATGTCCTTCTCGATCGCAACCACCTTGCCCTTGATGACGGAGCTTTCCTGCAGGTTGCCGCCTGCGAAGGACTCTTCGAGCATTGCGGCGAAATCATCACGGGACGGGTTGTGGGTATCAGTCGAAGCCATTTGTTCTCCAATGCGGGATACTTGCCGGCCGTTCGGGTTGATGGGCGTATCGCGCGGGAAGGGTCAGGGTCCGCAGCCCTGACGACCGTCGTGCGGGGACTTGCACAACGGGCCGGCAGCTACCTTCACGTTCGAAACGATGATGTGATCCGGAGCCTGCGCGAGCGATCGATCGCAAAACGATCGATGTTCAAGACCTGAGCGGGGCGTTCCTCCAATGACGGCGGGAGTTTGAAACTCCGGCCGGCCCGCTCGGACGGCCTCGACATTATCGATGGCGGCCCGGACATGCAGGATATAACGGCCAAGTCCCGTCGCGGCAAGATGGAATCCGCGTCCCGCGGAGATGGAGCGATGGCCTCAAAAGTTCCGATGTCTCGGCGTTGTCCTGTAGCGTTTTCGAGCGGCGAATGTGCTCGCGCTTGACCGATTGGCGTCAAGAAAACGCGTCAAAACAAGAGGCTGGAACCCCGGCTCTTGAGCCGAAACAGCTCTAACGGGCCGCTTTCACCGCCTCGACGATCGCGATGGCGGCTTTCAGGCCAGCCTCGATGTCGAGGTCGGAATTATCCAGCACATGGGCGTCTGCGGCTGCCTTCAGCGGCGCGACGGGCCGGTTGCGGTCCCGCTCGTCGCGCTTGAGGATGTCTGCCAGAACCACCGCCTCATCGGCTTCCTCGCCGCGCGAGCGCGCCTCGAGTGTGCGCCGGCGGGCCCGCACGACCGGATCGGCCACCACGAAAATCTTCACGTCGGCGTCGGGGCAGATCACGGTGCCGATGTCGCGGCCGTCGAGTACTGCGCCCGGCGGCTCGATTGCGAACTGGCGCTGGAACGTCAGAAGCGCCTCGCGCACGCGGGGAAAGACTGACACCACCGAAGCGGCCTCGCCGATCGCCCGGGTTTTCAGGGCCGGATGGCCGAATTTTTCCGGATCGAGCTCAAGCGCGGCCGCGACCGCGCGCTCTTCATCGGTCGGGTCCACGCCGGCGTCGATCAAGGCTTTCGCGACAGCGCGATAGATCACCCCGGTATCGAGATGGCGAAAGTGATAATGCGCGGCGAGGCGCTTGCCGAGCGTGCCTTTTCCCGAAGCCGCAGGTCCGTCGATGGCGATGATCATGCGAAATCCGCTCCCAGCCGCCGCATCATCGGAGTGAAATCCGGAAAGCTCGTGGCGATGAAGGCGGTGTCATCGACCTTGACCGGCGCATCCGACGCGCAACCCATCACCAATGCCGACATCGCGATGCGATGATCCATGTGGGTCGTGACGAGACCGCCGCCGGGAACATGGCCGCGCCCTTCGACGATCAGGTCGTTGCCGGCGATCTCGACCGCGACGCCGTTGACGCGCAGCATGGCGGCGGCGGCTTCGAGGCGATCGGATTCCTTGACGCGCAATTCGTGCAGGCCGCGCATCACGGTGGTGCCTTCGGCAAACGCAGCGGCGACAGCGAGCACCAGATATTCGTCGATCATCGATGGTGCGCGCGTGGCCGGAACCTCGACGCCGCGCAGCTTTGAGGCGCGCACCCGCAGTTGCGCCATCGGCTCACCGGCATCGGTGCGCGTCTCGCTCTCCTCGATCGACGCGCCCATTTCGCGCAGCGTGGCGAACAGGCCGGTTCGCAAGGGGTTGGTCATCACGTCGGTCAGCACGATGTCGGAGCCCTCGGCGATCAGCGCCGCAACAATCGGAAACGCTGCCGATGACGGGTCGGCCGGCACCGTGACCCCGGCGCCATGCAGTTCGGGCTGTCCGGTCAGCGCGATGCGGCGGCCGTGACCGCCTTCATGCTGCGAGGTGATGTCGGCGCCAAAATGCTTCAGCATCAGCTCGGTGTGGTCGCGGCTCGCCTCGCTCTCGATGACGGTGGTGATGCCCGGCGCCGACAATCCCGCCAGCAGCACCGCCGACTTGATCTGCGCCGATGCGACCGGCGTACGGTACGTGATCGGCAGCGGATCGCGCGCGCCCTGCAACGACAATGGTAGCCGGCCGCCGTCGCTTTGCGAGATCACTCGCGCGCCCATTAATTCCAGCGGATCGAGAATGCGCCGCATTGGCCGCGAGCGCAGCGATCCGTCCCCGTCGAAGGTTGCGGTGATCGGACAACCGGCCACCGCGCCCATCACGAGGCGGCATCCAGTGCCGGAGTTGCCGAAATCGAGCGGGGCCTCTGGCGTCGCGAACCCGCCGGTGCCGACACCGCGCACCGACCAGACGATCTCGCCTTTGTCTTCGGTCCGCCGCTCGACCTTTGCCCCCAGTGCCCGCATCGCCTTGGCGGTGTTGAGCACGTCCTCGCCCTCGAGAAGCCCCGAGATCCGGGTTTCCCCGACCGCCAGCGCGCCCAGAATCAGGGCGCGGTGAGAGATCGACTTGTCGCCCGGCACCCGAACGCGTCCGGTCAGGGACTGGCATCTTCGTGCCTGGAGCGGCGTCGGCTGGCCGGAATGACTCAAGATCGCGGGTTCCTGTTGTGCGCGGCTGGTATCACAGGGGCGCCAGCGCGTCACGTCTGCAGCCTCGTCTGCAAAGCGCTATTGACAGGGCCGTCGCAACTAGCCAAGTGAAGCACCGCTTTCAAAGAAATCCCGGGATTCCACACGTGGCCAAATCCGAGCTCGGAACCAAGCGAATTTGCCCGACGACTGGCAAGAAGTTCTACGATCTGAACAAGAGTCCGGTGATATCGCCCTACACCGGCGAGGTCGTGCCGATCGTCGTGGCGCCAGTACGGGTTCCGCGCGGCGAGGCGGCCCGCGCCGCCGCTGCCACGGCTGCCGCGTCCGATGCGGCACCGGAGCCCGCCGAGGCCGAAGGGCTGGTCTCGCTGGAGGAGGCCGACGCCGAGGAGAATACCGGGAAGGTCAAGAAGGCCGTCGTCCCGGAATCCGAGGATGATATCGAGATCGACGACACCCTCGACGATGACGAGGACGACGACTCCACCTTCATTGCAGACGAGGAAGAGGGCGATGAGGACGTGACCGACATCATCGGTGACGTCGGAGACGACGAGGAGACTTGAGATCGGCCCTGAACTGTGGTTCAGGGTCTTAAGATCGGGCTGCCCTGATTTGGTGCGGACCGGTCGAGGGGCCATAGCTCAGCTGGGAGAGCGCTTGCATGGCATGCAAGAGGTCGGCGGTTCGATCCCGCCTGGCTCCACCACGCCTCACCCAAGAAATCTCCACTACCATTATAATTATAATAATATCCGTTGCTTGACATACGTCGGCCGGGAGAAGGTCCGTGTGGGCCGGTCCGGATTTTGGCCTTTCCCTGGATACGATTTGCCCGGTATCTTCCTTTCACTTTCAGGATCGTATCCGCCGATATCGCGCGAAATGGCGTCGCAACCCTTGAGGAATTGATGGGTATTCGACAATTTGCAGGCGCGGCTGTCGCGGCCGTCGTTTTCGCGCTGGCGACGCCCGCTCACGCCGTGACGGAAATCGATTGGTGGCACGCCATGACCGGCGGCAACAATGACGTCATCGTCAAGCTGGCCAACGACTTCAACGCCTCGCAGAGCGACTACAAGGTGGTGCCGACCTACAAGGGTGGCTACGCCGACACCATGAACGCCGGTATCGCCGCGTTCCGGGCCGGCAACGCGCCCGCGATCATGCAGGTGTTCGAGGTCGGCACCGCAACCATGATGGCGGCGACCGGCGCGGTGAAGCCGGTGTACAAGCTGATGGCCGAGACCGGAGAGCCGTTCGACCCGAAGGCTTATCTGCCGACCATCACCGGCTATTACTCGACCTCCAAGGGCGAGATGCTGTCGTTTCCGTTCAACTCGTCGTCGACGGTGATGTGGGTGAACCTCGACGCGCTGAAGAAGGCTGATATCGCGGACGTTCCCAAGACCTGGCCGGACGTGTTCGAGGACGCCAAGAAACTGAAAGCGGCCGGCTACGCCACCTGCGGTTTCTCCAGCGCTTGGGTGACTTGGGTCAATCTCGAGCAGCTTTCGGCCTGGCACAACGTGCCGCTCGCCACCAGGGCCAACGGCCTCGATGGCTTCGACACCAAGCTGGTTTTCAACGGACCGCTGCAGGTCAAGCATCTCGAGAAGCTGATCGAGTTGCAGAAGGACAAGACCTATGACTATTCCGGCCGCACCAACACCGGAGAGGGCCGTTTCACCTCGGGCGAATGCCCGATCTTCCTGACCTCGTCGGGTTTTTTCGGCAATGTCAGCAAGCAGGCCAAATTCCACTGGACCAATGCGCCGATGCCCTACTATCCGGACGTGAAGGGCGCGCCGCAGAATTCGATCATCGGCGGTGCCTCGCTGTGGGTGATGGGCGGCAAATCGCCCGAGGTCTACAAGGGCGTGGCCAGGTTCCTCGCCTTCCTCTCAGACACCGATCGCCAAGTCTACATCCATAAGGCCTCTGGCTATCTGCCGATCACCAAGGCGGCGTATGCGAAGGCCAAGGAAGAGGGTTTCTATAAGGATCACCCTTACTTCGAAACGCCCTTGAAGGAACTGACCAATAAGGAGCCGACCGAAAATTCCCGCGGCCTGCGGCTCGGCAACATGGTGCAATTGCGCGACGTCTGGGCCGAGGAGATCGAGCAGGCACTGGCGGGCAAGAAGACCGCGCAGCAGGCGCTCGATGCGGCGGTGGAGCGCGGCAACGCCATGCTGCGTCAGTTCGAGAAGACGGCGGTGAAGTAAGGCCGTCGATCGGGCCAACAGCATGTCATTGCCGGGCTTGATCCGGCAATCCATCCTGCGAAGATGATGGATGCCCGGATCAAGCCGGGGCATGACGCTCCGGGGTCTTCATGCAGAAGCAAACCGTTTTCCAGTCGCGTCTGCTGCCCTATCTGCTGGTCGCGCCGCAGCTCGCCGTGGTGCTGATCTTTTTCTACTGGCCTGCCGTGCAGGCGGTCATCCAGTCGTTCCTGTTGCAGGACGCCTTCGGACTGTCGACCACCTTCGTCTGGTTCGAGAACTACAGGGACGTGCTGAACCAGCCGGACTATTTCAACGCCGTCGTCCGCACTTTCGTGTTTTCGTTCCTGATCGCGCTGTCGTCGCTGTCGCTGGCGCTGCTGCTTGCCGTGATGGCCGACAAGCCGCTACGCGGTGGCACCATCTACCGCACACTGCTGATCTGGCCCTATGCGATCTCGCCGCCTGTGGTCGGTGTGCTCTGGGTGTTCATGCTCAATCCATCGCTCGGTATCATCGCGCATGGACTGCGCGCCATGGGGTTCGACTGGAATCCGTTGCTTGACGGCAATCAAGCGGCGGCACTGATCATCCTCGCGGCGGCATGGAAGCAAATCTCCTACAATTTCCTGTTCTTCCTCGCCGGCCTGCAGGCGATTCCCATGAGCGTGATCGAGGCGGCCGCGATCGACGGCGCGCGGCCGGCGCGGCGGTTCTGGACCATCATCTTCCCGCTGCTGTCGCCGACGATCTTCTTCCTCATCGTCGTCAACATCGTCTACGCCTTCTTCGAGACCTTCGGCATCATCGACACCATGACCCGCGGCGGCCCGGCCAACGCCACCCAGACGCTGGTCTACAAGGTCTATCAAGACGGCCTGCTCGGCGGCTCGGCGGCTCGGCGGCGCAATCGGTGATCCTGATGGGCATCGTGATCGCACTCACCGCGATCCAGTTCCGCTTCGTCGAGCGCAAGGTGAATTACTGATGGTCGAACGCCAGACATTCGGCAACCTGATTCCGCACCTCGTGCTCTGCATCGGCGTGCTGATCGTGGCGTTCCCGATCTATCTCGCGTTCGTCGCCACCACGCAAGACACGGCGGCCATCGCCAACGGCCAGATGTCGCTGCTGCCGGGCGATCACTTCCTTGAGACGTTTTACAAGACGCTGTTCATCGGTTCGTCCGGTACCACGCGCGAGCCCGTGCTCGTGATGCTGTTCAACTCGTTCGTGATGGCGATGATGATCGCGGTGGGAAAGATCGCGATCTCGATCATTTCGGCCTTTGCCGTCGTCTACTTCCGCTTTCCGTTTCGGATGACGATTTTCTGGCTGATCTTCATCACGCTGATGCTGCCGGTCGAGGTTCGGATCTATCCGACCTACAAGATCGTCGCTGACCTGCATCTGCTCGACAGCTATGCCGGACTGACGCTGCCGCTGATTGCCTCGGCTACCGCGACGCTGTTGTTTCGCCAATTCTTCATGACCGTGTCGGACGAACTGCTCGAGGCCTCGCGCATCGACGGCGCGGGTCCGTTCCGTTTCTTCAAGGATATGCTGCTGCCGTTGTCGCGCACCAACATGGCGGCGCTGTTCGTGATCCTGTTCATCCTCGGCTGGAATCAGTATCTGTGGCCGCTGCTGATCACGACCCGCGATGACATGCAGACGATTCAGATCGGCATCCGCAAAATGATCGTCACTGCCGATGCGCTGACCGAATGGCCGGTGGTGATGGCGACCGCGGTGCTCGCGATGCTGCCGCCGGTGTTCGTCGTTGTCGTGATGCAGAAGCTGTTTGTGCGCGGACTGGTGGAGACAGAGAAGTGAGCGCCCATGGCTGATGTCGTGCTGCGCGATGTGCACAAGACCTATGCCGGCGACGTCGAGGCCATCAAGGGCATCAGCCTCGAGGTCGGTGATGGCCAGTTCTGCGTACTGGTCGGGCCCTCCGGCTGCGGCAAGTCCACGCTGCTGCGCATGGTGGCGGGTCTTGAGACCGTCACCTCGGGCGAGGTCGACATCGGCGGCCGCATCGTCAACGAGGTCGAGCCTGCCGAACGCGACATCGCAATGGTGTTCCAGAACTACGCGCTGTATCCGCACATGAGCGTCTACAACAACATGGCCTACGGCCTGCGCAACCGCGGCATGGCCAGGCCCGAGATCGACAGGCGGGTCCGCGAGGCCGCGCAGATTCTCGAAATCGGCCTGCTGCTCGATCGCAAGCCGAAGCAGCTCTCCGGCGGACAGCGCCAGCGCGTCGCGATGGGACGCGCGATCGTGCGGCAGCCCAAGGTGTTTCTGTTCGACGAGCCGCTGTCCAACCTCGACGCGAAACTCCGCATCGCCATGCGTGTCGAAATCAGGAAATTGCAGCGCCGCCTTTGCACCACCTCGATCTACGTGACCCACGATCAGCTCGAGGCGATGACGCTCGCCGACATTCTGGTGGTGATGAACGGTGGGCTTGTCGAGCAGATCGGCAATCCGCTGGACATCTACCGGAAGCCCGCCACCACTTTTGTGGCGTCATTCATCGGCGCGCCCCCGATGAACCTTATACCGCTGCAGGGCGACGATGCCGGTCTTGTCGGCGGGAGCGGGGAGGCGGGTATTCTCGGGGTCCGGCCCGAAGATCTGTTGCTGTCCGGTGACCCGGCCCCATCCGGCAGCGTTGCGCTGGACCTTACAGTTGAGGCGATCGAGCGGGTCGGCGCGGAAACCTATGTCTACGGTGTTCGCAACCGGCAGGCGCGCGCGCGGGCTGTGAGCACGAAACCCGGCGAACCGGCTCCCGGCGAAATCCTGGTCCGGGTTCCCGGCCAGAGTGGACCCGCGATCGGCGAGCGAATTCGGGCGGTCGCGGCGCCGGACAAGCTGCATCTGTTCAGCGCCTGCGGCCGCAAACGGCTTGATTCCTGACCCGATTTCAAAGTGTTGGCCGGTGCGCCGGACGTCTTGAACGGCGCGCAAATCATCGCCATATTCGACCTGACCGGCTGGGAGCTACCAGACGGCCAAAGCGGGGTGCCGCAAGGGCCCCAACGTATGATCCGCCGAAGTGTGGGCGGTTCGTCGACCGGTCAAGCGTCACTAAAACGGGCGCGCGACGGGAGGCGAAACCGGGTTCAGCTTTTGCGGGTCGCGCACGCCAAAGTCGCTTCGAGAGGACTTTGTAAATGTCTCGTGTTCCTTCGTTGTCCAGTCCGTTCCTTCTGGGATTCGACGAGATCGAGCGTGCGCTCGACCGCGTCGTCAAAGGCGCCGACGGCTATCCTCCCTACAACATCGAGCGGTGCGACCGTAACAACGGTGATCCGGAACGCCTGCGGATCACGCTGGCGGTCGCTGGGTTCACCCGCGACCAACTTGATGTGACCACTGAGGAAAATCAGCTTGTGATCCGGGGCCGGCAGCAGGAGGATAAAGCCCGGCAATACATCCATCGCGGCATTGCCGCGCGCCACTTCCAGCGCACCTTCGTGCTGGCGGAGGGGATGTTGGTGCTGGGCGCGGATCTGAAGAACGGGCTATTGTCTATCGATCTGGCCAGGCCGGAACCTGAAAGGGTCGTTAAGACAATCGCGATCAATGAACACGAATAATGCATGGCCCCGGAGACCGGGTGAAAACCATGCTTCCGAGTGCAACGAGTAGCGGACTCGACCGCTTAGTCTAGAAGAAGGAGTCGAGACCATGAGTGAAGTGAGTTCCACTTTCCAACCCGAAAACGTCTCGATCGAGACGTTGGCGCAACTCGGCGAAGGCCATATTGCCTATGTGAAGCAGGTCCGTTCCGAGGACGTGCCGGAACTGTTTCCGCAGGCCCCGAAAATCGCGCCCGGCCTGATGCTGTTCGCGCTGCATGCCGCCGACGGCACACCGATCATGCTTACCGATTCGCGCGAGGCCGCGGTCGCGAGCGCCTGGAGCAACGAGTTGCAGGCCGTCAGCGTTCATTGAGGCGCGCCGCCGTCGCGCGCGACAGAGTTAGCGGAAAGCGGCGGCGCGTTGAGCGCTGCCGCTTTCTGTTTGCGGCCACGGCCGCTCCGGTGGAGGCGCGGTCGTTGCATTTGACCTCGAGCGGCGGCCCTGTATGGTCAAGCCAACCCATTGAACCTTCGGGAAAACCTTAATGCCTGCCTATCGCTCCCGCACTTCCACCCACGGCCGCAACATGGCCGGCGCCCGCGGCCTGTGGCGCGCCACCGGCATGAAGAACGAGGACTTCGGCAAGCCGATCATTGCCGTAGTCAATTCCTTCACCCAGTTCGTGCCGGGCCACGTTCACCTCAAGGATCTCGGCCAGCTCGTGGCGCGCGAGATCGAGAAGGCCGGCGGCGTCGCCAAGGAATTCAACACGATCGCAGTGGATGACGGCATCGCCATGGGCCACGACGGCATGCTCTACAGCCTGCCTTCGCGCGAGATCATCGCTGATAGCGTCGAATACATGGTCAACGCGCATTGCGCGGACGCCATGGTCTGCATCTCCAATTGCGACAAGATCACGCCCGGCATGCTGATGGCGTCGCTTCGCCTCAACATTCCATCGGTGTTCGTCTCCGGCGGTCCGATGGAATCTGGCAAGGTCACCCTCAACGGCAAGGTCAAGTCGGTCGACCTGATCGATGCTATGATCGCCGCCGCCGACGACACTGTGAGCGACGCCGACGTCGAGGTGCTCGAGCGCTCCGCGTGTCCGACCTGCGGCTCGTGCTCGGGCATGTTCACCGCCAACTCGATGAACTGCCTGACCGAGGCGCTCGGCCTTGCATTGCCCGGCAACGGCTCGGTGCTCGCCACCCACGCCGACCGCAAAGGCCTGTTCATCGAAGCCGGTCACCTGATCGTCGATCTGGCGCGGCGCTATTACGAGCAGAATGATGAGAGCGCGCTGCCGCGCGCGATCGCAAGCTTCAAGGCTTTTGAGAACGCGATGACGCTCGACATCTCGATGGGCGGCTCCACCAACACCGTGCTGCATCTGCTTGCCGCCGCTTATGAAGGCGAGGTGCCGTTCACGATGAAGGATATCGACCGGCTATCGCGCCGCGTCCCGGTCTTGTGCAAGGTCGCACCCTCTGTGGCGGACGTGCATCTGGAAGACGTGCATCGCGCCGGCGGCATCATGGGCATCCTCGGCGAACTCGACCGAGCCGGCCTGATCGACAGCAGCCTGCCGACGGTTCACAGCACCTCGCTGAAGGACGGGCTGGAACGCTGGGATATCAAGCGGACAAAAAGCGACACCGTGCGCAGTTTCTATCTGGCCGCGCCGGGCGGCGTGCGCACTGAAGTCGCGTTCAGTCAGGACAAACGCTTCGAGGAGCTCGACGCCGACCGCGCCAAGGGGTGTATCCGCGATGCTGAACATGCCTTTTCGAAGGACGGCGGTCTTGCCGTGCTCTACGGCAACATCGCGCGCGACGGCTGCATCGTGAAGACTGCTGGCGTCGACGACAGCATCTTGAATTTCTCGGGCCCCGCGCGCATTTTCGAAAGCCAGGACGCTGCGGTGGACGCGATTCTTACCAATAGGATCAAGCCGGGCGATGTGGTGCTGATCCGCTATGAGGGACCGCGCGGCGGACCCGGTATGCAGGAAATGCTATATCCGACCAGCTATCTGAAATCGAAGGGCCTCGGCAAGCAGTGCGCGCTGATCACTGACGGCCGATTCTCCGGCGGTTCGTCAGGCCTGTCGATCGGCCACGTCTCGCCGGAAGCGGCGGAGGGCGGCGCGATCGGTCTCGTCGAGGAAGGCGACATCGTTGTGTTCGACATTCCGAACCGTAAAGTGCATGTCGACGTTAGCGACGCGGAGCTTGAGCGCCGCCGCGCGGCGATGGAGGCGAAGGGCGACACGGCGTGGAAGCCGGCGCCGCGCAAGCGCCGCGTGACGATGGCGCTGAAGGCCTACGCCGCTCACGCCACCAGCGCCGCGCTCGGTGCCGTGCGGGTGGTGAAGGACTGATCCCTACGAGTTCGCGCGATTTTGATTTTGATGAAACCGCATCAGCGGAGCACTGCGTGCTCCCTCCCCCGCAAGCGGGAGAGGTGAAAAACGGGGCTTGTCGTGGCCCATGCGCTCCGAGAACCGCTCAATCCCAGAGCCCGTATTCGGGCCACTTCGATTTCGGGATCATCGCGCCGGCGCGATAGGTGAACGACAGCACGTTGAGGTGGTCGGGCGACGCCCTGCATTTGAATGAGAATGCGTACCATTTTCCGCCGCTGCGGAATGCGCCGCCGGTGCCTTCGATCGTGTCGCCGTGATGCCGTGGCGGAGTAATGACGTTGGATTTGGCGCGATCCGGTTTCGGAAGCTTCCCGTTCAAGCCAATGTGGTTGACAGCCGCGAGATCGCAGACCTGTTCCAGCCGTGTTTGCGGATCGAGCTTGCCGAGGCTTGCGATGAACCTGGAGTCCGCTGCGTCGGCCGACGTCATGACGGTGAGGACGGAAGCGCAGATCAGCAGGATGGATTTCGCGGACGGCATCATGGCTCCGGGCAGGTTTCGAACGGTCGCGGTCTGGTCGGACCATGTTTGCGCGAAATCACAACACGTGACCCGTCAACTCTCTCGTTGGGGAGCGCGCACAATGCTCCGAGGATCCGTTCCGTTAAATAAGAATCGCTCTAGTGGAGGGGATTTGACATTCGCACCCCATTCGCCGCGAGTTCTTGATGCGAATATGGGAATCCGACCACGAGCCGGCGTGATTCGCAACAGCTCAGGGGACCGTCGCCGGCGGCAGCGCCAGCACCGAATAGATCGCCTGCGCGTCGCGCGAGGCGCGCAGCTTGTTGGCGATGTCCTGATCGCGCAGCAATCGTGCGATCCGCGCCAGCGCTTTCAGATGATCTGCGCCGGCGCCCTCTGGCGCTAGCAGCAGAAAAATCAGATCGACCGGTTGGCCGTCCATTGCCTCGAAATCGATCGGACGGTCGAGCCGTGCGAACAGGCCGAATATCTTGTCGAGTTTCTGCAGCTTGCCGTGTGGAATCGCGACGCCGTAGCCGACCGCAGTGGTTCCGAGCTTCTCACGTCGCAACAGCACCTCGAAAATCGCGCGGTCGTTCTGCCCGGTCAACTCAGCGGCGCGCGCCGCCAATTCCTGCAGCGCCTGCTTCTTGCTGTTGACTTTCAATGCAGGAATGATCGCCTCGGGTGCGACCAGGTCGGTAATCATCATATGACGTTCCGAGGTGAGTTTTGCCGTCAGGTTGCGGAAGAGACGTTAGACACAGCAACAAGCGTAAGCCCACATACGGGCGAACGCGCAAGGTTGGCGGTTCGCGGCCCTCCGGCCGGGATGTCCGGGCTTATAGTCTAACGCAAGCCCAATGCCAATTCCTGAACTTTTGTCCGGGCCGGTGGAAAACCGGTCCGGAAAGGTCGCGGACCATAGGGATCGCTGTCCCGGGCGTCAATGGCGGGGGTCACGCCGAGCCGTTGACCGCCGGCGGGTCGATCCAGCCCACATTGCCGTCTGGCCTGCGATAGATCAGGTTCAAGCGGCCGCTGGAGCCATGCTGGAAAACCAGCACGGGCACGCCGGTGAAATCGAGTTCCATCACCGCCTCACTGACCGAGAGCCGCCTTAGCGATGTCGTGGCTTCCGCGATGATGACCGGATTGAAAGCGGTGACCTCGTCTTCGCCGTCCACGGCCGGCGCCTCGATGACGTAGCTCGGCGCGTCAATCTCGGCGATCGCTTCCGCCACGGCGTGCGCTTTGCGGGCCGAACGATCCTTGAGACGGCTCTTGTAGCGGCGCAGCCGCTTTTCGATCTGCAACAGCGCTTGATCGGCGCTCGCATAGGCATCCGCGGCGTTGGAGTCGGCTTCGAGCGTCACTCCGGAATCCAGATGCAGTGCGCAGTCGGTACGGAATCCGAAACCATCCTTGCTCAGCGTGATGTGACCCGAATACGTTCCGTCAAAATATTTTCGGAGGACTTCGTCGGTGCGACCGCTGAGACGCCCGCGCAGCGCCTCGCCGACATTGATGCTTTTGCCCGAGATTCGAAGTGTCATGGCACGCCTCGTCCATCATGAGTAGGAACGGATTATCGGGCGTGGCGCGCGCGCAATCAAGCCGGTGTGACGTCGCTGGAGCGGTCGGGTGGCGGGGCGGACGCCGCCCCCGGGTTGCCGCCGGGCAGGCTCTGCTTGTCGCGGCGGCGCTGCACGGAGGAGGGAATTCGCAGGGCTTCGCGATATTTCGCGACGGTACGGCGGGCGATATCAATGCCGGCTTCGCGCAATCGTTCCACGATGGTGTCGTCGGAGAGAACGGCCGACGGAACTTCCGCATCGATCAGTCGCCTGATGTGGTGACGGACGGCTTCCGCCGAGTGGGCGTCGCCGCCGTCGGCCGACGCGATCGACGCGGTGAAGAAGTATTTCAGTTCGAAGATGCCGCGATTTGTCGCCACGTATTTGTTGGCAGTGACGCGGGATACGGTCGACTCATGCATCTGGATCGCGTCCGCCACGACCTTGAGATTGAGCGGCCTCAAATGTGCGATGCCGTGTGTGAAAAAGCCGTCCTGCTGGCGCACGATCTCGGTCGCCACCTTGAGAATGGTGCGGGCGCGCTGATCGAGCGCGCGGACCAGCCAGGTCGCGTTTTGCAGGCAGTCGGTGAAATAGGTCTTGTCGCCGTCCTTGCGGATCGTCTTCGACAGTTCCGCGTAGTAGGTCTGGTTGACCAGCACGCGCGGCAGCGTATCGCTGTTGAGTTCCACGAGCCAGCCGCCGTCCGGGCCCGGCCGCACGTAAACGTCCGGCACCACGGTCTGCGTGCGCGTGGTGCCGAACCGCAGGCCGGGCTTGGGATCGAGCCGGCGGATTTCGCCGATCATCTCGGCGAGGTCTTCGTCGTCGACGCCGCAGATCCTGCGCAAGGCTGCGAAGTCGCGCCTGGCCAGCAGTTCGAGATGTTCGATCAGCGCCTGCATCGCCGGATCGTAGCGGTCCTTCTCGCGCAACTGGATCGCAAGGCATTCGCCCAAATTGCGAGCGCAGATTCCCGGCGGATCGAACGTCTGCAGCACGGCGAGTACGGCTGCGACATCGCCCGCGCCGGCGCCGAGCTTGTCGCCGACGTCGCCGAGGTCTGGCGGCAGATAACCGGCGTCATCGACGAGATCGATCAGATATCGTCCGATCATGCGCTGCCCCGGAGCCGTGACGGCGACCGCAAGCTGCTCGGCGAGATGTTCGCCGAGCGTCACTTCCGCGGCGACGAAGGCTTCGAGATTGTAGCTGTCGTCATTCGAGGCGCCGCCGCCCCATTCGGTGAACGCGGTCGGCGCGGAATCCTGTGCGGTCCGCGCCGCTGCCTCGGCCGGTTCCTCCGGAAAGACATTTTCGAGGCCGCTGTCGAAGGTCTGCTCGATGTCGGCGCGGCTGCCGAGATCGCGGTTCATCCACTCCTCTGGCGCGGGTTCGGAATCCTGATTGCCAGAGCGATCGCCCGTGCCGTCGTCCGCCAAAGAACCCGCCTGGTCGCCTTCTGACGAGCTGGTGCCGGAGGAATCCGCCGTCACCGGCTCGGGGCTGTCGCTGGCGCGCTCAAGCAGCGGGTTCCGTTCCAGCTCGCTCTCGACGAACGCCGCAAGGTCGAGATTCGACAATTGCAGCAGCTTGATCGCCTGCATCAGCTGCGGCGTCATCACCAGCGACTGGGATTGTCGGAATTCGAGTCTCTGCGTCAGCGCCATGCCAAGACCGGTCCAAAAATTGGTCCGATTCTTGCTTAACTTTTTTGCGGCCGGATGTACACGCCTTGACGGCGACGAAATTCAACTCAGACAGAGCCCGAATCCGGAAACACGTTTGTCCGCATTGCTATCGCAGCGCGTAAACGGCGTGGTTTACGCACGCAGCCGCTACTCAATCCCAAGCTTGTCAATCCAAGAAGGCTTGTCAATCTAAGGCTTGCACCGGAGGCATCGTCGACGGTGCAGCGGCCGCTGCTGGTGTTGCTTTCGGGCTTGCGGTCTGCGCATCCGCCGCGCGGCGGCTGTCGTTCGTGGTCGTCAGCCGCCGGTGCGATTGTTTGGCGGATTGACGCTGCCGCCTGGACGACGAGTGACGCAGTCCCCACGAATGCGCAATCGACGGCCCGGCGGTATAGCCAACCACAGCGCCGGCGAGTGCCCCGACCGGACCCAGGACCACTGCACCCGACAGCGCGCCCAGCGCAGCGTCACCGGTACGCTCCTGCGCCAGCGCCGCCGACGATAGCAGCGGCAATGCCAACGCAACCACGGCAATGATTGTCTTCATTTTCATGCTCCCCATTTTGCCAAGGAGGAAGACCGAAGAATGCGGCGAGACAGGGGTCATCCCGCCGCCGATACGCCCGCTGAAGTTCCAAATTTGGCCACCGACACGGTTCAGCTTCGGCAAGCTGGCCGGCTTCGCCGCGCAAAGCACCACGAGGAAACTTCATATGTTCAAGACAAGCCTTCTTGTTGCCGCCGCGAGTTTGCTGTTCGTGCTCCCGGCGTCCGCCGCGGACTTCTCATTCAATGACGAAGCCCCGCAAGTCGCGCCGATCGCTCAGGCTCATATGATTTGCGACGACGACGGGAATTGCTACCGCACACACGCGCCGCGTTATGTCGAACGCTGGCATGACGACGATGATGACGGCGAAATCTACGAACGCCCCGACGATCGTCCGCGCTATGTCGTGCCACGCGCCGGCTTCTATCGCAGCTATGAGCGCGGTTCGGCAATTGGTGTCGATGTCGATGAAGGCCGCTGGTGAGGGTTCGAGTCCCGCGCGCCGAAAGAATCAAGCCGGGAAAATATGATGGGCGCTCCGATCGTCGAGCAGCCGACGGCATAGGCGCTACAGGCGGAATTCCTCGCCGAGATACAGTCGCCGCACGTCGGGATCGTTGACGATCGCGTCGGGGGTGCCCTCGGTCAGGATTTCACCGGCGTAGACGATGTAGGCGCGGTCGGTCAGTCCTAGCGTTTCGCGGACGTTGTGGTCGGTGATGAGCACGCCGATGCCACGATTGGTCAGATGGCGCACGAGATCCTGGATGTCGCCGACCGCGATCGGGTCGATGCCGGCGAACGGCTCGTCCAGCAGCATGTAGTTCGGGCGCGTCGCCAGCGCGCGCGCGATTTCCACGCGCCGCCGCTCGCCGCCGGACAGCGCGATCGACGGCGACTTGCGCAAACGGCTGATGTTGAATTCCTCGAGCAGCGCATCGAGCTCGGCCTCGCGCTTCTTTTTGCTCGGCTCGACGACCTCGAGCACGGCACGGATGTTCTGCTCGACGGTAAGGCCGCGGAAGATCGAGGCCTCCTGTGGCAGATAGCCGATGCCGAGCCGCGCCCGCTGATACATCGGCAGCTTCGTCACGTTGTGACCGTCGAGTTCGATCGTGCCGCGGTCTGCCGGGATCAGGCCGGTGATCATGTAGAATACCGTGGTCTTGCCGGCGCCGTTCGGACCCAGTAGCCCGACCGCCTCGCCGCGGCGGACATAGATACTGACGCCGCGCACGACATGACGTGAGCCGAAACTTTTTTCCACGCCGTGCACGGCGAGGTAACCGGGACGCGTCGCTGCCTGCGGCGCGGCGCCTCCGTGGGAGGCGGCACGCGGATGGGGAGCTTGCGGCGAGGGACGCACCTGCGATGGTGGCCGGGATTTCGGAACGGGCGGGGCAGGCGGTACATCGCGTGGAGCCCCGCGCGCGATCGGCGGCGTATCGCGCACCGGATTGGTCAGCATGTCGCCGATGGTGTCGCCGAGCGCCGTGATGTCCGCCTGCGTCCGCGCAAACGCTTGCGGCCCGCGCTTTTGCGGCCGTTTGCGGAACACGTTGAAGATATCCACCATGGGTGCTTGCTCAGCCTCTCACGGTCGTTCGCACGTACACCGCGGCGCTCGACTGATTCGCCGCATCAACATGAATGAGGAAACGGACGTTGCCCAGCGAAACGCCTGAACTCAACGCCCAACTCGGCCGCCGCCTCGAGTCCGCTCGCGCTAGATACAGACGGGATGTTCCAGGTTCAACCTCTCGCCGCCCAGTTATTTGGCAATTTACTGATATCATTTAGGTTTTTGTGTCGTCCCGCCGAGCGGTATCGGCCCGGAGAGTGGCCCTCCCTGCCCGGATGACTGAAACAGACCCTGCACCCGCCCGTTGTTCGATTCGACGCGGGACACGCCCGTGGTCATGTCGACGATCAACCTGTCGCCGCGCAGCACATTCTTGCCCTGGGTCAGGACGATCCCGCCGAGCATGGTGACCAGATTTGTCTTGGTGTCGAACACAGCGGTCTCGCCGGTCACGACCTGATCCTTCTGGGTCACCACCACATTGCCCTTCGCCTCCAGGCGCTTGATCGAGGATGCGCCCGATGGTCCCGGCGCCGCCGATTTCATCGTCGTCTTCGCTGGCGCCTTGGCTTTGCCGTCAGCGGGCGAACTGCCCCCCTCGTAATAGACCACGAGAGTCTTCGACGTCATCGTGGTGTCACCCTGCACCACCTTGACGTTTCCTGAGAAGGTTGCCTCCTTTTTCTTGTCGCGCATCTCCAGCGCGGCGGCCTCGATCTGGATTGGCTTATCGCGATTCTGGGAAAAGCCCTGCATCGCGTTCGGCACGCCCTGCACCGCGCTTTGCCCGACCGCTTCGCCGGCCGCCATGATGGTGAAGGCGATCAATCCGCTGCACAGCAAGCCGGCGACGCGGGTCGCCAGCGGGAGATGGCGGTGTCTCTGATTCATTTCGTATCGTCGCTCGTATTGCCGTGCTTGCGTGGCGGATTGCGCGAGTTGCGCGCCTGCTCCGCTGCGGTGGTCGGCGGAGGCGCCGACTCCTCGCCTGCGGGACCTGCGGCCGCGAGAGGTCGGTCCATAATGAGATGCATCACGACGTTGTTTTCGAATCGCACCACGTCGCCCTTTTCGGTGACCTTCATGGTGTCAGCGGTTAGCGTCCCGTTCAGCAATTTGACGTCGACGGGTTGGTCCGAGGTCACGGTGCCCCGACCCATATCGACCAGCGCATGGCTCAGCCGCGCCTCGTATCCCGTCGAAGACTGCATGAGCACATCCTTTTGCAGGTCGAGTACTTGTGTTTTCGTATCGAACAACCCAGTGCGGGAATTCAGCATCACCGTCGTGCGGTCCTCCATCAGCACCTTCGCGCGTAAGGTATGCAGCTCGATATGATCGGGATCGGTGATGTCCTGCGTCGCCGTCGTGGCCTGCATCTCATAGGGTCGCTGGTCCGGTGTGAAGCCGGAAAGGTGTGGCGACTCCATCGTGATCTTGGTTCCGGAGACGACGAGATTGTCCATGTCGAGCGGCAGCTTCGCCAGCGCACGAAAGGGATTGAAGATTGCGATCGAAACCAGCGCGGCCATTACGAGACCAACCACAGCCGGTACCGCGATCCGCAGCGCTCGCACCAAGCGGCTGTGGCGCGCCGCGCGGGCGAAACGCGCCTCCAGGCCGGCCTGCGTTCCAACTTGATAGATGGGGTTCTGAACCGAATACACCGTTGCTCCAGGCGCCTGTCTGGTCATTCTACCCCGAACCGCGGAGTTTCGCAGCCCGGACATCGCAATAACAACCTTGCGTTCGGGATCACGATCCGCGCCGCAATCCGCGACCCTGAACGCGATCGCAGCTTGCCGCGACGACCGCCGCTACGCGGGCGTCACCGAGGACGAGGAGTGTGACCGAAACGGGGCGGAAGCGCGTTGCGGCCGGACGCCATCGCGCGTGGCGTGGTTCACGAATGCGCGAAGATATCGTCGGCTTCCCAGCCGGAAAGATCGAGCCTTGCCCGCGTCGGCAGGAAGTCGAAACAGGCCCGCGCCAGTTCGGTACGATCCTCGCGCGCCAGCATGGCATCGAGCCTGTCGCGCAGGGCGTGCAAATGCAGTACGTCGGAAGCAGCGTAGGCGAGCTGCGCATCGCTCAGCGTCTGCGATCCCCAGTCGCTCGATTGCTGTTGCTTCGACAGATCGACGTTGAGCACCTCGCGCACCAGATCCTTCAAGCCATGCCGATCGGTGTAGGTGCGGGTCAGCCGCGAGGCGATCTTGGTGCAATAGACCGGCTGTGGCATCACGCCTAAGGCGTTGTAGAGCGCGGCGAGATCGAAGCGCGCGAAGTGGAAGATTTTCACGATGTTCGAATCGGCCAGCAGCTTTTTCAGGTTCGGCGCGTCACGCTGCCCGTTCGCGATCTGGATCACGTCGGCCGAGCCGTCGCCCGGCGACATCTGCACCACGCAGAGCCGGTCGCGATGCGGATTGAGGCCCATGGTCTCGGTGTCGATCGCAGCCGAACGGGTGTAGCGCGCAAGGTCCTGGTCCGGCAGGTCGCCGCGGTGCAGGCGGATGGTCATGTTGTCTCGGCCTCGTCGAATCGATGTGAGCGCTAAACTATCGTCGAAATCGTCAACAAACGAGGGGGTACACGGCGCAAGCCTATCGTTCGGCCTCCAGCGTAGCGAGCCCGGCAGTCTGCTTGGGGTAAGTCGCGAAGCGATTTCATGAAGTTAAACAAATCAAAAAAGGTAGTTTGAATAGATTTTCTTGAATTTAGCGTCGTTGGCGATGCTGGCAGGAGTAATCAAATCCTGCTGGAGAATATGCCTGTAGCACCGCTCAAAATCATACTGCTTTGACGTGCATTCAGCATGACGCTGCCACCGTTGCCGGATCAGCCTCTTAACAACGAAATTATCAAAATGCAGATCGGAGACCTTCTGGATTTTTCCGATGGAGATGCCCGCCGCCCTGTAAGCAAGGTACGGCAGTTCACTGCAATAAATGGCATCGTTATTGAAAGAGAAAAATATATCGTAGGGTTTTCCGTACAGATCCTTTGCGGCGGAAAGTATGCGGGCAGTCTGCTCTTCAGTAAGACCAACATCGCGATAGATCGCTATTCGCTTCAGGACACCGCGGCCTATCCAATCGTTTAGAGGCGTTTCCTTCACGACGCTGGCGGCTTCTATTACCCGTATGCTTTTGCCTTCGATTTTTATGATTCCCATATGGGTAAATGGATCAGCCGTAGCGACCAGGATGGCGCTCGATTGGCTGCTCGTAGATGTTTGGAAGATCAAATCACCATTTCTGAGGGGAGGGAGACCACTCCCTGACGTCGCATATAGGCTTCCCGCTGTCAGGCAAATGCACAGCAGAAGAATGGTCAAAAATTTGTTGTAAATGATCGCTGCTTCATCTTCGGAAACGGGATATTGCATCGCCGTCAATGCGGTTCAACGCATCAATCCACGACAGATTATCGCAACCGGCGTGCACCATCGCGAAAGACCACCCATTAGACCATGGATTGTGGCTGGTCCTCCATTATGTCATTGAAAATGTAAGAGATTTTAGATAGAAGACAAAGCTTGTTATGCACCACTCTATCGTCGCGACCCCTCGCTGGCTTCCCGAGTCGGGATTGTCCGGCTGAATTATTGCGTGCTATTCTAAAATCAGCCCCACAGCTTGCCGTCAGCAGGCTTGTGCAGCAGACCGCCACGTCGGGACACGGGACCACCTTAAACTGAGACGCTGAGCGTCTTTGCCCGCCGTGAGCCACAAATGCCCGAATCCGACCATGCGCCCGTAGCTGCGCCCAGCGTTGCCAAGATCGGTTCTGTATTCGCGAGATATGCAAACCTGACCCTTGGTGGTGGCAGCGCGACAACCGCAGTCATTCACCGCGAGATCGTCGAAAAACGGCGATGGGTGGACGACCCCAAATTCACACTGTCCTTCGCTCTCGCTAGGCTGACGCCGGGCACCAACCTCCTTGCCTTCTGTACTGCTATCGGATGGCTTCTGGGACGCTTGCCTGGCGCGATCGTTGCGCTGCTGGCCGCGTCGGTTCCGTGCACTCTTCTGGTGGTCCTCATCACCGCCGTATTCAGCCAGTGGCAGGATAACACGCTTGTCCAAGCGGCCCTTCGAGGCGCTGTAGCTGCCGCTGTGGCCATCACGGTCAAGACCTGTTGGACCATCGCCCACCCGATTTACAAACCCGGAGCGAGGGCGCGGGTGATCACTGTCGCGGCGGTGGCGTTCGCGCTTGATGTCGTCCTGCACATCTCGCCCATCGAGGTGCTGTTGCTCGCTGCTGTGGTCGGCTTCTTCCTGCCGGAGCATCAAGCATGAACATCGTGTTGCTCTATCTCCTGCTCCTCAAGGGCACCGTCACAGCCTTCGCGGGGCTCGCTTCGCTGTCCGTCATCCAGGACAGCCTCGTGAACCATTACCATGTGCTGACCAACGAGCAGCTCAACGAGGCGGTGGTCATCACGCGCAGCTCGCCGGGACCGGTGGGGCTGTATGTCGTTAGCGTTGGCTACTTCGTCGCAGGAATACCGGGAGCGATAGCAGGCTGGCTGGCGATGATCACCCCGGCCTTGCTGATCATTCCCCTCGTGCACTTCGTAGGACGCAAGATGGAGCATCCGAGGGTCAAGGCCGTCCTGCAAACGGTGGTGATTGCCAGCGCGGGCTTGCTGCTCGCAGCCGCTATTCCCCTGGGGCAGTCCGCGCTCCTGGGTCCGGTGACGATTGGCATAGCGGTGGTGTGCTTCATCCTGTTGTTGACCACAAAGCTGGATACGCTCTGGATGATCCTCGGTGCAGCGGTCGTGACACTTTCGGTCTCGGCGGCCGGACTGGGCATTCAATGACCGTCAGGCGGGAAGCCGTCAGGACGTAGCAGCCCGGTAATCGGCTGACCGAGAGCAGGGTCGGTTCGACGAATTAGCTTCGCTGCGGTCCTGCCGAGACTTCGCTCAATGACAGCTTGCCACCCTTTCGTCGATGTCGTCCGGAGTCTTTTGATGCGCTTTTTTCCGCATCTAGGGATTGCCGGTATTCCCCTTCTGGGCGCTTTCCAGCCCGGCCAGATTGCTCCGCGATTTCGCGACATCGGCGCTATCGGGACCAAGCGCCTTCTCCCGGATCGCCAGCGCTCGCTTATAGAGGGCCTCGGCTTCGGCGTAGCGGGCCTCGTCTTTGTAGAGTGAGGCCAGATTGTCCAGCGCCGACGCGACAGAGGGGTGATCGGGGCCGAGCGCCTTCTCGAAGATCACCATTGCCCGCTTGTAGAGGGGCTCGGCCTCGGCGTACCGCCCCTGGGCGCTGTACAGTTTGGCCAGACCGTTCAGCGATTGCACGACATCGGGGTGATCGGGCCCAAGGGCTTTTCTCCAGGTCGCCAGCGCCCGCTTGCAGAGTGGCTCGGCCTCCGCGTAGCGGCCCTGAAGGCTGTATAGTTCGGCCAGATCGGTCAGCCCTAGCGCGACAGAGGGGTGCTCGAGCCCGCGCGTTTTCGCGCAGATCGCCAGCGCTTGTCTGTAGAGCGGCTCGGCTTCGGCATAGCGACCCGCTTCTTTAAAGATCTCGGCCTGATCGTTTAGCCTCGCCGCAAGCATGATTTCGGACACTGCCATGAACGTTGCACTCCTGACGCACGGATGAGTTTAACAAAAAAAGGAGAGGCGAGTATGCTCCTAATTCGCCCCGGATTCTTCGATTCTTGGCATTTGTCCCGCGGGGATAAGCCTGCGAGGTGGAAGTCGCGAGCAGGCTTAAGGGGAGAATTTCCGAAGAAAATGGTGCCCAGGAAAGGACTCGAACCTTCACGACCTTGCAGCCACTGGCACCTGAAGCCAGCGCGTCTACCAATTCCGCCACCTGGGCCCGGGCGGGTTAGTAGGCATCGGCCGCGCGCTTGTCAAATCCTTGAAGAGGCGCTCGAATAGGTGGTTGGGTGCCCGGCCTGTTGACGTGTCGCGGAACGGCGGAATATCCCTGTTTTCGACCGGATACCCAAGCCCTTGAGGATCAGACCATGACATCGAATACGGATACCCTCGTCACGGTTTTCGGAGGCTCGGGCTTCCTCGGCCGGCATGTGGTTCGCGCGCTCGCCAAGCGGGACTACCGTATCCGGGTCGGGGTCCGGCGTCCGGAACTGGCGGGACATTTGCAGCCGCTCGGCAAAGTCGGCCAGATCCATGCCGTGCAGGTCAATTTGCGCTATCCGGCGTCGGTTCGCACGGCGATGCGCGACTCCCATGTGGCGATCAACCTCGTCGGCATTCTGAGCAAGAGCGGCGCGCAGACCTTCGAAGCTGTGGTGGCCGAGGGCGCCGCGACGGTGGCGAAGGCGGCCGCGGCCGCTGGTGCGCGCATGGTGCATGTCTCGGCGATCGGCGCCGATAGCAAATCGGACTCGGCTTACGCCCGCGCCAAGGCTGCCGGCGAAAAGGCGGTGCTGGCGGCCGTGCCGTCCGCGACCATCCTGCGGCCGTCGGTGGTGTTCGGCTCCGAAGACCAGTTCGCCAACCGGTTTGCCGCGCTGGCGCGGATGTCGCCGGTGCTGCCGCTGATCGGCGGCGGCGCGACGAAGCTGCAGCCGGTCTATGTCGGCGACGTCGCCACCGCCGTCGCGGACGCGGTCGATGGTAAGACCAAGGCGGGCGCGGTGTACGAACTCGGTGGCCCCGAAGTGCTGTCGATGCGCGAGATCATGCAGATCATCCTGCGGGTCATCGAGCGCGAGCGGATATTGGTGCCAGTGCCGTTCGCAATCGCCCGGCTCAAGGCGATGTTCCTGCAGTTCGCGCCGGGGGCGCTGAAATTGACGCCCGATCAGGTCACGATGCTCAAGACCGACAACGTGGTTTCCGACGCGGCGACGGCCGCAGGTCTGACGTTGCAGGGACTCGGGATCTCGCCGGACTCGATGGAGGCCGTGGTGCCGCAGTATCTCTGGCGTTTCCGCAAGGCCGGCCAGTTCGCGCCGAAGGGGGCGTGAGAGGCCTGGTGTGTCATCTCTGCGTTCGCGGGAAAGATTACCGCCCTAGCGCGAGCGCGATCAGGCCGAGCGTGCCGACGATCACCCGCCACCAGGCGAAGAACGTGAAGCCGTTACGCGTAACGTAGCTCAAAAACGCCTTCACCACGACGATCGCCGTGACGAACGACACCACGAAGCCGATCGCGACGATCCCGAGATGCTCGGTCGTCATCTCGGCGCGGCTTTTGTAGAAATCATAGGCGAAGGCCCCGATCATGGTGGGGATCGCGAGGAAGAAGGAAAACTCCGCCGCCGCGCGCTTGTCGGCGCCGAGCAGCATCGCCGAGACGATGGTGGCGCCGGAGCGCGACACGCCGGGAATCATCGCCGTGCACTGCGCGATGCCGATCCAGATATACATCGGCAGCGGAAAGGTTGTGGCGTCGTGTTCGCGCGGCCGGTGATCAAGCTGATCGACCCACATCAGTACCGCTCCGCCGACGATCAGCGAGAAGCATACCACCCACGGATTGAACAGCAGCTCCTTGATGTATTTGCCAGCGATCAGCCCGACGATGACGGCCGGCAGGAAGGCCGCGAGAACGCCGATCACGAAGCGCCGGTCCTCAGGGTTGGAAAGCGCGCCGAGCGCGATCCGCCACAGTTTGGAGAAATAGATCACGACAATCGCGAGAATCGCGCCGAGCTGGATCAGAACCGTGAACGTGTTCCAGAAATTTCCCGCACCGAGATCGAAGAAGCGCTCCGCCAGCAGCAGATGGCCGGTCGAGGACACCGGCAGGAATTCGGTGACGCCTTCGACGATCCCCAGAATGACGGCTCTGATCACATCGGAAAACATGGAATTCCTGCTCCGAATCGCATTCGACGCCAGATGGCAGGCTTTTCTCGCTTATTCGCCGCATTGCGGCAATGCCGAAATTCGTCTGACCCGCGATCACGCGCCCCGGGGAGCTCCGGCCGGTCGAGGGCCAGCGCCGTTAACGCATTAGAGATACTTTTTTAAGCATCGCAAACCTATCAAGGGCGTCATGTTCACGCTGTTTCACCATCCATTCTGTCCGCAATCGCGCTTCATTCGCCTTGTTCTCGGCGAGCACGGCCTCGACGTGCGGCCGGTGGAGGAGCGGGTGTGGGAGCGGCGCGAAGCATTCCTGGCGCTTAACCCGGCCGGCACCACGCCGGTGCTGATCGCCGAAGGCGTTCCCGCGGTCCCCGGCGCCAGCATCATCGCGGACTATCTCGACGAGACCTATGGCGAACGGGTCGGCGAGCGGCGGCTATTGCCTGTGTCGATGCCCGAGCGCATCGAGGTGCGCCGCCTGATGGCATGGTTCAACGAGAAATTCTTCGAGGAAGTCTCCAGCCCGCTGGTGACGGAGCGCATCTACAAGCGCTTCATGGGCGAGGACATCGGCGGCGGGCCGCCCGAGACCGATGTGATCCGCGCGGCCAAGGCGAATGTGCGCTATCATCTGGCCTATATCGGCTGGCTGGCGCGGACACGGAATTATCTGGCCGGTGATCGGCTGACCTATGCTGATCTTGCCGCCGCGGCGCACCTGTCGGCGATTGATTATCTCGGCGATGTGCCATGGGCCGAGGACGAGGCGGCAAAGGCCTGGTACGCGCGGATCAAGTCGCGGCCCTCGTTCCGTCCGCTGCTAAGCGAGTGGCTGGCGGGCGTGCCGGCATCGCGCACCTACGTGGACCTCGATTTCTGAGGACCGCTGTGGCGGTCATCCCCGCTGTTTCTCATACGCCTTCAGATGCGTATAGATCGTGCGCAGCTTCGGCACCGGCAGCTTCGCGGCCTCGGCGCGGGTGATGAGATCGCCGATGATGTGATCGGCCTCGACCCGCGCGCCCGCCTCGATGTCGCGGAACATGGAAGCGGTCAGTGGCGAGCCTTCCGTCGTCAGGATTCCGGTGGTGCGGGTCATGATTGCTTCGCGCGGCGCATGACCGGCCGCCTTTGCGATCCCGGCGATTTCGTCGCGGGTGCTGAGGATGAAATCCCGCCCGCCGGGCGCGGCGACGATCTGTCCGATGGACGCGCGCATCAGGCAGGTGGCGCCGGCCAGCGTCGCCAAAAACACCCACTTCTCCCACATGTCCTGGATGATGTGCTCGGACGCCTGCGATCCGCAATTGCCGCTGGCGAAGACCTCAGTGATGGCTTTGACGCGGTCGCTTGTGCCGCCGTCGCGTTCACCGAAACCAAGCGACTGCATCGGCGCGAGCTGGACCACTTCACGCTTCTCGCTGAGTGTGACCGCGAGCGAACACAGGCCGCCGAGCACGCGCTCGCGACCGAATTTCGCGTCGAGCGTCTCCATATGCCGCATCCCGTTGAGCAACGGGATGATCGCCGTGTGTGGCCCGACCGCGGGCGCAAATGACTTGATCGCGTCATCGAGATCGAAGGCCTTGCAGCTCAGCAGGATGACGTCGAACGTCTCGCTCAGCGCGTCGGCCTGCACCGTCGGCGGATTCGTCAGCGTCACGTCGCCGTGCGGGCTCCTGATTACGAGACCGGCGCTCGCCAGCTCAGTGGCGCGTTTAGGACGCACCAGAAAGGTGACATTCTGACCGGCCTGGAGCACCCTGCCGCCGAAATAGCCGCCGGTCGCGCCGGCTCCCACAACGAGAATGCGCATGGATGTGCTCCGTATTTGTTGTGTCCTGAGTTCTCTTCGGTACCGGCTCGCGTGCCGTTAGACGACTCTATCCCATCAGATCAGCCGCTTGATCTCGCGCTTGCGCCAGACCAACCGGTAGAAGGCCATTTGCAGCACCATCATGGTGCAGAATGCGGCGGGGTAGGCGATCCAGACGCCTTCGACCCCGATCCGGCGGCTGAGCACGACCGCGACGGGCACCTCGACCGCGACGATCGCGAGAATAGACAGCAGCGTCGGCACCAGCACCGTGCCGCTCGCGCGCATGGTGGCTGAGAACAAAGTGGCCATGCCGAACGGGATCGTACTCCAGAGCACGAGGAACAACAGCGTCTGCGCCAGATCGAGGACCTCGGGGCTCGTGATAAAAAGTCCGATGATGATCCGCGACAGCAGGTAGCCGAGCGCCACAAGGCCGCCGGTCAAAAGCAGATTGAGCCACATCCCGGTGCGCACGATCGAACCGATCCGCTGGTTATGACCCGCGCCGATCGCTTGCGCCGCGAAGATCGACGCGGTGATGGCGATCGAGATCGCCGGGAATTGTACGTAGCTCAACACCTGGTTGACGGCGCCATAGGCGGCCGTGGCCTCGGAGCCGAACCCGTTGACGATGCCGAGCAGGACGATTTCCGCGAGCGACATCACCACGAGCTGGACCGCGGTGGGCACTCCGATGCGCAGCACCTTGCCGAGCAGTTCGCGATCGAGCCGCATGGCGCGCAGAAGCACCGCATCGGGCGCCAGCGGATGATTTATCCGCCGCATGTGCACACCGAGCCACAACAGCGTCACGACCGACGAGATCGCGGCGGCAATCGCGGCGCTGGCGACGCCGAGCTGCGGCATCCCAAACCATCCCTGGATCAGCGCCGGCGTGACGACGAGCCCGATCACGGTCGAGATCGCTAGCGCCCATAAAGGAGTAACGGTGTCGCCCACGCCTCGCATCATCGCGGTGGCCAGCAGGAAAGTGAACGTCGCCGGCATGGTGACCAACATGATACGGGCGTAGTCGGTCGCGGCGTCGAGAATGTTGGGCGGCGTTGCCAGCGCGACCATCAGATGGCGTGCGAACAGCCCGCCGCCGACCGCGATCACGCCGCCGCCGAGCAATGTCAGCGCCAGCGTGGTCCCGGCGATCGCCTTCGCCTTGTCCCCTGCGCGCGCGCCCCACGCCTGGCCGATCAGCACCGACGAACCCGCGCCGAGCCCGATGATGAAGGAGATGAAGAAGAACATCACCGGAAAGAAGATCGAGGCGGCGGCGAGCGCATCGACGCCGATCATCTGGCCGAGGTAGATGCCATTGATGGTGCCGAACAGCGACTGCAGGACGTTGCTCAACATCATCGGCATCAGGAAGGCGAGGTACGCCTGCCACAGCGGTCGCGCGGCGGTCATGATCGGATCCTTGCGTGAGTTCAGACGGCACCGCCGAAAGCGAGTTTATTGACGTGATCGCGGATGTCGTCCGGCCAGCCGGCGATCAAGTCTGCCAGCCGCCGTTGGTCGTCGGCGTATAGCGCGCGTGTGGCTTCCTCGAAGTTTGCAAGATTGCCCGCCATCGCGGACATGAAGTGATAGGCGGCGTCGCGCGCTACGCGGTGGCGATCCCTGTCGCCATTGGCACGGCGCGCCTCGTCGACCAGTTTGCGTAAGGCGACCGACGCGCCGCCGGGCTGCGCGCTCAGCCACTCCCAGTGTCGCGGCAGCAGCGTCACCTCGCGCGCGACCACGCCGAGTTTCGGCCGTCCGCGGCCGCGCGGTTCGGTCGCCTCGGTCGGCAAGGTCCGCTGCAGGCGCGCGGCGATCTCGTCGTCGGACCCGCGCAGATCGAGGTCGATCGGGCGCCCGGTCGCGTCGCTGTAGATCGCGATCGGAGCGGTCGTGCGCGTCTCCGCGCGCTTGACCGCGAGCGCGACATCGGCGAGCGGGCCGGATGCGATGCGCCGCTGGCCCTCGAACGCGGTGAAACAGGAGGTCTGATCGCGGATCATCGGTATGTCCATTATGGTTAGGCTGACTATTATTACCCGGATATAATTTACACGTCAATATTACCCGGGTAAATATTATCAGCGACAGGGCTCAGCTATGCCCCGGCGGGCTTGACCGGCCCGCCTGTCTCAATATCCCGCAGCACTCGACCCGCGCGTTCTCGGATCCGCCGCCCCGAAGAAGCCATCCGGTGTGATGGCGATGGAGTTGGCGGAGGTCTGTCCCATCGGCACAACGACGGTGTGGCCCCTCGTTCGCAATCCCGCGATAATTTGCTCGGGGAAGCCGTGCTCGGCGCGGACCTGATCCGGCAGCCATTGATGATGCAAGCGCGGCGCATCGACCGCGGCAGCGATGTTCATATCGTAGTCGAGTACGTTGACGATCACCTGCAGGACCGTGGAGACGATGCGACTGCCGCCGGGCGATCCCGTCACCAGCACCGGCCTGCCGTCCTTCAGCACGATGGTTGGCGTCATCGAGGACAGCGGGCGCTTGCCGGGGCCGGGCAGGTTGGCCTCGAACCCGACAAGGCCATAGGCATTCGACGCGCCCGGCGCTGCGGTGAAATCGTCAAGCTCGTTGTTGAGGAGGACGCCGGTGCCTTCCGCCACCAGTCCGACGCCGTAGCTGAAGTTGAGCGTATATGTGTTGCTGACCGCGTTGCCGAAGGCATCGGCCACGGAAAAATGCGTGGTGTTTTCGCCCTCGTGCGGTGGCGGCAATGGCACCGCGTCGGCGGGCATCGCGCGGGTCATGTCGATCGAGGCGCGCTGCTTTGCGGCATAGTCCTTGGCGAGCAGCGTTGCGATCGGCGCGTGCACGAAGGCGGGATCGCCGAGATAGCGCGCGCGGTCGGCATAGGCGCGCTTCATCGCCTCGATCAGAAGATGCAGCGAATCGACCGAACCCTGATGCAGATCGCGCATCGGAAATCCTTCGAGGATGTTCAGCGATTCCATCAGCACGGTGCCGCCGGACGACGACAGCGGCATCGAGACAATGTCGTAGCCGCGGTAGCTGCCGCGCACCGGTTCGCGGACCAGCGGCTGATAGGACTTCAGATCATCCAGCGTCATGATCCCGCCGGCGGCGCGGATTGCCTTCACCAGCTTCGAAGCCACCGGGCCTTCATAAAAGCCTCGTGGCCCGCCCTCGGCGATCGCGGTCAGGGTCGCGGCCAGATCGGTTTGAATCAGAAGGTCGCCATCGCGCAGCGAGCTGCCGTCGGGGCGCGAAAATATCGCAATGGACGACGGCCAAGGCGCGAGACGCCGGTGCCATTGCGGCAGCGTGTCGGCGGTGTCGTCGTCGATTTTGAACCCGTCACGCGCCAGCGTGATCGCTGGCTTGAGCAGATCGGCGAGCGCAAACTTGCCCGAGCCGTATTTGTCGAGCGCCAAAGCGAGGCCAGCCACGGTTCCGGGCACGCCGATGCCAAGCGCCGAATCGCGCGACTTCGCAGGCTCCGGTTTGCCGTCGGCGCCCAGGAAGATGTCGCGGGTTGTCGCGGCCGGCGCGGTCTCGCGATAGTCGATGGCGATGTCTCGATTGCGATCGGCAAGGTGAATCACCATGAAGCCGCCGCCGCCGATATTACCGGCGCGCGGATAGGTGACCGCCATGGCGAAGCCGGTCGCCACCGCCGCATCGACTGCATTGCCGCCACGCGCCAGCACCTGCGCGCCGATCGCGGCTGCGAGTTCCTCCTGCGCCACCACCATGCCGTGTTTCGCGACCGTCGGACGGCTCACACCGGATGAGAGCAGCGGGGAAGCGCCGCGTGCATCCTGCGCGGACGCGGGCGTCCCAATCACCATCAATGCAGCGATCACGGAAAAGGCGATCACGAAAAACATGTGTCGGAATGGCCTGCGGCGGATCATGCATTGCTCCATGGGTGATGCTCGATCACGATGATTTTGGATCGAATTGATCTAAAATCATGAACGATCGATTCCAATGCGAGCGGAACCCTCATCCCGCTGTGGTGTCGTTCCGTCAACCAATCAATGCTATAGGGATTTCGGCGCGCGAGGCCAGACGCCCCGCGTGATCCGACGGGACATATCGATCATGACGGTGACGACGGCCATACCAGCAGGCAATGCCGAACTTGAGACGCGCTATGCGTCACGCACGGCGGTTGCGAGCTGGATCATGTTCGACTGGGCGGCGCAGCCCTATTTCACGCTGATCACGACCTTCGTATTCGCGCCCTATTTCGCAACCTTCGTCGCGGCGACGCCGGTCGAGGGGCAATCGCTGTGGGGATTTGCGACGGGCGCGGCCGGCATCGTGATCGCGCTCGCCTCGCCGGTGCTCGGCGCCATCGCCGATGCCAGCGGCCGGCGTAAGCCGTGGATCGCAACCTTCGGTGCGCTGCTGGTGATCGGCTCCAGCCTGATGTGGATCGGTAAGCCCGGCGACCCGAGCGTAATTCTGCCGCTATTGATCGCCTATGGCATCGCCACCATCGGCGTCGAGTTCGCCACCGTGTTCAACAACGCGATGATGCCGTCGCTGGTGCCGCCCCACAAGATCGGCCGACTTTCGGGGACCGGATGGGCCACCGGCTACATCGGCGGCATCCTCAGCCTCGTCCTGGTGCTCGGCTTCCTCGCCGCCAATCCCGCCACGGGCAAAACTCTGTTCGGCTTGTCGCCGCTGTTCGGTCTCGATCCCGTCACCCATCAGGGCGATCGCATCACGGGTCCCTTGACCGGCCTCTGGTTCATCATCTTCGTGCTGCCGATGTTTTTGCTGACACCGGATTTCCCGGCCAAGCGTCCGGTGCGAGCGGCGCTGCGCGAAGGATTGATCGAACTGCGCGGAACGCTCAGTGAACTGCCAAAGCGAAAATCGATCGCGACCTTCCTGCTCGCCAACATGATCTACACTGATGGGCTGGTGTCGCTGTTTGCATTCGGCGGCATTTATGCCGCCGGCACCTTCGGCTGGCAAACCATACAGATGGGAGTGTTCGGCATCCTGCTTGCCGTTGCCGGCGCGCTCGGCGCGTGGATCGGCGGCAAGCTCGACGACAAGGTGGGTCCGAAAGTCGTCATCGCAGCGAGCATGACTGTCTTATTGTTATCGATCGCGGCGATCCTGATGGTGGAGAAGGATTCGATCCTGTTCGTGAAGGTCGCGCCGCCCGTGCCCGGCGGCGGGCTGTTCGCGTCACCCGCGGAGAAGGCCTACCTCATCCTCGGCTGCCTGATCGGCGGAGCCGGCGGTCCTTTGCAGGCGGCCTCGCGGACGTTGCTGATCCGGCTCGCGCCGAAAGACCGCATCGCGCAGTTTTTTGGATTGTTCGCGCTCACCGGAAAGGTGACGTCGTTCATCGGCCCGTTGCTGATCGGCTTCATCACCGCGATCACCGCAAGCCAGAAGGCGGGCATGGCGGTGCTGGTGCTGTTCTTCGTCGCCGGGCTTGCGCTGTTGTCCCGCGTGCGCGAGTAGCTGCGCCTGCGCGTTCAATCCGTCGCGTTGATCGTCCCTGACGGCGGCGACTTCTCGCCAAGCAGGACGCCGTTCACGACCAGGCCATATTTCGATGTCGGCTCGTCGTGGAATCGCTTGCGGGTCTCCGTGACTGAATCGACAAACCTCGGATCCTGCGGCCGCTCCTGGCTGTCCATGTAGGTGGCGATGTCCCACGCATCCTGATCGCTCAGTGAGCCGCCGAGACCGAGCGGCATGTTGGCCTTGATAAAGCCCGCGGCGTTGTTGATCGAGGCCATGCCCGCCCCCCAATTGAACGAGCGCGGTCCCCATAGCGGCGGAAACACGGTTTGTCCGTCGGCCGATTTTTGTCCCTTGCCGTCGGCGCCATGACAGAGGGAGCAATGCTGTGCGTAAGCCTTGGCGCCGCGATCATAGTCGGCCGGCTGATCCGGCGCTTTCAGCTTGGGATAGCCTTGGCCCTTGACGGCGATGCCGGTCGGAGCGCCCTTCGCCAGGAAGTAGGCATAGGTCTCGAGCGCCACCAGCACCTTGTCGTTGAACGGAGGCGCCTTGCCGTTCATGCTGAAGCGGAAACAGCCTTGCAGCCGCTCCTGAAAGGTATTCACGCGGCCGTTCTTGGCGCGATAGGCCGGGTAAAGAAGATAGGCGGCGCCCAACGGCGCCGAGTTCGGTTGACGGCCGCGATCGATGTGACAGTTCGAGCACTGCAGGTCGTTGCCGATGAAGCCCTTCGCATTGTGCTGGGTGTCGTGAAAGATCGCCTCGCCGAGCCGGATCATGTCGCCGAAAGGCCCGTCCGGAATGTCGCTGTCCGCGGGCGGCGTATATGAGGGACGCGCGGCTTCCGCTTTTGGTGCGGGGGGCTGTTCAGGCGTTGCGCCTGTCAGTGGGGTCGCCGCGCTGGCAGACAGCATGTATCCGATGAAGCCCGCAGCCGCGAGGGCGAGAACGGCCGCGGCCGGGATCGAAGGGGCAACCGGATTGCGTGTCATGGCTTGGTCTCCGATGCATGGGCCGGCGCCGTTACCGGCAGGCTCTCGTAGTAAGCGGCGAGGCTCTTGATCTGGTCGTCGGTCAGCTTGTTCGCGACATTGGCCATCACGCCCATCGGATCGTTCTTGCGATCGCCGGCCTTCCACGACCGAAGTGCTTTCTCGATATAGACAGCCCATTGTCCCGCGAGACGCGGAAAGTCCGTTCCGACGCCAAGGCCGGCGGCCCCGTGACATTGTCCGCAACCGGGCAGGTCTTTCGACCACTCGCCGGTCGCGGCAAGCTTCGCTCCTGCGGCGATCACGGCCGCGTCAGCCGGCGCGGTTTCGGACTTCGGCGTCATGATGTCGGCATAGTAGCTTGCTATCGCATTTTTTTCGCCGTCCGACAGGTCCGACGCGATCATCTGCATGATGCGATTCTTGCGCGTGCCGTCCTTGAAACTCGCCAGCTGATGTTCGAGGTATTGTGCATTGAGACCCGCAAGACGCGGCACTCCGGTTGTCGGCTGGCCCTCTCCCTGCTTGCCGTGACACGGTGAGCACGATGCCGCCCCGGCGGGTATCGCGTTCGCGGTGGTGTTTTTCCCATCCGCCGCAAGCACCGGCAGCGCCGACATCCCAAAGAGCAGCAGTGCTCCGCCGACCACCGATCTCATCCGTTTTTGCCTCACGTTCACTTTCAATGTTTGTGCTCTCAAGGTTTCGCGTCGTCCGAGGAAGAACCGTAACATCCTAGAAGAAAGAACACAGCAGCGATTGCTGCCGGAACCTCGAAGCGACCGGCTTCAATGCCGGAAATGCCTGATGCCGGTGAACACCATGGCGATGCCGTGCTCGTCCGCTGCCTTGATCACCTCGTCGTCGCGCATCGAGCCGCCCGGCTGAATGACGGCGGTTGCGCCCGCCTCGATGCAGGCCAGCATACCGTCGGCGAATGGGAAGAAGGCATCCGACGCCACAACCGAGCCTTTGGTCAAAGGTTCCGCGAGCTTCAGCTCGTGCGCCGCGTCTTCCGCCTTGCGCGCGGCGATGCGCGCGGAGTCGACGCGGCTCATCTGTCCCGCTCCGATGCCGACGGTGGCGAGATCCCTGGCATAGACGATGGTGTTCGACTTGACGTGCTTGGCGACGCGGAACGCAAAGCGCAAATCGCGCATTTCGGCGTCGGTCGGCGCTCGCTTCGTCGTAACCTTCAGCGCCATGTCGTCGACGACGGCGTTGTCGCGGCCCTGCACCAGAAGTCCGCCGGCCACCGTCTTTGCGGTCAGGCCGCGCGCGCGCGGATCGGGCAGGCTGCCCGCGAGCAACAACCGGAGATTCTTGCGCTTGCCGATGATCGCAATCGCTTCCTCGGTCGCATCGGGCGCGATGATCACTTCGGTGAAGATAGCGGCCACCGCATTGGCCGCGTTGACGTCCAGCGTGCGGTTGAAGGCGATGATGCCGCCATAGGCCGAGGTGGTGTCGCAGGCGAGCGCCTTGCGATAGGCGTCAGCCAGATCTGCGCCTTCCGCGACGCCGCAGGGATTGGCGTGCTTGATGATGACGCAGGCAGCGGTGCGGGTCGCATCGAATTCGGCGACGCACTCATAGGCCGCGTCGGTGTCGTTGATGTTGTTGTAGGACAACTCCTTGCCCTGCAACTGACGCGCGGTCGCGACGCCGGCGCGACGCTCCGGCGTGCGGTAGAACGCGGCGGTCTGGTGCGGGTTTTCACCATAACGCAGCGTCTGCGCGAGACGCCCGCCGATGGCGCGATAGTCCGGCGCGTCGGTCGCAAGCTGTACCGCAAACCAATTGGAAATCGCTGCGTCATAGGCGGCGGTGCGCGCATAGGCTTTCGCGGCAAGACGCTTGCGCAAGCTCAGCGTGGTCGCGCCCGCATTGGCTTTGAGCTCGTCGAGCACCACCTGATAGTCCTGCGGCTCGACAACGACCGCGACATCGCCATGGTTTTTCGCGGCGGCTCGGATCATCGCGGGGCCCCCGATGTCGATGTTCTCGATGCAATCCTCGTAATCGGCGCCTTTGTCGACGGTCGCTTCGAACGGATAGAGATTGACGACGAGCAGGTCGATCGGCGCGATGCCATGATCCTTCATCGCCTTGGCATGATCGGCGTTGTCGCGGATCGCGAGCAGGCCGCCGTGCACATTCGGATGTAGCGTCTTGACCCGGCCGTCCATCATTTCCGGAAAGCCCGTGAGATCGGAGACATCGCTGACCTTCAGTCCCGCAGCGGTGATCGCCTTGGCGGTGCCTCCAGTGGAGACCAGCGCGATGCCTTGCCCGGCCAGTGCGCGAGCAAACTCGATCAGGCCGGTCTTGTCGGAAACGGAAAGCAGTGCGCGGGTCACGCGGCGCGGATGGTCGGTCATGATATCGATCCTGGGGGAATAAGGCGGCCGGTTAGCATGATTTTCCCGCGGATGAAACCGGCCTTGTCCGGTATTGCGGCGTCGGGGGTGCTGGATGCCGCTACAGCGGCAATTCCGGCTGTCGGCTCGCATTGCGGCGGGCGTTGGTGGCCGTGGGCGAAGTGGCCGAACGGACGATACTCCAGCGCACTCTGGGGACCAGTCGGGCGTTCTGATAAATCACGATCTGCGCAGTGCGGCGGGGCCCGTCGTTGCCGGCGAGAAACACGCTGTCTTCGAGGTCGACCCGGTCGTCTGGTGCCTCGAACGTCCAGACCTCGCGGTTTTGCAACACCAGCATCACCCCGCGCGCATCGTTGAGGCGGCTCGCCTTGACCGACGGATGCAGATGAAAACGCAATGCGTAATCTATCTGGCTGCCCTTGATGCGGCCGCCGGGCGCCGGCGCCAGCGTGTCCTCGCCCTCCAGCCGGGAGCCGTCATGCGCCATCGTCAGCACGCGGCGATGGATCAGGCCGAATCGGGCGCGATAGCCGTCATGCGACGCCGTCAGCCGTTCGCCCTCGTCCACGGTCTCGCGGGCGCTTTCGACATTGGCTGGACCGCTGACGATCGGCGCGCCCTGCAGCAAGCGCTTCATCGCCGATTGTTCGACGAACTGACACGACGATGTCGCATGGCAGGTCAGCGTGGAGTGCGCCGGCGTGGTGCGTGCGAAGGCGCGCCAGTTGTCACGGCCGCTCGAGGGCGTGCCGCAATTGGTCACGATCCGGTTTGGACCGGAGGACAGCTCGAACGACAGGCAGCCGGCATGCGCTGCTTCACTGAGGTTCGACGGCGGCGGTGGTCCGGTATCGACGATCAGCGTCGTCGCGCCGGCGTCGAGCCGCTGGAAGCCGGTGTGCGGCATATTGGCCATCGGTATGCCGCGGGTGTCGTCATAGGCCAGAAGCGTTGCCAGGAGGTCGGATGGCGCACCGCTCATGCCGTTGAACAGCGCGAAACTGCCGTCGCCGTGACGGAAGAAGCGCAGCATCGGCATCATGCGGTCGATGGCGTTCAGCAGTGCTGGCGGCGGCGCGATGTTGCGCGGGGCGAAGGTTTGCCGGAGCGGCAACAGGTCGATCAGCAGTTCGATCAAGGCGCCGGGATTGCGTGAGACATGGCCGCCGTCGGGCAGGATCTGCCGACGCAATTCGTCGGACAGCTTGCGCGTCGCAGTGCGGATGTTGCGGGCCTGGTTCGCAAGACACAACGCGGCGTAGCACAGCGCGATCAGAACCTGGAGCCGTGACACGCCGTCGGGTGCGTCGTGCAGGCCGAAACGCAACAGGCGGATGTCGCGGGCAAGTGCGCGCAGATATCGGCGATAGAATTTTCCGTCGGTATCGCTGAGCACAAGCGGCGCCTGCGACAATAGCGAAATGACGCGACGTGCCATGACGTCGGCGCGCCGCCCCAGCGGCCGCTTGCGCGCCGGGTTCGACATCCAGTCGTCGACCAGCGATCGCGCATTGGCGCGCGTGATCGCGGTGTCGGCGGCGCGCAGATGCCGCAGCCAGCCGAAACCCAGTAGGGCGGCTTCCCAATCCTCCGACGGCGGCTCGAGGTCGAAGATCGAGCGGGAATGACAGGTGATGATCTTGCCCGCGAACACGAAACGACCGGCGTAGATCTCTGCAGCGCGGGTGGCGTCGGCGGTGCGCAGGTCGTGCGGCGCGATCATCAGGCGGTCGGTGCGGCTGGGCCACAGCCGCGACAACGCCGCCGGGCCGTCTCCGACGCGCGCGATCGTCCGTCGCGCGAAGCGGCGGAGCAACAGCGTTGAAATGCGTCTGCGATGAGCGACCGACACGCTGTGCCTTTGGTGTGAGGATTCCCGCGAATCCCTTGAGTTGACGGGGGACTCTTTCGCAAAATCCTTTTTAATCCGGAAAGGCCGGTAACGCACCATCTTGAAATGTCGCGAATCGCCTTTGGAAATCAGGTCTTGGTCAATCGTGCCGCGTAGAAACCGTCGAGCCCGCCGAGCCTCGGATCGTCGTGCGGCAGATGGCAGGGCAGGGTGCGCAGATCGCCCGCCGGCGTCACGATATCCTCCAGTCCGGCCACTTCCGCGGCGCTGACCGGCGCGCGCCGGACTCCTGACTCGGACGCGAGCAGCACGGCGACGATCTGCTCACCCTCCTCGGGTTCCAGCGAGCAGGTGCAGTAGATTAGAGTTCCGCCGGGCTTGAGCAGCGCGAGCGCTTTTTGCAGCAAGCGGTTTTGCAGGGCTGTCAGCGCCGCGATATCCGAATCCTGCTTGAGCCAGGCCACGTCCGGATGACGGCGGATGGTGCCTGTCGCGGAGCAGGGCGCGTCGACCAGCACGCCGTCAAAACCTTCGCCGGCGACATCATCCTGCCATTCGACGGCATCGGCGACGAGCGCCCGCGCCCCCAGCGACAACCGGCCGAGATTTTCGCGCAGCCGCGCTACCCGATTTGGCGACCGGTCGATCGCGGTCACGTCCGCGCCGGCCTGCACGAGTTGCGCGGTCTTGCCGCCGGGTGCTGCGCAGAGGTCGGCGATGCGCCGTCCGGCGATATCACCGAACAGCCGCACCGGCAGCGCCGCGGCGGCGTCCTGCACCCACCACTGCCCTTCTGAAAATCCGGGCAGCATCGCGATCGGGCCCTGCAACGAGGTGCGAACGGTTCCGGTCGGCAAGGCTTCGCCGTGCAAACGAGTCGCCCAGTGCGCCGCGTCGGCCTTGACGGTGAGATCAAGGGGCGGTTCGTGGCCGATCGCTGTGGCGATGGCTTTCGCGATACTCTCGCCATAGTGGGCGGTCCACCGCGCCATCAGCCAGGGCGGGACATCGAGCGCTTCCGACCGGACCCCATCGATCAAGTGCTGGCCTTCGCGTGCACAGCGGCGCAGTACCGCGTTGACAAGTCCCGCATATTTCGCGGCGCGGCGATCCGATTGGACAAGCCGTACCGACAGATCGACGGCAGCATGATCCGGCACGTCCATCCAGAGAATCTGCGCCGCGCCGATCAAAAGCGCGCTCTGTGCGCGTGGCGCATCGGTCGGGATGCCGCGATCGAGGAGCCGCGACAGCACATGGCCGAGGGTTCCGAGCCGGCGCAGGATCGTCGCTACCAGACGCCGCATCAACGCGCGGTCGCGATCGGCAAGCGCTTTCAGGCCGGGATGCGCGGCGGCGCCCTCGAGCTGCTCGTCGAGCGTGCGACGCTTATGCAGGACGCCGTCGAGAATATCCGCTGCGATGCGCCGGGCTGCGAGGCCGGGGACCTCGGTAGGCGGTGCGAATCTGGTTGACTGCATGAGGTTAAGTACATCGCTTAAGGATGAGGGATGACAGATAACGCATCCGTTGCGCGTTCGATCGCAGCGGATAAGATTCGTGACACGTGAATATGCCAAATATAAGAATCGCCACCATGTTCGCTCATTTTGGGCATGATTTATTATGGGTGGCCGTTTTCACGCGATGACAGTTCGTCTCGCCGGCCGGAGGACATGACATGGCGGACGAACCGTCCATATTGTCGGGGACCGGTCCGACCTATGCGCGCAAATCGCTGACGCCGGCGGCCCAGCGAGCGCTTGCCGAGGCCGAGGCCCGGCGCGCCGCGCAAACCGCCGCCTCTTCCGGCCCAAAAGAGGTTCAGGGACCGAAGGGCCCCGAACCGACGCGGTTCGGCGACTGGGAGCGCAACGGGATCGCATCGGACTTTTGAGCGTATCTTTATTTCCGCCTCGCTCCCGCTTGCGCGGCTTGCGGGTTGGCGCGACTCGCTTTATTCTAGGAATATGTACCCATTTATATACTTGAAACCACAGGGTGCAAAATGTACGGTCCAGGGGTGGAAGGCGAGAAGCCGGAAGCTGGCGCGCCCGATCTGATCTGTGAAATGGAAGGCGTGAGAGAGCACGGGGAAGGTTTCCCCGTTGAACTTAGGCGCGACCCAATATCGGGTAGACTCCTGATTCGTGCGTTCAACGAGTGCGGGAATAACTACACTGATGTGGACCTTAGGGAACTCGTGGGCTGGTTACAGTCTGGTTTTGGAAAGGGGGTGCTGGCTGCTACGGAAGCTGCCACATCCGCTGGAGATGCCCCTGCTGGAAATTGAGCGGCTCATAGAGGCTAAATTATATTATGCGGCGGTCATCATAGCTCTGACCCTTCCTGACATATGCGCCAGTCTGGAAACGGAAAAGTCATATTCTGGTCGCGACGAATACAAGAAGTGGTATCGGGAAAACTTGGCAGACAAATATCCAAGCATGTCTGACGAGATGGCTTACAGCTTAAGGTGCGGCGTTGTGCACAAGGGAAATACGGAGATCAAAACGAAATCCAAGCGCATTGCTTCGAGGGTCGCCTTTACGTTGCCGCATCCTCGGATGAACATAACTTTGCACAATTGCATGGTCGGAGATGATATCCTGCAATTCGACGCCGTGACTTTTTGCCAGGATGTGGTCTCATCCGTGAGAAACTGGTGTGAGAAAACTGTCGACAATCCTAATGTCCTGAAAAATTTGCAAGGACTGATCCGGCTTAGGCCAGATGGATTCCCTGGTGTTGTCGCGGATATACCGGTGATCGCATGACTAAGACGAAAAACGAGCACTACGACGAGAAGGAAGCTAAAGAGCGTTTTGAAGCCGCGCTTAAGGGCGCGCTCAAAACGCCACATGATCCATTGAAGCAAAAGACTAAGGCTAAGAAGGCGGCAAAGAAGAAAAGAGCAACAGCACCTTAGTTCGTCCGCCAATATTTGACGAACTTCGGTTTTGGCTTTGGGAGCTTTGAGCGCCAGCGCAGGAAGCGGCCTGCGGCTTTGCTGTAGTCGGGCTTAATGAGATTGACGATACGTCAGACGCTTGCCAGCCGCAGCTTTGATTGCAAGGTCTGCACGTTCCCCATCGTTGTATCCGAGCTTGACCCGGTAGTTGTAGCGAAAGTCGTATTCTGAAAGGTAGCGGTGCAAGTGCTTCTCAGCGCAATGCTGATAGACACCTTTCATGCCGCGCTTGAAGATAGAAAAGAAGCCTTCGACCGAATTGGTATTCACGTCACCCCGCGCATATTCGCCAGCGGTATGCTTGACGGTTTCATGCGCTGCAAAGTTGGGACCAACGCGAGTATAAAGGCGGCTTTCATCGGTGTGCAGCCGCGTTTCGTAGTGGATATTGGCAGACACGATACCGGCGACGGTCGCGGCATCGGCCACGGCGACATGAAACGAGCGAACCGAACCGCCCCGCTCAACGAGGGAAACGATAGCTCGCTTATTGCGAGGGCCGCGATTGCCCTTCTGATACGGACGGTCGCCACGCTGCGGAGAAACGCGCTTTACAGCGGTCGGGCCAAAATATGTTTCGTCGGCTTCGACAACTTTGCCTTCACCGCCCATGGGAGGAACAAGGCCGCCATTGCGCATCGCTTCGCGGATACGGTGCGACAGGAACCACGCGGTTTTATAGGTTACGCCCAAGGCGCGGTGCAGTTGATGGCTAGAAACGCCCTTTTTGGACGACGCCATGAGGTAGAAAGCCTGAAGCCAGATATGCAGCTTGATGTGGCTGGACTCCATGACGCTCTTGGTCGTGACGCTGAAATCCTTCCGGCATTCCTTCTCGCGGCAGCGATAGACGCCGGGCTTTTTGGTTGCGAACGAATTTAAGGAACCGCAATGCGGGCAAACGCGCTCACCGCCCCAGCGCAGAGCCTCTAGGTACTCGCGGGCCGCTTCGACGGCCTGGAAATGGGCTGCGTTGAACTGAGACATTGCAATCAATCCGGTTTCGATAGCCGGACCATATACCTAGCGTTTGTGGTGTCAAGTATATAATTGGGAATATGTACCCATATACCAGAATAAATGCATCGTCAGGGCCGCGCTGGCGCAACCGGCTATCGCCGATCCTGCCCTGGATCTTCATTTTGGGGGTGGTGGCGGGCACGATGCTGCCGATTCGGAGCTGGGTGCACTGGCCGCCGGCGGTCGTTAACCAAACGTCGCTGCCGTCCGAGACTGACACGCGTGCGATCTGGGCTGGTGCCGCCAATTCGGGGGTGCGGCACCCGGTCGACGTTGTCAGGACGATCGACGGCGATACCTTCGAGGCGCTGGTTCATCTGTGGCCCGGTCTCGACATGACGACGCGGGTGCGGTTGCGCGGCATCGACGCGGCGGAAATGAAGGCCGCTTGTCCCGAAGAACTGCGGCTGGCGAAAGCCGCGAGTGCCCGGCTGCACGATCTGCTCGGCGAGGGTGGAATCACGATCTACAATATCGGTCCTGACAAATATCACGGGCGCATCGTTGCTGATGCTGCCACGGTGCGGACGCCAGACGTCTCGGCCGCGATGCTGGCGAGCGGTCACGCCCGCGCCTACCACGGCGGGCATCGCGGACGCTGGTGCACCAGCGCGAGCTCGCAATGACCGGTGAATGTGTTTACAATCAGCGCTGTGTCACCACCACCGGCGTTCCAATCGAAACGCGCCGGTAGAGGTCGTCGATGTCGTCGTTGTACATGCGGATGCAGCCATAGGACACGAAATGACCGACCGTCGCTGGCCGGTTGGTGCCGTGAATGGCGTATTGTCCGCCGCCGGACAGCGTCATCGCCGCAACGCCCATCGGATTCGACGGCGAGCCGCCGGCGATCACGTCCGGAATATTCGGATTGTCGCGCTTCACGTCCGCCGGCGGCGCCCATGCGGGCTCGCGATACTTGCCTTCGATTTGCGCGGTGCCCGCCCATTGCTTGCCGGCCTTGCCGACGCCGACGGGATAGCGGATCGCACGATCCTGATCGACGATCAGGTAGAGCCGACGCTCCTTCGTCTTTACGACGATCGTGCCCGGCGCATAGTCACTGCGATAGCTCACAGCATCTGGCCTCGCCTCGGCCGACGCAATACCGAGCAAGCTCGCTCCGATCGTGGCGGCCAATGCCACCGCAGTCTTCGTCAACATCCTTCGCTCCAAATTGCACCGCCGCCGCATCCGTCACATTCGGAGATCATCAGGGTACCTGTGCGTTTTGCCGACGTGTTGTCAGCCGGGTTCGTGACTCGGTCTGTTTCGGCGGCCGTGACGCGCGGCGCTGCGACCGTATTCAAAGAAAATCCCGCAAACAAAGTAAATCACCGGAAAACAACACTCGGATGCAAAACCGCCGCTAGCACCGGCTGGCAGCTGACAATCCTGTGAGAAGGTATCGAAGCGTTACACCGGTGCTGGCCGAACTGGCGGGAATTGGAAAGACGTTACGCCGCCCGCGCCAGGGTGCCGTCGATCATCGCGATGGCGTTCTGTAAGCCGTAGACCGCGACGAACGAGCCGAAGCGCGGTCCCTTCTCCTGGCCGAGCAGCACTTGATAGAGCATGTTGAACCAGTCGAGCGAGACGCCGGGGCGGCCGTCCTTGGCCAGCTTCTTGTGGTTGAGGAAGGGTTCGCGGCGGCCGATCTCATAGACCGCGTTCTGAATGTCTTCGGCCGAGGTATCAGCGGGCAGTTGCGACAGTGCATCGCGAAGGTCGGACAGCGCTGCGCGCTCATTCTCGGTCGGCTTGCGGAACGTTTTCGTCGGCGCGACGAAGTCGCGGTAATAGTTGATGGCATAGCCGACCAGCGCATCCAGCTTCGGATGGGTCTGCGGCGTGACGCCGGGCCGGTAGCGGCCGATGAAGCCCCACAGGGTTTCGGCATTCTCCGCGTTCGATGACGACACAAGCGTCAGCAGCAACTGGAACGTGACCGGCATGTCGGCCGCAGGCGGGCGGCCGGCATGAATGTGCCAGACCGGGTTGGCGAGCTGCTGCCTTGCATCCTGACGCGGATAGCCTTCGAGAAACTGCTGGTAGTCGTCGACGTTGCGCGGGATCACGTCGAAATATAGCCGCTTCGCCGCCTTCGGCTCGCGATACATGAACAGCGACAGCGATTCCGGCGAGGCATAGCGCAGCCATTCGTCGATCGTGAGCCCGTTGCCCTTCGATTTGGAAATCTTCTGGCCCTTGTCGTCGAGAAACAGTTCGTAGTTGAAGCCTTCCGGCGGCGTCCCGCCGAGCGCGGAGCAGATCTTGCCCGACAGCTTGACTGAATCGATCAGGTCCTTGCCGGCCATCTCATAATCGACGCCGAGCGCGGTCCAGCGCATCGCCCAGTCCGGCTTCCATTGCAGCTTGCAGTGACCGCCGGTGACGGGGACCGTGACCCGCTCCCCGGTTTCGGGGTCGTCGTAGGAAACCGTGCCGGCCTTGGCATCATGGGCGACGATCGGCACCTGCAGCACCAAGCCGGTGCGTGGGCAAATGGGCAGGAATGGCGAATAACTCGCCGCGCGCTCCTCGCGCAGGGATGGCAGCATGATCGCCATCACCTTGTCGATGTTTTCGAGCACCTTCAGAAGCGTGGCGTCGAAGCGGCCCGAGGTGTAGTAGGCCGTCGAACTGGCGAATTCGTAATCGAAGCCGAAGGTGTCGAGGAAGGCGCGCAGCCGAGCGTTGTTGTGCTCGCCGAAGCTCGGATGGGTGCCGAAGGGATCGCGAACCTGCGTCAGCGGCTTGCCGAGATCCTGCGCCAGCAGCTCCTTGTTGGGCACATTGTCCGGCACCTTGCGCAGGCCGTCCATGTCGTCGGAAAACGCCAGCAGCCGTGTCTTGATCCTGTCTTCGGTCAGCACGCGGAAGGCGTGACGCACCATGGTGGTGCGCGCGACCTCGCCGAAGGTGCCGATATGCGGCAATCCGGAGGGGCCGTAGCCGGTTTCGAACAGCACCTCATCTTTTGGCGCCTTCTTCAGGCGCACGACGATCTGTTTCGCCTGCTCGAACGGCCACGCATTGGATTGCTCGGCGAGCGTGCGCAGATCACTCGCTGATATCACGTCTGACATCTCAACTCCCCATGGCGCGCGGCATCGTCCGCTGCGCCAGCCTTATCCTTTATGATTGAGCATCATCTTCTCCGAAAACCGGTTCCCACTTTTCGGGATCATGCTCTAAAACGGGCTGACGGAAAAATACCGCAGCCACAGGTCGGTATAGCGGCCTTTTTCCCAGATCCGGAACAGCGCCCAGTTCAACGCCTGGCGCAGCACGTCATTGCCCTTTTTCACGGTGATGCTGATGCCTTCGCCGAAATAGCGGCTTTCGATAAAGGGTCCGCCGCTGAACGCGCAGCAGTTTTCCGAATCGGTGCCGTTGATCCAGAATGCGAGCGCAATGGCATCGCCAAAAATGAAGTCGACGTCGCCCCGCCGCAGCGCCTGCCGCAGCGTCTCGTCGTTCGGATAGGTGTGCAGTTCGGCGTCGGTGAAAAGAGCCTTGAGATAGGCCCCGTGCGCCGACCCGGCGATCACGCCGACCTTCTTGCCCTCGAGGTATTCCGGACGCACCTCCGCCATCACGGCGTCGCGCCGCGACACGAATCGTGCCGGCGCTCGATAATACGGATCGGTGACATCCACTCGCTTGCGCAGCTCCGGCGTTACCGCGAGCGAGGCGATGATGGCATCGCCACGGTTGCTGGTGAGCGCGTCCACCAGCGTCTCGAAGCGCCGCATCTGAATCGTGCAGGTGACCTTGATCTCCTCGCACAGGGCGCGCGCCAGATCGACATTGAAGCCGGCCGGATTGCCGTCGGGACCGGTGAAGTTGAAGGGCGGATAGTCGGTCTCGGTCAGAAACCGGATCACGGTTAGGCGGGACAGATCGGGGCGGTCCGGACGGCGGCGCGGATCCCAGAAGCCCGGCACCGCCTGTGGCGCGACGGCCGCGGTCTTCGCCGCTGTCTGTGCGCGCGCACCGTTGATTGCTGCGCCTGAAACCAGCATGGCGCAGGCGATCAGCAGGCAACCCAGCGTGGTCGCACGGCGGCGGATCAATCTTTCGTTGGCGGAGACGGTAATCTGTGGTTGCATTGACCGCGGCTTTTCGGACGGAGGGTCTTATAAACCATCCGGAGCGAGACGCGAGTATCGTTTGTGGCTTGGGGGCGTTACTTGGGCAGGCGGGATCGTGTCGAGGATGGCGGCTGGGCCGCCGCGTCCGGCCGCGCCGTGCCTGCGGAGTCGCCGCTCCCGCAGTCGCCCGTCGGCGTCATTCACATCCCGCAATCGAGCAATGACAACTGGCTGTGTGACCCGGAGTCGGGTCCCCCGAGCGAGCTGGATTGCCTGCGGCACGTTCTCGCCCCAGCCTTGCTGAGCGCGGCCGAGGCGCGCGGCCGCGAGGTGGGAGTTGGAGCGGATCAGGCGCTGATCCGATCGGGTGTCATCGATGAAGACGCCTACCTGCAAGCACTTTCCTTTCACACCGGTCTTGCGATCGAGACATTCGCAGACGCTTCCCGCGGCGATTGCCTTTTGTCTGATCGTCATCTGTCCCGCGCCGCGCAACATGGGCTGCTTCCGCTGCGCCGGCATGGGCAGTTGATCTGGGCCGTCGCACCGCGCGGGTTCGGCGCGCGACGGCTCTGCCGCCTGGTCGCCGCATATCCATCATTATGCGATCGGATCTGTCTGATATCGACGCGAGACCTCAATCAGTTCCTGCTGCGGCAGGAGGCAGGCGACGCGCTCGGCCGGTCCGCCGCGGATGCGCTCGGCCGACGATTCCCGGCCCTCTCCGCCGCGCCAATTGCCGATGGTGTCCCCGCCGGGATGCGGGCAGTGCGGCGCCTCGCGCAGACCGGCGCCCTCGCCGGCATAGTGACGCTGATGCCAACCTCCGCCCTGGATATCTGGAGCAGCGTGCTGGCGGTATGGTTTCTTGCATTCATCGGCCTGCGGCTCGCGGCCAGCTTGAGGCCACCCCGCCCCAATGTGCGACTGCCGCGCATCCCTGACGGCCGTTTGCCGGTCTATACCGTGATCGCGGCGCTGTACCGCGAGGCGGCATCGGTCGCACCGCTGATGCAGGCCATCGGCGCCCTCGACTACCCGCGTGAAAAGCTCGACGTCATCATCGTGATCGAGCTCGACGATCTCGAAACCCGCGCCGCCCTTGCAAGGCTCGGCCCGATGCCGCATGTCCAGATCCTGCTCGCCCCGGCGGAAGGGCCGCGCACCAAGCCGAAGGCGCTGAATTGCGCGCTGCCGTTCGTGCGCGGCAGCTTCACCGCCGTGTTCGACGCCGAAGACCATCCCGATCCGGGTCAACTCCGCGCCGCGCTCGACGCATTTCGCATTCAGGGCAATGACGTGGCCTGCGCCCAGGCCAGCCTCTGCATCGAAAATCAGTCGGACAGCTGGCTCTCGCGCATGTTCGCGGCTGAATATGCCGGTCAGTTCGACGTCTTCCTTCCGGGGCTCGCGTCATTCGGCGTGCCGCTGCCGCTCGGCGGATCGTCGAACCACTTCCGCACCGCGGTCCTTCGCGAGGTCGGCGGCTGGGATGCCTACAATGTCACTGAGGACGCCGACCTCGGATTCCGGCTGGCGCGCTTCGGCTACCGGTCGACCACCTTCGCGTCGACAACCTTCGAGGAGGCGCCGGCGCGTTTCGGTGGATGGTTACGCCAGCGTTCGCGCTGGATGAAGGGTTGGATGCAGACTTGGAGCGTGCACATGCGCCGGCCCTGGCGGCTGTGGAGGGATGCGGGCGCGAAGGGTTTTTTTACGCTGAACGCCGTCGTCGGAGGCAACGTGCTGACGGCGCTGACCTTTCCGATTCTCGCAGTCAATATGGCGGTCGAACTGCTGGCGCGTTCCGGCGGAGTGACAGAGGAATTCGCCGCGAGCCCGGTCACGCCGCTGTACCTGACCACAATCGTCGCCGGGTTCGTCTCAACGATTGTGGTCGGTCTGATGGGCCTCGCGCGGCGCGGGCAATTGCGGCAGGGCTGGATCCTGGCACTGACGCCGGTCTATTGGGCCTGTCTTTCGATCGCGGCGTGGCGCGCACTGTATCAACTGCTGACCGAACCCTACCGATGGGAGAAGACCGAGCACGGCCTGTCCCCGCGAACTCGGTCAAACGCTACCTCGCAGACCCCCCGCGCCATGGCCACCGAACGGCGGCGGCGTTACAGATAGCGCTTCAGGTCGGCGGCTGCCGCTTCGGGCGAACGGCTGAGATTGAACGGCGAGACGAAGTGGCCGTCGCGATCCATCAGATAGATCAGCGCCGTATGATCCATTGAATAACCGCCATCCTTCAGCGGACTCTTTTTGGCGAAGACCCGATATCCGGACACGATCTTCCCGACCGCAGCCGCATCGCCGGTCAAGCCTTTCAGGTGCGGATCGAAGCTTGAAAGATACTCCTTCATCGCGGCCTGGGTGTCGCGCTCCGGATCGACCGTAACGAAATAGGCATTGATGCGGTCGGCATCCTTGCCCATCGCCCGCAGCACCTCCGACATTTCGAACAGCGAGGTCGGGCAGACGTCGGGACAATGGGTATAGCCGAAGAAGATGATCGTCGGACGGCCCACCAGATCCTTTTCGGTGACGGTCTGGCCGGTCTGGTCGGTCAGTTGGAACGGACCGCCGATCGACGCCGGCGCGGACTTGCCGACCAAGCCGCCGCCAGTCAGGCCGCCGCCGAGCCACAGCACCGCCGTGAGACCAATTGCCAGGCTGCCGGCGAAAGCCGCAAACACAATTAGCGGGCGGGTAGCTCGATTTGTCATCAGATGTCCCTAGAAGCAGGCGGCGATGCCGGAGGCAAGCATCTCGAAGAACACCGCGGTTCCGTAGTGCGCCCAGAGTGCCAGCGTTCCGAGCAGCAGCGCCACAGCAGCGGCTGCGCTGCCTGTTACGATCGTGGAGGCGATCCCCCGTTGCGAAGCCGCCAGTTGCGCCGGGCGCTGCATGATTTTCGCAATTCCCGTGAAGGATCAATTCGTCGGCCGTCGACGGGCGCACCGCCTGCCGACCCCGGTGAGGTTTCAGATAAGGCCAGTCGCGCCCTCAAGGCAAGCGCAACCGCCTGCGATCACGTTGTGATGAATGGGCCACGTTGCCGAGGGTTAGTGCGCCGATGATGCCTGCGCGTTAAGGTAGCATGGACGGTACATATCAGCGAGCTGGCGTCCGCGCAGGAAGATCATGCGCCGGGTCAAACCGCCGCGCTGTTGGATCCAGCGCCGGACTGCGGAAGGGTACATCAGATACAGCATGTGGGTCGCTTCAGGATTGGTCACGGCCCGGCCGTCGGATCCGATATCCCAGGCGGCGTGAAATCCGAGTGCGGCATGGGATGTCACGCAGATCCTGTCGTGTGGAACCGCGCCGAGAACGATGGTGCAGGCCGATGCGCATAGTCCGTCGATGATGACGGACTGGCCGGAGTTCCGAAGGTCCTGAAATCTATCGACATAGGTTCCGATTCGGCCGCCCCGATCCTCACCGATCCGGACCACGGCGTGACTTGCAGCAACATGTCCCAGCACAAGAACCGCTGCGAGCAATCCTGTCACGACCCTCATTGTCTGCCCCGGCGTTGATCCCGAATCTGCAGGAACCTTTGTGCGATTCCCAAGTGTGCAGCCTCCAGTGAGATCGGTGTTTTGTCCAGACGACTGCGATCTCTCTAATCAGATTCAAATCCAGTGTTGCCGACGCGCTGCACTCCGGGAGCATCTTCCGGCTAAGTGAAATCCGGTTCGCGTAAAGAAAATGCTCCCAATCGATAACGGCGTGCATTCTGATCGCAAAACGGTATCCACTTTGCGGAATACGCGCTGGCTGGTCATCCGCCGGAGCAGCGGATTTATGGTTAACTTGCGTAGACTTGGGAACCTGACCGACTTTGCCGCATCCATCTCTCTGAAGGTAGAGTATCCTGAGATCGGAGCGAGGCGCATGCAACAGGTTCAGTCCCGGCTGGTCGTCGGCCCCGGCGCCGATGACCTAGAACTGGTTCGCCGCGCCCGCGAGCGTGACGAAGGCGCCATCCGCGCCATCATGCAGGCGAACAATCGCAAGCTCTACCGGATCGCCCGCGGCATCCTGCGCAACGACAGCGAGGCCGAGGACGTCGTGCAGGAAACCTACGTGCGCGCCTTCACGCATCTCGAAAGTTTTCGTGGCGACGCCCGTCTCGCAACCTGGCTAGCGCGCATCGCCATGAATGAGGCGCTTGGCCGGCTGCGGCGGCAGCGCCCGACCGTCGACTGGACCACGCTGGAGCCGGGTGTGCTGAACGCCCAGATCATCCAGTTTCCCGTGTCCGCCACCTCCGATGATCCGGAAAAAACCATGGCCCAGCGCGAAATGCAGCATATCGTCGAGCAGGCGGTTGACGAACTGCCGGAGGCGTTCCGCATCGTCTTCATCACCCGCGTAATCGAGGGAATGGACGTAGAGGAAACCGCTGAGATCCTTGATCTCAAGCCGGAAACCGTGAAGACACGGCTTCATCGCGCCCGCGCGATGTTGCGCGAGAACGTCGAGAAAAAGATCGGCCCGGTCGTGATGGAGGCATTTCCCTTCGCCGGGAAACGTTGCGCGCGCCTGACCGACGCGGTTCTCGGCCGGCTTGGTCTGACCAAATAATTGGGAACTTGTTCCGCCTGGCCGCATCTAATCCTGTGTGCCTCAACAAATGCCCGGCGATTCCAGTCGCGGCGTCACAGGAGTATCAAGAATGCTTGTTCGACTGAGCACGGCGATCGCCGCTGCAGCGCTACTGAGCAGCGGTGCCCTCGCGCAGGGCGCGAAACCCACCGATCCGCAGATCGCGCATATCGCCTACACCGCCGGCGTCATCGATGTTACCGCGGCGAAGCAGGCGCTGGAGAAATCCAAGAATAAGGAAGTGAAGGCTTTCGCCGCCGATATGGTGCGCGATCATGAGGCGGTGAACAAGAAGGCGCTCGCGCTGGTCAAGAAGCTGAAGGTCACTCCCGAAGACAACGACACCAGCCGCACGCTGTCCAAGAACGCTGCTGCCAAGCTTAAGGAGCTGTCGGCACTGAAGGGCGCCGCGTTCGACAAGGCCTACGTCGACAACGAGGTCGCCTATCACAAGGCGGTCGACAGCGCGCTTGAAACCCTGCTCATTCCGTCGGCCAGCAATGACGAGTTGAAGAGCCTGCTGCAGACGGGGCTCAAGATCTTCGAGGGCCACGAGCAGCATGCCGAACACGTCGCGGCCGAGCTGAAGTAAGGAACGTTGCATGAATCCGGGCGGATATATCCCGATCGTTGCGGCCTCGAGAATTGCAGCCTTGAGAATCGCAGTTTTGGGGATCGCAGTTTTGGGAATGTCCGTCCCGGCTCGTGCGGCGACGGTTCAAATCACGATGCAGGATCTCGAGATCGCGCCAGCCGCGGCGGCCGCGAAAGTTGGCGACACCATCGAATGGGTCAACAAGGACATCTTCGCGCATACCGCGACGGCCCGAAACGGCGACTGGGATGTGACGCTGCCGCCGAACAAGACCGTCAAGCTCGTTCTGAAAAAGGCGGGAACGATCGACTACTACTGCCGCTTCCATCCCAACATGAAGGCCAGACTGACCATCGCGCCGTAACAGCTTTATGGCAGGTCTCTCGGTCCGGGCGATGGTCCCGGATTGCTGAGCCGAACCACCGGCTGCACGGTCAGGCGGGTTGCGTGCGCCGCAGCGCCATCGCCAGGCAAATGGCGACGCCGGCCTGCCAGACTGGATAGAGCGTCGACACCAGATCGAGGTTGAGCGCGTTGTCCAGCGCGAGCAGCGCGCCGGCGCTGGTGCCGGTTACCAGCATCGGCAGCCACGCCAGCGGATCGCGGGGGCTGGCGGGCAGCAGGCTGACGCCGAGCGCCAGGATACCGGAGCCGACGAAACCCCCGGCCAAACCGGACAGAACGTTTCTCACGGCGCTTTCGGAAGCGGAAATCTGTCCGTCGATCCAGATCGCCGCGCTCACCGCCCAGACGAAGGCGATCATCGTCACCACGGCTCCGGCCAGCGCTGCCCACCGCGGATTGTCCGAGTCGATCTGGATCAGAACGAGGACAAGAATCGCGAACGGCACCGCCACTAGCGCTATTCGCAAGTCGCCCGGCGAACCATTGATGTGGTCGATCAGCGGCTGGACCAGCGGCGTCAGAATGCCTGTTCCGACGCCCGCGGCACCGGTCTTGAGGAGTCCGTCACGGCTGCTGTCATGCGGCGCGGCCATCCCGGTCAAGAGCCTCCTGGTTCGCCTCACGCGGCGATAATGGAGCGGGCGAAGGGAATCGAACCCTCGTATGCAGCTTGGGAAGCGAAATTCCCGTACGAAGACTGACCACTTAACGCTCGCGCAACACATTGAAATAGCTTAATATTCTGAGTTCCTTCAGCTTTCGAAAAGTTCTCATATATGAGACCTTTGAGATGCTGCTTTGTATGACTGTTGTACGGAGTACCGGATGCCAAAATCGCCTACTTATGAGCGTGAGGTCAAGTCGCTAATTGATAATGACGTGCAGAGCGCGATTTCGTACAGCAGCAGCAGATGGATCATCGGCAAAGTCGCTGAATGGCGGGACCGGAAGACGGTCGGTCTAACCCTTCGTATCACGCCCGGCAAAGCCATCTGGTATGTGCGCCGGCGCGAAGTGACGCTGCGACTTGGATCAGCCTCGGAGATCAATCTCGATGCTGCGCGTTACTTCGCACAGCAGACGAACCTCGCGGCTAAGAGAAAACGTAATCTGAGGGAATTCGTCGATACGCTAGTGAGGCTCGAGACCACCTCCAAGCACAAGGACCGCTTAGGGCATGCGGAATGGGCGGGCGAGTTGGCCGACGAAACCTCTTTGCTGGCTTACCGGAAGCGCATTGGCGACACCGGAATTACTTGGACCTGGAAGTCGTTGACGAACCAGTTTCTAGAATATCAGAAGCCCAAACTGAAGGCGAAATACCGCAAGCAGTACGAACACTATCTGACGCTGCCAGAATTCTCGCGGATCAATGGAATGCTGGTGAGCGAGGTTAAGCTTCGTGACCTCGAAATGTTGAGAGACAACATCCATCTCAATCATGCACCTTCGGCGGCCCATCGCGCGCTCACGCAGTCGAAGCGAATGTTGAGTTGGGCGTGGAAATATCACGCCACCGCTGCGGGATTGGAGGAGACCCAGGTCGAGTGGTGGACTAGATGGTCGTTCGAGTACAAGACAAAGAAGCGGACGCACGCGCCGGCGATCGAGGAGATCGCACGGACGATCGTGATTGCCGAGAAATTTCGGTGCCTAGCTGACGGCGAGCATGAAACGTATGCCGGGACGATCGGTGCCCTGTGGGGTGTAGCTCTGACTGCCCAGAGAACTGGCGGATTCCTCCAGTTGAAACTCGATCGCCTCTTCGATCCGCTGAAAGCCGAGCGGAAGCTAAAGGGATGGAAGGTCGCAAACTGGACCGAGGAGGAGATGAAAGGTGGTCGCGACGGCGGACGTCCTCACTCGCTTCCTCTGCCACCCGAAGCGCTAGAAATCCTCAACCGCTATCACGCCGAGTCAGGCGGAAAGTCCGAATGGATGTTCACGGGGCGTGACCCCACAAAACACATAACGCAGGCTGCGCTGAATCTCTTGATGTACCGCCTGCAAGGCCGCGTCTACGATCACACCATAAGGCAGAAGCCGGTACGCAAGGGCAAACCCGGTCCTCAACCTCAGCCTAAGAAGGAGAGGCCGAACCTCTTCGAAATATATGGCATCGAGCCATGGACGCTCCACGACGCGCGCAGGACGTTGACGACGTTCCTAGACGACAGACGCTTAGGCGGAGCCGCTACTGCGATACTCGGCCACAAGACAGATCATGATCGTGTCGACGATCGCGAACGCATGGCGTCCGTGACCGAACAGCATTATAACCGCAGTCAACGGATTGGCCTCAAAGCGGAAGGTATGACGATTTGGGTCAAGGCTCTGCTCGCGGCCTACGACAAGGAACGGCGGAAATTTCGCGACTTGCGGCCGAAACACAAGATCCGCGGGAGCGCAAAGACAAGTGCAGGGTTGTCACCGGCGGTGACGAGCGTTGAGCGCATGGGCCACTCCATGACATAGGCTGTCGGTGCGGGCTTCTGCGCCAATAGCAGAACGACACTGTCGCTCCACTATTTCACCCACTACGAAAAGAACAACGGCCGGTATCACGAAGCGGGGCGTTGTCAGAACGCACGGAAGCCACGAAGAGCGGCCAGGCATTGGCGCGGCAATATCCGGCCGAGACCACGGAAGCCTTCCTGGACGGCCATGTCTCGGCCTTCGCCTTCTTCCGCGGCGTGCCGCGGTCGATCCTCTACGACAATCTCAAGATCGCGGTGGCCAAGATCTGCGGCGACGGCAAGCGCGAGCGGGCATTCACCGAGCTGGTGAGCCACTACCTGTTCCGGGATCGCTTTGGCCGCCCCGGCAAGGGGGAACGACAAGGGCAAGGTCGAGGGATTGGTGAGGTATGCCCGCTCGAACTTCCTGACGCCGATCCCGCTGGCGGCGAGCTTCGACGACCTCAACGCCACGCTGGCCGAACACTGCCGGGCGCGGCAGGCGGGGAGCGTGCCGCACAATCCCAGTGCGCATCTCCGCGGGCATGTCGCGTAATATATGATGTATCATATGGACTAAACTAAGCCCGTCATTTGACCGTGCCGTTCATGGTGCGGTCAGGATTCGATCGACGATTTCCCGTGCAGAATTCGCAAGTTGCGAAGGAGCTGGCTCGTAATGTCCGCCGTCTGCGCAAGCTCAAGGGCTGGACCCAGGACGAATTGGCGGCCAAACTGAGAATCGAGCAGATGGCTGTCAGTCTGATCGAAAACGGCCGGTCCAACCCCACGCTTCAAACGCTCGAGGCGATTGCGGAATGTCTGGACGTGCGGCTTGTTGATTTGTTCGGCACTCGCACTCCGAAGTAGATATTATTCGACCGAACTTCCGCATAGGCAGCTTGCGATCGAGAAATTTTGGCTCTTCTGACCGGAAATCTACAGCACGGAAATTCCCTTGGAGATCATCCCTTGGAATTGGAATCGGACGCCCGCTGCCTCGAATGCATTGCGGATGCTGGCGAGCGTCGCGGCATACGGCACGGAGCGCTCCAACTCATAACGTGCAATTGAGCGCTGGGAGACACCCGATCTCGTAGAAAGATACTCCTGGCTCCAGCGGAGCCACGCGCGCGCCGCGCGGACCTGGGCCGGAGAAACAGGGGGCTCGTTAACCATACCGTGATCTTGCACAGGACAACTGCGACCGCTCGTGTTATCGTTAAGCACATCCTAACTCTGGCTTCGGCGCTCATTCCCGAAGCTTCGAGTGCAATGCGGGAAGTGACTGCTCGGTCGAGCATACCAACGAATCCTTGAAAAGGATTAAGCTGCCGACCGCGAGTCCTTCACAGCACATTCGCCGTCGGAAATCAGTCGCGCCACCTTTGCCGGGGAAAAGGCACATTCGCGCGACGTTCACGGCTTTCGAAAATTGAGTTCGAACGAGATGCCCCCGAAGGGCGGGCGCTCATCTCGGCCGCGTCTGATCATATGATTTATCACATGAACAGGAGTACCCTTCGATGTGCCGCAAAGTTTCAGCCAATCCTTCGAAACGTCCGTCACCGCCGTCTCAGTCGCCCGCCAGCCAGTCGGACTTCTTTGCATGCGCACAGGCAAATGTCCCGGTTACGATCCCGGTGCAGCACCCCCTAAGCTGGTGGCGGACGCGGCCTGCCGACCAATGCAAGGAAGCCGATGTTCGTATCGCGCGGCACTTTCTCACGAGGTCCGCCATCATCGGTGAGCCGCACTGGTTCCTCGGGGCGGCGGGCGATGCGGCGATCACGATCGGCGTAGCTCTTCGCGCTCAAAGGCGCAAAGGCAATACGCTGGTCACAGTCGATCTCGCAATGACCGCGGTCCTGTGCTGTGCGCTCGAAGGAGACGTGACCGCTGCGCTCCTGATGGCCTCCATGCTCAAGCTTCGGACCGACATCGATCCGCGCTGCAAAATTCTTTCCGACAGCTGGCTAATTTACAAAGCTGCGACGCTCCCACCTCAACCGCGGCGGCGCGCACTCCTTCGTTCGCGATCGAGGCCTTCTCAAGAGCGGAGCCGGAAAGCGCCGCCGTGAAGCATTCCTCCGAGCTTGCACAGCGCAAACTTTGGCTCGCCCGAATCCTCGGAGACTGCAATGGCGACAATGACTACGCTTCATAACATCAGCCCTCTTTGCCGCGAATTGGAAAAACTAACCTGCGACCTGCGTAGCTTGAGCCAGGACAGTCAGCCTTCCGAGCAAGATCTGCAAGCCTGTCCAGTCCTCGACAGATGGTCGTTCGGGTTCTTGCCGGCCCCGTGTCTGGTTGGGGCGATCTCTCATCATCCCCTGCTTGGAGCTCACCCGCACATCCACACATCGGAGCTGGTGCTAATCGACCCACAGAAGCGGTGGGCTCGAACCTGGTCGCAGTTCTATCGGCTAGGAAAGCAACTGGTCCCGGAGATCGGCAGTGTCTGAGAAGGGCGATAGAAGCAACGCACTGCAACAGGAGCCCTAGGCCCACCAAGTAGGGTTCATAGTTTCTGTGATGGTCGGCGATGTTGGCCACTGCCCGAAATTGCGAAAGGGTGCCACCTAATATCTCTCACCTGCCATCATCTTTTAGCGGTCACGCATTCGCACTGAGGAATTGATCATGGCCAATTCAGCGGCAACAGAACCCTCATCCATCCCTTTGCCTGTCGAACTCTTGTGGCAGGGCGGATGGCCGCCGGCCGCGCACCTGTTCTGGTCACGTATTGCTGAGATCCCGGGTATCCCACGCGGCGATCTTGCTGCCGATTTCTGGTCGGGCGAGAAGGATCGCTGCAAACAAGCCAACCGCACCTTTGCTGGCCTGCTCTTCGCCGCAGGCCGCGGCGAGGAGGCACTCGCGGCACTGATGCTCGCTGCCGACCCAGCCGTCCCGCAAACCTTCGAGATCGTGCTGCCGCAGCTCGCCTACGCCATCGAGCATCGCTGGGACTGGCCGACGGCGCGAACGACACGGGCCGACACGCTTGGCCGGCTGATGGTCTGGTGGCGCGCGGCACGCGGAGATTTTGCGGATCTCGACCGCAGCATCTTCCTCATCGTCACGATCGAGATGCTGGAGCAGTACGATCCTTCCGATGGGCTGCCGACGCCCACGAGCGAACAGACCTCACGCGACGAGAACGAGGGCAGCCGGAGCGACGCGCCGCACGCGTCCGGCCTTGTCGTGATGGCCAAGGACAAGGCGACCAAGCTCAACAATTTCCACTCCGAGTTCAAGGACCTGGTCGATGCCCGCCTGCCACTGGTCGTCGCCCGCGACTGTCAATCGGCGCCGAAGTTTGACCCCGTATCGGCGTCCAAATTTGCCCCCTTTGATCGACGAGATTTAGCGGTAGCGCTCGGTCCGTCGGAGCTGGCCGGGATTGCGGAGACGGACCGAGCGCGGGTTGTTTGATCATCGTCGCGGCTTTTGAAGCGCCAGCTGTCGTTGCCGGTTTCGACGATGTCGCAGTGGTGGGTCAGACGATCGAGCAGCGCGGTGGTCATCTTGGCGTCGCCGAACACGCTGGGCCATTCGCCGAAGGCGAGATTGGTGGTGACGACGATGGAAGTGCGCTCGTAGAGCCGGCTGACGAGATGGAACAGAAGTTGTCCGCCGGATTGGGCAAATGGCAGGTAGCCGAGTTCGTCGAGGACGATGAAGTCCATTCGGGTCAGATGCTCGGCGATACGACCCTGCCGTCCGTTGCGGGTCTCGATCTCGAGACGATTGACGAGGTCGACGACGTTGTAGAAGCGCCCGCGGGCACCGGATCGAATGCAGCTTCGGGCGATGGCGATAGCCAGATGGGTCTTGCCGGTGCCTGTACCGCCGACCAGAACGGCATTGCGTTGCTGGGCGATGAAGCCACCGCCGGCGAGATCATTGACCAGCGTCTGGTTGATAGGGGTGCCCTCGAACTGGAAGCCATCGAGATCCTTGGCGAGCGGCAGCTTGGCGATAGTGAGCTGGTATTTGATCGAACGCGCCTGCTTCTCGTTGATCTCGGCATTGAGCAGGTCGCCGACAATGCGTTGCGGTTCGTGCTGGCGCTTGACGGCGGTCGCCATGATCTCGTCGAAGGCGGCCTTCATGCCATAGAGCTTGAGTTCGCTCATGAGGTCGAAGAGTTGAGTGCGTTCCATCAGACCGGTCTCCTGAGGTTGTCGTAACGGGCACAGTCAGCGATCGGCGCATGGCGCAAGGTCAGCGCCGCCGGGGTGAGGATGTTGGCTGGTGGCGCCGGCTCACGCTGGCGGGCGAGGATGTTGAGAACGACATCGGCGGAATGGACACTGTGGGCGATCGCCTCGGCACAGGCGGCCTCGACTGCCGGCAGTCCGTCGGTCAGCACCGCGTTGAGGATGTCGACCATCTGCCGATTGCCATCGTCGGCACCGGCGAGCTTGCGCCGCACACGCTCGATCGCGGCCGGCAGCACCCAGTCCTTGAACGGGGCGCCGTTGCGCAACGCGCCGGGTTTGCGAGCCAGCACCGGCACATAATGCCAGGGATCGTAGGTCGTCTCGCCGCGGCCGAAGGAACGCGGATGCTCGGCGACGATGCGTCCGTCCTGGCGGATCACGATGCGGTCGGCATAAGCTTGCACTTCGACGGGCCGCCCGACGGCGTTGGCCGTAACCGAGTATTTGTTGTTGTCGAAGCGCACCAGGCAGGTCTTCGAGACGGATGCCGGCACGGCATGGAATCCATCGAACCGGCCGGCATAGGGAACGAGCTTCGGCCGCTCGGCTTCGAACACTTCCCAGATCGTCTGTTCGGTCAGTTCCGGATGACGGTGCACCTTGGCGTAGGCGATGCACTTATCCAGCAGCCAGGCGTTCAACTCGTCGAGGGTTTTGAACCGCAGCCGCGGCGTGAAGAAGCGCTCCCGGACCAGCCCAACCTGGTTCTCAACCTGGCCCTTCTCCCAGCCCGAGGCCGGCGTGCAGGCGACCGGATCGACCAGGTAATGGCTGCACATCTGCATGAAGCGGCGATTGTAGAGACGCCCTTTGCCGACGAAGATCGTCTCCACCGCGGTCTTCATATTGTCGTAGATGCCGCGGCCGCAGGTGCCCTTGAACAGAGCGAAGGCCCGGTCGTGGGCGTCGAACACCATCTCCTGCGTCTCGCGTGGATAGGCGCGAGCGAACAGCATCCGGCTGTGACAGAGCCGGACATGAGCGACCTTCACGATCACCGTCACGCCATGCAGCAGGACAACCTCATGGCTCCAGTCGAACTGGTAGGCTTCTCCCGGTGCAAAGCTCAGCGGGACATAGGCCGCCGCCGTCGATTGTCCGCGCTCCTGGCTCCACCGTCTGGCGTAACGTCGCACAGCATCGTAGCCGCCGTCATAGCCGCGCCCGCGAAGCTCTTCGAAGACCCGGATCAGCGTCAGCTGTTCGCGAGCGGACTTCGCCGCGTTCGACGCCAGCAATCCGTCGAGATCAGCGGCCCATCGCCCCAGCTTCGGCCGCGGCTGCACCGCACGTTCGTACTCGAATGAGGTCTCCCCAGACCGCAACACCTTGCGGACCGTGTTCCGCGACACCTTCAGGTCGCGTGCGATCTCCTTGATCGTCTTGCCCTTGATGAAGTGCTCGCGGCGTATCCGCGCAATCGTCTCCACGATCAGCATCCCCAACCACCTGCTTCGTTCCAAAGCAGGCAGCGCAACAGACCAACCTATCGGGGGTCAATTTTGGACGCCGATCCCCCGGCTCAGGGGGTCAATATTGCAGGCCGAATAACAGACGTCGAGGACGTTGCAAAAGAGCAAGAACCCGCGTTCCAGCAAAGCAATGTTTATCAGCGCGACATCGAGCTTCCGCTGCGAAGAATTACTGCGTACGACAGGTTTTCCGCGCGGATCTAGCGCGTTCTACGCCTCGGTCGAACAGCGCGAAGCTGGCGTCTACCGGAATCCAAACGGCCAATACGTGATCACACCGGAGATGGGACCTGGCTTTGTCGAAGCAAATTCCATGGCATCGGACCGGCGACCAACGCGAAAAGGCAAGCACCTGGAATTTTCACAGGTCTCGATCTGCGAAACCAGGAGTTGGCATTTCTCGAGGCCAACTTTGGAAAGGCCGGCGCATACGATTACTCGATATCTCGAGGCATAGATTTTACTCCGCCGTTGACAGACGATTGAGACGGTCGGGCGATCACCGGCATAGATAAGCGGACCATCGGAAATCATTGGGATCCCGCGGTCGTCCTGCTGGCTGTCAAATCGCATCCAAGTGCGAGCCCTTTTGACGTCTTGTGTCAGCGTCCTTCCGTTTAACCCTTATGGGCTTGGGAGGTAGGTCTGCCCGGATGAACCAGCAGGAACTCCAGTCCGCGGCCGGGCTGCCGAGGTATCAGCATTCCAGCGCTCGAAGCCACGATAGCTGTAAGCGCTCAGTTGATCCCCTTGTATCGGGTTAGCATCGAACATGCGAAGAATCCTCCGGTTGTGACGGAGGTTTTGGATGGTGTTGGACGGCAAAAAGGACGTCCATTTGGACGGCTCATCGACTGGAATAGTCAGCCGGCTTGAAGTGCTTGAGGGACCGACGGGGCGGCGCGTACGTTCGGAATCTGAGCGTGCTCGGATCGTTGCCGAGAGTTTATTGCCTGGCGCTCAGGTAGCGGAGGTGGCGCGCAAGCATGGTGCGACGCGCTGGCAGATTTACGACTGGCGCCGACGCTTTCGACAGAGAGGCGGCTTGCCGTCGTGCGACTCTCCGACGACAAGCTTCGCACCGCTGGTTGTGGAAGAGCCGTTAGACGAGCGTCACGTTCCGATGGTCAAGATTGAGATTGCGATCGGTGACATCGTCGTGCGGACGGACGCGGCGATCGGCGAGAAGCAACTATCACAGGTGATCCGCGCGGTGCGGACGTCACGATGATCGCTGCTGGCGCGGAGTTGAAGATTTACATCGCGACGCGGCCTGTCGACTTCCGCTGTGGTCACGATGGGCTTGCGGCGAAGGTGCAGGAGATGCTTGGTCTCGACCCGTTCTGCGGCGCGGCGTTCGTGTTCCGATCGAGGCGAGCGGATCGGATCAAGATTTTGGTCTGGGATCGCACGGGCCTGGTGTTGGTGCACAAGCGGCTCGAAGGCTGCAAGTTCGTGTGGCCGACGATTGCGGATGGCGTGATGCGGGTATCGCCGGCGATGTTTGCGGCCTTGTTCGAAGGTTTGGACTGGAGGCTGGTCCGTCCGGAGGAAGCACGGCGTCCGCAAGCGGCGGGATAACTGCGGCAGAGTGACTCGGGACGCTCTTTGCGCATGGCGAGAACGGCGGCGATGTGCTGGAAATAGCGCATGAACACCGCGGCGCTGCGCGACGAGAACGAACGCCTGAAGGCGCTTTTGGCGCAAACGCAAGCGACGTTGGGCGAGCATCAGGCGGCGCTGGCAACGTCGGAAGAGGCGCGGCGCCGGCTGGAGGTTATCCTCGGAGAACTTCGCCGCGAGAAGTTCGGCGCGAAGTCCGAGAAGCTGCGGCCTGATCAATATCATTTGCCGCTCGAAGACGTCGAGATCGCGCAAGGCGTCCTGGACGCGGCGCAGGAGAACGCGGCGGCGATTATCCAGGGCCGATCGCGCGGCGCATCAGATCAAGCCCGTCATCGCAATCGGGGCTGCCTGCCTGCGCATTTGCCGCGGGTGGAGCGGATCATCGAGCCTGCGAGCACGCTGTGTCCCTGCGGCTGCGGCGCGATGACGAAGATCGGCGAAGACGTCAGCGAGCGTCTCGACGTGATCCCGGCGCAATGGCGCGTGCTGGTCACGCGTCGTCCAAAATATGCTTGCCGCCGCTGCTCGGGCGCGGTCGTTCAGGCGCACGCGCCGGAGCATGTCGTGCCTGGCGGACTGCCGACCGAAGCGGCCATTGCGCAAGTGATCGTCTCCAAGTTCGGCGATCATCCGACTGGCCGCGCGCAAGGAGCATTCGCGGCCTGTCGTTGCTGCTTTGAAGCCGTGGTTCGAGAAACAGCTGTCGATGATCTCCAGCAGCTCGACACTCGCCCAGGACATCCGCTACGCGCTCAATCATTGGCCGGGGCTGACCCGCTTCCTCGAAGACGGACGTCTCGAGCTCGACACCAATCCGGTCGAAAACGCCATCCGGCCGGTGTGCCTGACCAGAAAAAATGCGCTATTTGCTGGTCATGAAGTTGGAGCCGAGAATTGGGCTTTGCTGGCGTCGATCGTAGCCACCTGCAAGCTCAACGACGTCAACCCCGTCGCCTACATCGCCGAAACACTCGAGGCAATCATCGCCGGCCATCCTCAAAGCAAAATCGAAGACCTCATGCCCTGGAGATTCCGCAAAACGTCAAGCCCACATCAATGGGGCAGCGGTTGAGCGCTTACCGATAGCTCTCCATTAGCTGAACATATCAACAGAGCCGCGAGATGCGGTTCCTTACGGCGCGGCCGGCGCACGGGCTCACAGTGGCAGGGATATCTGCGAGATTTCGATCTCTTCCTTCTGTAAAGCCGAAAGCGACACACCCAACAAACGGACGGCCTTCGGCAGAGGTATTAATTTTCTGAAGCAGTCCAGTCGCGACAAGCTCGAGTTCAGGTCGGCTGCTGACGGGATTCGAAAACGACTGGCTGCGCGAGATAATCTCGAAGTCCGCGAACTTGACCTTCAGTGTGACGGTCCGTTGTCCTGAAAGATGGCGGAGAGAGTGGGAGAAGTTTCCCGAATTCCTGCCCTTAGCGATATCAGAGGCTTAGCCGAGCAGCTCATCCCGATGTACCACCTGACTGTACCAAATCCAATTGACCGGCTCTTAAGCCCCAATAGCTATGATGCTTTGAGAAACGCTTGGAGGTCCCCGGCTGGAGCAGTCTAGTGACGAGAATTTACGATGATGAAAGGCGCAGCGCAGTTGCGGTAGAAAGACTACGAGCTGATAGGGAAAGCTCAGAGGGCTGCCGGCAAAATGGTCGGTTCTGGGCCATGAACAGAGCCAGTTATGCTGAGCTTGAACGATTGGCCAGTATGGCTCCTCTCAAGGGCAAATCGCTTGAAGTTCTGATTTCTTGTCTGGATGATCCAGCGAACTCTCTATTTGGATGCTTCGGCGGTATCGGACCGCTACTATTGTGGCGCCGTGCGATCTACCGGTTCGTCGGATGGAAGATGAAGCCCGCAGCCGAGGGCGGCAGAGGCCCCACGGAGGATGCAGTTCGCGGCTTCATCGAGGGAGCAATAGAGTTCTTTTCTGAGGTGAAGACACAATTGGAGAGCAACGAAACAGGCCCAGACCAATGACTGATTGAGCGGACTTCACTGGGTGAGTTTGTTCAGCGGCTTTGAAGCCAGTACGACATCCTTTCCAAATATCTCTCAGCAGGGCGATCCTGCCCTGGCACCCCATCCCAATTCGCAAACGCGATACCTCAAAAACCGTCCTCCAAAAATCCCACCAATTCGGCCGCCGAAGCAGCGAGTTTCGGCGTCAATTTCGTGTCTACTTCCAAATTCATCAGCCCTCCGCAGGTAGTCGATGGAGCTGCGTCGCGGAAAAAATCCGCCCGCTCTGGGGTTCGAACCCTCTACAGCGCCTACACCGAGGCGGGTTCGTTCTGGGCGTCTTATTTTCAGGTGGGTTGTAGGATTGGATGGCAGAAAAAAGCTCGTGGCGGAGATATGCAATTATGCATTTGGCGCGCGCTCGGGAAAGCGCGCGCCATGACGACAGTACTCGCCCGGCAGGCCGACGAAGTCAGGGCAAAGGGCGAAGCGCTCTTCCGCCAGGCGGACAAGTTATCGTGCGAAAGTTGGAATAGAGCCGACCGATCCGTCACCGATGGTCGATCAGGCGCTGATCGTGACCCCACTCCGATCGGCTTTTTTCGATTGTCTTTATGGCGTTACTCCGGGCACCTGCAGTGATCTGACCCCTGTGCCGATTCACAAATCTGCGGGCGAAGATGCATCCACCCCGCAGTGGCGAAGGTTGATCCTCCCTGTAAACGCCTGACGAGAGGCGAAAACCTTATGTAGCAGGGCTGCACAGCATTGAATGCTGTTCCAAATTATCCAATTAGACCCGACGAATGACCTTGGTCTCAATGAGCGCCCGGAGATGCGATTGCAAACTGGCCGGGACATGACCGCCAGTGACCAAGACTCCCGCTTCCATATTCTTTTCGAGCGCATGGCCAGTGAGGTTCGCACTCGTCACAAATGCAGTGCTGTCGTCAGCCACCGCAACTTTTGCATGAACGCGACCATTGGTGAATGGATGTGGCCGGTCCGTCCAGGCATATAAAAGAGCCGAGGGAACACAACTCCTCATCGTCGCCACCGGATCGACGAGCAAGCTGCCGCCCTGCGTCAACGACGCCTCGACGAGAATTCGGGTTTCGACACCACGGTCGATTGCCGAATTGATCGCGGTGATGACCGATGGCACATCGTAGGCGACGAAGCTGACGATGAAGAGTTCCGACTTAGCGCGCTGAATCAGATCCAGGAGCACTTGTTCGGTACGTCGCGTGGGTACGTATGGCGTCGTGGGCCCGGTCCAAACGAGTTCGACACTGCTGTCGCGTTGTGACTGCAATCGAGCGTGAGCCGCGCCCATCAAGATTCCAGCCACGACATCGCCTGGTAATCCGGATTGTCCCCAGGTAGCGGTGAGTGAATCCAAAGCTGCGCGGGCGGCCGGTGTTCCGACTATTTGATGCAGGCTTCTATCTCGATCATTCGACGTAGCGCCTCGGAGACGAAAAGCGATTGCTTCGATCTTCGATGGTGACAACAAGGCCACGAGTTGGGTGACCGCGTTCAAGAGCGGTCCCATCAGGAGTCCCCAAAAAAAGCCGCGTCGGGGTTCTCCAGCGTCGGAATCACCAAAGCCCGGTCCAGATGGCGGTTGCCTCGCTCACATGAGGTTTCCGATACGAAAGAGCAGGCATGACAGGCCGCCCCGTGCAACGACTGATCCTTGCTGGGGTCGTGCTCGGAACACAAAGGATCGGACGCGCAGACATGCGCTCTGTCCAGCGCTTGGCGGAGTAACCGCCCGAGATTCTCGGGTTTGCCCAATTCGACCAATCCACCGAGCGTTCCATCGGAGTCGGCAGCCGCGGTGTAGATGAGGAAACCGGCTTGATCCTCGTCGTCGTCGACTTCGGCGTAGATCCGCTCGCGAATGCTCGCTGCGTTGTATCCGCACTCGAGCGCCAATTCTCTGATCAGCATGTGTGCAAGCGTGTGTAGCATCACATAGCGCACGCCGGGATAGCCCTCGTTCGGATCCAGATTGCGCTTAAGGCGCCAACCCCGATGGCCAGTGCGCAAACGAGCGTCCAGCGATTGGACCGCCTCCTTGTTCGCCCACGACTTCAGAGCATCGGTATCGAAGCGGATGAAAATTCCCTCGCCGTGAACCTGGGTTGCCGGTATCCAATCGGGAGCCGAACGCCCGAGTGGCGCACGAGGTGCTGCGGTGTCGCCCGATCCTTCGTCAGGAGATTCGACCCGTGTAAATCCCAGCAAGGCGTTTACCTCGCGCAGCCTTTCCAAGAGCAGCACACGCATGATGGCTGCTTCGAAACCTGGTGGAACTCCGACCTTCTTGCTCATGAAATGTGGATAGTCGGTCGGCGGATTCTCGGCGGTCAGGACATTCCACTCCGGACCCTTGAGGTCACTTTGTCCGACGTCGGTCGCCCCGTTCCGGTGGGCTTTTATGGCACTCCATATCTGGTCGTTCGCGAACTGCTCGATGCCGGGCAACTGCGCCGTCTTCTTGAGCGTCTTGACGACGAAACCAACCTCTTCGACCGACGAAACTTCCTCGAAGAAGGTCCAGCCGTCCCCGACGAGTTGCGCCAGCGGGCTGCCGGTCTGCGGGATGGCGAGAACCGACAATGTGACCGGGAACCAGCCATTGGTCGCACCGAGTAGAATCGCTCGCGGATCTTCGGGACAATCTTCGTCGAAGCGATCGATATGCGGATGCCTCCCGCGACATGCGGGCAAATTGTCCCTGCCAGCCTGACCGAAGCCCTGGGCCATGTTCTTCGATGCGCCGCAGGCATCGCATTTGACCCAGAGGTTCTCGGTTTGAAGTGAAGCGCCGCTCTCGAAAAACCGGAGCGTCCCGCGGCAATCGGACGGGCCTCCGTGAACGAACCAGTGCCAGGGGAAATCGTCCAGATGTCCGGCGCGGCAAGCCATCAGGAAGCGGGCTGGCACGGCGTCGGCGTCACGGGCTCGCTGATCGTTGTTCGAGCCCCGACAACCCTCATGGACGAAGCGGGTCAACTCGGGGCGATACCGGTTTTCCTTGAGCTTGAACAAGCCGGCATCGAACGGCGACAGTAGCCCGCATTTCACGCAGCGCAGCCATCTGGGGAACGGCTTCACCGGAACACCGATCAGAGCCACAGGAGAGAATGGATCGACGACGTCGCGCTCGCCGATCGGCGGCATCCGCAACGATTCTACTTGAGGTCCCAGAACGCTTCGGACGTTCGCCAGCAGGCGCGCCTCCTGTATGGGCTGGCACCGATCCTTTTCCCAACGGTCGATCCCCATGGTGACCACCGAGAGGTTGGGCAGGTCGATCAGTGCGCCGGGACCATAGGTCCAGAGAAGCTGGCTGGGCCGGATTTCGCCGACTAGGGTTTTGCTCATGCGTCGCCCCCGTCCGTCTGCGTCGTCCGTGCTCGCCAGGGTGGATCATTCGTCGAGCGGGCGTCTTCCATCACCAGTCTCACACCAGGTTCGACCTCACGCATCGACATCGGAACGGTCCAATCCGTCCATGGCTTGACGCCTGGCGCCTCTAACAGCGGATAGGCGGTGGGACCCGCTCCATATTTTTGATAGACGAGCGTACGACCGCCGACGCCGGCCTCGTTGGCCCAATCGTCGGCACGGTGTTTCAGCTCCTGTTCTGTCAGGACCTTCTTGCCAGAATCCTCGGTGACCTCCCAGCTTCGGTCCGCCACCGCCCGTATCGTCTCCAGCATCTCTGGACGGCTGGGGCTGGTCATGGCGCCAGCGCCCGTGTTCGGAGCAAACGGATCGTAGGAGTGGCGCATGATCGACAGCATCGCCCCGGTCAGACCGCGATCCAGCGCCCGAGGCGAGAAGGGAGTGACCGACTGGGCCTCGACATGCTGATAGAAGGTCGCGTGATAATGTTCGAAGGTCTCGTAATGGGAGAGATCACGCGGGCGCGCCCAAGTCAGTACGGTGGCAACGAGGCCGGGAAAGGTTCGACCGACACGACTGGTCGCCTGAATGTATTCCGCCGTGCCCTTGGGCTGACCGTTGACGACCATGACGCCCAGGCGGTTCACGTCGACACCCACCGACAACATATTGGTGGCCAAAACGACGTCGATCGGACGTGGGTCTCCCGGATTCCTTCTCGAAACCCATTTGGCCGTCACCGGATCGAAGGTCCCCTCGAAGGGGATTTCGAGCTGATCGAGATAACGTGGGATGTCGTGACTCGAAACACGCGACGTCAACTCGCGCACGTCATCGACCCGTCGTTGTGACAGACCCGGTCGATCGACGAGGCTCATACTCACGCGGAAGGATCGCGTCTGGACGTCGTCTTCGGCGAGGCGCTTCATTCCGCCCAACTCTCGCAGTGAATTGAAATAGCCGACCAGCGTCATGTACGGGTCGGCGACCGGACCGAAGCGGTCGAACAGAGCTTGCGCTGCCGTGAGGAAGGCCGTGTACGTCCTAATCAGCACCGCAGGGCGAGAGCTGCCGGGCGCGCATACGCCCATGTAGCGGCGACCCGATTTCTCTTCGATGGGTCGCTGGACCGAAAAGAAGTTGTCCTCGACGTCGAGGCCAGAAGGCGGGAAGACCGAAATACGCCGCATGAACACATTGCGCACTTGGTCCTCGGCGCGCCGGATGGTGGCGGTGGATGCCACGACCTTCGGCCGAACCTTCCTGTCACCGAGGGGCCAAGTGCTCAGTTCGTCGACGGCGCTCTCGTAGAGGCCGACCATGGTGCCGAGCGGACCGCTGATGAGGTGGAATTCGTCCTGGATGATGAGATCGGGTGGCCGCAGGGCGGCGCGCACCGGCTTCACCTTCGCTGCGGGATGAGCGCCCCGCGCGCGATGCCCGGTGCCGCAATCGTGCCCCGGCCACAGCAATCCGTGGCGCTCGCATTCTTCATCGACCCTGCCGAAGAGGGTTCGGACCTCTGGCCGCCAAGCCATCATGGCGAACTTGTCGACGGTTGCGATCATCATCGTAGGTGGACGATGGTAGATCTCCTCGTCGACCACCTTCACGGGCAAGCCGGGGTGAGAGCGCCCGCTGGAACCGGCTCGCGAGAATTCGCAAGTGCCGAGCTTATCACCGCAATGGATGAGGGTCCGGCCCAGGACCCTATCCACCTCGATGTCACGGCCCGCAGAGATCTCCGAGCCGCACCAAGGGCAGCTCGTCAATTGCGCCGGCGATGCGATACCGGCTCGATTGCGATCGCCGTTGCGCAGTGCTTCGATCGCTTGGTGAGCGTCCTCGGTCCGGCCCGGTGTCACCCGATTGCCGACCCATAGTCCCAACGAGAACGGTTCCTTGCCCCACACCTTCTCATCTGCGCGCCGGATCACTTCCATCGCGCATAACAGGGCGGTTGCGCGCTGGAACTGTTGCAATGTCAGTAGGCGCAGGGTGTATCGCATGATCACGGCGAGGCCGCGCGAAGCGTCCAGCCCGCCAAGGTCGTTTTTCAACCGACGCATCGCCATGGCGAACGCGGCCACGCCTAGATAGGCCTCGGTCTTACCGCCACCCGTCGGAAACCACAGCAGGTCGGCGAAGGCCTCGACGGGCTTCGTTCGGTCGGGATGCGCTGGGTCGGCGAGCGACGGCACCGACAACAACAGGAAAGCCAACTGGAAGGGGCGCCAGGATCTGTTCCTGGAGATGTCGAGCTGCGCGACATCGGCGGCCTCACCCCTCCGGCGCTTGAGAGCATAGAGGCTCCGCACGCGCTGCAGCGCCATGGACTTGTTGGCGAAACGAAATGCCGTCAGCGTCGCGCTGTCGGAAAAGAGGGTGTTCATCCCTTCGCGGAGACGGCGCAGGGTTTCCTCGCAGCGGGCTATCACATCTCGCCCCGGCTGGTCGAAGCCGGTGATCTCGCTTTTCAGCCGCGCACGTTGCTCCTTGATCCAGATGGCGTAGTCGTCGACCAGGCATGACAAGGCATCACGCAGCGCCTGCGGCTCTAATTCCGCGAGGCGGCTCATGTCGAGCCAACCTTCATCGACCATCCGGCGCATCGCCGGGCGGTCGCCGGGGTCGAGGCCCGGCGTCTCCGTCACGGCGATCTCGTAGCGCGGAATGATCTCCGTGCAGACCCGCCAAGCCTTCCCGGAATCTTCCGGCATCGTGTCGGCGTGGACCGACACGCCGTGGCCGACGGCGAATTCCAGCCGATTGCGATAGATCAGGGCCAGGCGATCGCGTTCCGGATCGTCGACGACGATCTCATTGGAAGGGCGTCGCCTGAAGATCGCCTTGTCTCCAGCGCCTTCTGGCGCGGTCACGGAAATCTCGGGCTGGAACAGCCAGGCGCGGTCCTTGTTGTCGTCGGGCTCCAACTGGCCGTTCACCAGGAACAAGGTGACGAGGCGTTCCCCCTGGTCGTTCGTCCGGACGGTGCCTTGCAGCCTGACGTCAGGCTGGTCCCGGTCGGGTGTCGAGGGCCTTATCGGCCCGTCGTTCAGAAGCAGGGGCACGACACCACCGCACGGGATGCGCCGCCACACCTTGACCTTGGTCTCTTCCTCCTTGCCGGTCGCTCGGTTCTTCCGGGTTTTGACGACTTCATGCTCGTCGCCGGGGACACGCTCGTAGTGTCCCCACCGAACGCCGACGGCGAGCGACTCTGCGCCTGGCGCGACACAAAAGGTGAACCCCAGGCTGGACGGCACGAGCGATTGATTGTTCGTGGTGTCGATCTCGTCGAGGGCGTCGTCCTCTGGCTCCACGCGGCCGGAAGCACTCGCGAATTCGGCGCCGGGCTCGTGAATGGGCGCCGCTCGCTCATCCTCGATGTCTCCGACCTCGTCTGCGGCCGCCGCTGGCTCGACTGGAGCCGTCTCGCCGTCACCTGGCCGCCGCGGCGCGAGCTTCCCGACCAGATAGCGGTCGCGGACACTCATGTCCTTGATCAGCTCGTGCGGGCCACCGGCAGGACCAAGAAGATCGTCGCGGACCGCTAATTCGAGCAGATCGCGCACGTAGGTGACGTTTTGGGAGAGCGGCACGTCAGCCGCGGAAATACCATCTAGAGCGAAGATACTCGTCAGGTCCTCGGGGCGGAGCCGTCCGATGGGACCGGAAGGCAACGTCAGCCCGACGTCGGACACCGAGCCCGACGCGCCGAAGGTGTGCATGCGGTCGAAATAGATCGTCGTGCTCGTGAGATCGGAGCGCAGCCGTAGAATCCGACCGGCACGCATCAAATTGCCGTCGGCTCCGGCCGCGACGATCCAGTGCCCTTCATCGAGCGCCGAAAAGGCCGAACGCTCCCCATTGAGTTGAGCTACGAAAGGACCGAGCCAAGCCAGTTCCTTGGCAAGCCAACCTTGGGAGTCTGGATCAACGATCGAGGTCATGCGTCGTCCTCAAATAAATCTCTACAGCTCGACGCGAGAGAAGTGCGGGTAGATGCGGTAGAACTTCTTGAAGACCGCGAAGGGATCCTCGCCCATGTCAGACTTGGGAAGTTCGAAGGACATCTTCGTTCTGGCGTCGTCGTTCGACTCCATCGTCAATCGCTCCAGCGTCGAAAGGGCGGGCAGGTCGAGACGATGCGGCGCATCTGGCGTCGAGTAGAACTCCCATCCCTGCACGAGCTCTTCCACTGACGTATCGCCAGCGGCGCACACCACGAGCGCGGCCGTCACCATGGCCTGCCCGTCGGCATAGTGTGTGCCGAACGCCCACACGACGCGCCGATCGCGAAAGCTGAGCGTTTCCTTCTCCACCGCGAGTTTCAGCGCACGGAGAAGGCTCGGGCCGTAGGTCTTGAAGCTCATCCCCTCAGCGGTCATCCCGCTCGGAAAAAGTGCGCCGAGGCGTTCCTTGAAGCGGGCCAGCCGCCATTCCTGGATCGTCGGCTTCGCGGCCCGATCGCCAGACGCCTCACCGTCGATTTCGACGGAAAGCTCGCTGGCATCAGGTTTTCCGAGTGAGGCCGGATTTGCGTTGAGCGTCACGCGAAGCACGCTCCCGAGCGGAACCGTGCCTATCGTCCGCGCGAAGCGTTCGATCTGCGCGGTGATGCCCTTCGGCTCGGTGTAGTCGAACCACACGATTGCGGGCACCTCGAAATCGAGCCCATCCAGATAATCTTCGAGCGTTTTGTGGACACATTCGATCGACGCAACGGGTCGATTGAAGAGTTGGCGCTTGTGGACTTCTCCCTCGGTCTCGACGCAGGTCATCCGTTCGAGGCCGAGCCGGGCATGGACCAATCTGAAGTCTTCGAGAAAGGGGCCGCCGAGACCCACATAGTGGTACTTCTCCAGCGACAATGCCGGAGCGAGCCGCATCAGCAGCGAGAGGAACAATTCCCGGTCGACGGCCTTGTTGGGCCTCAGCCGGTAGGGAAGCGAAGATCCGGCGCTCATGTCTCAACCGTCCTGCTTCTTGGCCTTGGCGAGCGTCAGCTCGAAACATTTCTCGCCCACGATTCCTGGCTTCTCATCATCGATATCAAACAGCATCTTGGAGACGAGCCGCAGTTCCTCGACCGGCCGCGAGAACACGACCTTCCTCGACGACGGTGTTTTGCCCGGTGGTTCGGGCAGAACCTTTGCCTTTTGCGGATTGAACTCGATCTGGGCGTCGCTCTTCTTGATGGTGCTGCGCGCGGCGACTGATGCGATCGCCCTGCCCAAAGAGAGCGGCTTGGCATCTTCCCAGTAGGTCGACTGATCGGCGCGCGGGTGGTTTTTCCACTGGTTCGTGTACGAGATCCAAACGCGCATACCCTCTTTCATCTTCACCAGCGACTCGAGCCAAACGTTCGATGAGGTGTCGAGCGCGCGCTTCGTGGTCGTGACCGGCAGCTTGTCTGCACGTTTGGAGCGGAACTCGATGATGCCGGTGATGATCGCGAACTGCGGGTGGTACAGCGGAATACCGTCGCCCCAGCCCGTGAGGCGGCTCTTGTCGCCGACTATCACCGCGCGATCGTTGCAGAGGACTGTCCAGCCGGCGGTCGCCGACGAGCGATCGCGCTCGAAGCCCGAGTCGTCCTCATCGTCGTTGCCGAGGCTGCGTCCTGTATTCAAGCCGACCGTGATCGAGACCAGCACGTCGTCTATCGTCTTCTGGAAAACAAATGGCGCTGGCCCGTCGTCGCGCTCCGACACCAGCACCTCGACCAGCACCGGCTCCACGGGTTTGCCGTTGAGATCGACCTTGAGGCCCCACTGAAGGAACACCGTGAAATGCTCGGAGATGGCCGTGCGGACCTCGTTCTCGAACGCCTCGTTGGCGAAGTGTCTGGAGACGCCCTCATACAATTCATGCACACGGATCACGGTGCCGGGCTCGGCGAGCTTTTCGCCGGCTTCAGTCGGCTCGTTGATCGGCAACGGCTCCCAGCCTTTGGCTTCGAGCCAGGCTGAGGTGATCGGCACCTCGAAGGTGTCGTCGCCGTAGCGGGTCCGGACCAGCGCCTCACGCCCCATTTTGAAGATCGCGCGCTTCATTCCCACGCCGTACATACCGATGGTCTCGGTGTCGGAGTCGCGGTCGTCGTCGGGCTCGCGGCCCATCTTGAATGCGTAGTTCTTGGCAACCTCGCGCGGGATACCGCCGCAATTGTCTTCGATTGAGAAGTGATCGGCGGCGAGTTTGATTTTCACGAAGTGCTGCGAGTAATCGACGTTGTTGCCATTCGCGAGCCGCAGCGCGCCATCGAGGCAATTGTCGAGAAGGTCGAGGATCGCGTCGGCGAGGTTGATGTCGCGCGTCAGCATCGACACAAAGAACCGTTTGGTTGGGCTCGCCTCTGCCTGATCGGTGGTAGGTTTTGTCATCGGCGTGGCCTCAGTGTGATGTAGTTTTGGTGACGTAGGCGTCGGTAGATGCCTCATCCGCCTTGAGATCTTCGAAAAGCAGCCCTACGTCGGTGGACGCTCGGCGTCTGCCTCTCCCGGATTTTTGGCGTTCTTTACCAACATCGGAAATCGCCGCTGATGTGGCTTCGTAGAGCTGGCGATTCAGCTCAATGAGCTTGGCAAGCACGAGATCGCGCGTTTGCTCATTCAAACCATGATGGCTGGAGTTTGCATCCCCATCATCTTGAAAGCCATGAGCGAGGTCGAGATCGCTCCAGCCGTAGGCATCCGCCACTCCGGCGTCGATGCGTTCGAGAAGACCGCGCATCGCGACGATTTCAGCGTCGCGGGAAGCAGATGAATGGACGGCGTTCATCGCGTCTGTCATCCCAGCCGAGTTTCGACGACTCCATGAAATGAGAGTGTCCTGGAAATCTCTGGCCGCGGTGATGGCATCTTCAGGCACATTCCCTGTTGGGAATGGGAACGTCGCAAGCGCTTCACTGACGGAGAGTGTCAGCGTGTTGTTGTCTCCTCCGAGGCTGCGAACAGAATAATTGCGCAGCCAAATTTGGAACATGGAACTCAAGCATATCGGGTGGACGTTTTCGTGGGCATCTTCCACTAGTACGACTTTGTTCGTGTAGATCCACTCCGTTGGTGCCTGAACGCAGATCGGATATTTGGCGGCCTTCGCAAACGCTATGAATTGATGGCGGGCGCGAAGCTGACGCATTTGCGCAGCGCGATGGTTCCAGAACTGCCACCACCGATCGACGAGTCCCTTGTAACTCTTGAGTTCTTTCGAGGTTCGTGTGGGCAATACGATTTCGATGAGAAACCGATAGGCAGTCGGCCATTCGCTCTCGATCGTTTCCAGCGGCAGATCGGCGAGATCGAGAGCCCAACGCTCCACGCGAGTGAGTGAAGTGCTCGTGATGTCGTTGCCGGTGATGTATGGCTTTAACAGCGAGCCGCTTTCGGAGCGTAGACGTTCGAACCATGGATGGTCCTTGGTGAGGACGAACGCCAACCCCTTGCCGTTATGGACCCCCTCAAAGGCGAACAGGGTGTCGGCGAGCGCCTTCGGCTCCCATCCCCCGCCAATCTCAGGCTGAAGTCGGGGACCGATTTTCTCACATGCAATGCCGTCACAGTTCCGAAGCCCGGTCCATCCTCCCTTCCGAAAACAGACCATGGCGATCACGGTGGAGGCTGCCCCTGGCCATGGCATACCCTTGCAAGAGAAGTAGAAGTCGCCTTCAGTGGCTATACGTTCCAACCCAACGGAAACAGCGCTGCCCTCGGCGATGTTGTTTGCCGCCAATAACCCATAGGTCCCGCCGTGTCTCAGCAGTGTGGCCGCCCGACGATGGAAGACGACTGAGAGGTCGATCTTTCCAGGGGCCACCTCCAGGATCATCTGCACGACACGCTGGTAGGCAGCCCCGTAGGTTCCCTTCCACAATCTGTTGCCGAGGAACGGCGGATTCCCGACGAAGGCGTCGAAACCACCATTGGCGCGGAGGAAGACCTCGGGAAATTCCAGCGGCCAGTGAAAAGGGCGCCCACGCTGTTCGGCGACAAAGTCACTCATAAGGTCGGACTGAGCCTGCGCCGCAAGATCCTGGCGGGCATTTACTGCGCCATCTGAGGCCCGGTCAGCCGTGATGGAGAGGGCGGCGAGTCGCTTTTCCAAGTCCTCGCCACTTCCGGTCGCAACTACGAGCCCGATGAAGGCATCCGCGATCAGCTCCGAAGTTGCGATGGCGGCGCTCGACTGCGCGTCGAGAGCCGCCATCGCCTCAACGTCATGAATGTCACAGATCGGTATCGCGCGAAGTTGCGCGCGCAACTCCAAGGCGCGATCGACGGCCATACGGACGGCTCGCCCGAAAAGACGAAGCTGTTCGCCAGCAGACGGATTCATGTTCAGGGCGGTGAGCTGTGCGAGGTTGCCGATGCCGAGAAGACTGTCGCCGCTCCGCAGATTGTGGTCGAGGAAGCCGAAGGGCCGTCCCTTGGCGAGCGTGGTCAGCCACAACGATAATTTCGCGAGTTCGACCGCGAGCGGGTTCTTATCGACGCCGTAGAGGCAACGCTCGGCGATCAGGCGACGCGCCAGGATGGCGCGTTCTTCGGTATCACGCGACAGTGGCTCGAAACCTGCCGCATCATCCGCGGCGCGGATGCGGCCTTCGTCGTCGATCCGGCCGCCCGCCGTTTCCACGTCGGACCAGGCTTCGACTAGCCGGTCGGCGAGCCAGCGACAAGCCTGCACGAGGAACGCGCCCGATCCCATCGCGGGGTCGCAGATCTTGAGGTCGAGGAGTTCCTCGGCGCTCCTGAGTTTCCAATCCTCCCGCGCCTCGCCTTCGGCCGGGCCACGATAGACGATCGGGGTCAGTGTCTCCTCGACGATCTTCTCGGTCAGGTTCTTGGGCGTGTAGTGCGTTCCGCTCTCGCGCCGGTCGGCGCCGAGGACGACGACGAAAGCGCCGGCGTGATGGACCAGAGGGTATCCCCACGGGTCCGTCCGCAGGAGGTCGGCATAGGGCAGGATGCGGTCACGCAGGGCCACGTCGCCACGGCAGACGGTGAGCAGCCGCGCCGCCACGCGCTCATCCGGCTCCCGGCCGATGGCGTTGCGAATGGCGGGCTCGGAACGCTCGCTCCTTTCCTTCAGGAGTTCGACGATCCTGGCGGCGCCGTCGAGGCGGGCCGACTCGATTTCGCCGAGCACGACGCGCGCATTCTTGGCCTTGGCCGATCCGTCGAGTTCGAGCGTGACGTCATCGACGCGCTGGACCGTGCGTTCGAGGAGACCCTCATAGACGTGACCGATCTGTTCCACGTCGAGCGCGCGGTAGGACAGGGTGCGCCCCTCGAAGGTCTGGATCGCCTCCAGCAGGAGCAGGACCGTCCGGTCGTCGATCGGCAAAGGCTCCGCGGGATCGCTCCGCCAGTTCGTGCCCTTCTTGCGGCCTTCGAGGAAGGGGTAACGATCCGGGTCGAAGAGTGAGCCGCCCATCGCCGGCAGCCGCAGCAGCGGATGGTCGATGCCGCCATAGACGCCACGGAATAGGGCGAGCAGCCGCGACCACGCCGAGCGGCGGCGTTCGAGTATCTCCTCGGTGTCGGCGCGCAACTGCATACGCAGGCTGGAGAGAGCGTAGAAGGCGTCGTAGCGGGGATCGCCAAGCAGGAGCAGGCCGCGCTCTTCCGCCGCCAGCAGGAAGACGAGTCGCATCATGACCGTGAGGCCGGCCTCGTAGAGTTCCTTCGGATCGACGTCGTGCAATAAATCCCGGTTGCGGTCCTGGTCGGCGCGGTCGAGGGATTGGACCAGCACCTCCACCGCGCGGCGGACCTGTTCGCCGAGCGCGTCGGTCACGTCGTCCTGGTGCTTCAACGATCGCTCGAACAGCGCCGGCAGCCTTTCGGCTTCAGGGCCGAAGAAGCGACGGACCCCGAGCAAGCTAACGAAGGCGCGGAGCGTTTCGGGTTCCTGGCCCCAGAGGCGAGCATACCAACTGGCGAAGCTCGCGACCGCACCCGCCGGAGCGTGAACGAGCATCCAGCGCTCGCCATTGGTCACGAGACCGATCGGGCACCCGACGGCTCGGAGCAGCGACACCATGCGGTCGCCCGGCGTCGCGGCCAGCCCGTCGTAATTCCGGGTGGCGTCGAGATCGGCGTCGGGATCGTAGATCTGAATGAGCAATAGCGGGGCATCGCCCTGCGTCGGATTGACGATGGCCAGGTCGGGAACGATCGTGACGCCGTGTTCGGGCAATGGGGCCTTCAGCCGCTCCGGCAAAGCCGTCGCCCGACGCAAAACCTGATCGTCCACCTCCAAGGCGCTCTGTAGGACCTCGTCGATCCATGCCGAATGGACCGCGGGCAGATCGGGATCGTCCGCATCGACGGCATCACGCCACTCGTCGTAGGCGGCGCGGAGTCGTTGCGGGCGACCGGACGTCAGGGCTTCTAGTCCCTGGGGAAGTACCTCCCTCAGCACGGGGACAGCGAGGAATGGTCCCGACACCTCGATGAGATTGAGCCAGTCGTGGTTGGTGCTCATCGCGGCCGCCCCTTCGTCAAGGACTCGGGCACGAGCAGAATGGCCGCGACGGGAAACGTGTGATCCCGAACATTGGAATATCTGTTCGTGATGGCGCGCACCTCCTGTTCCCGCTCCAGCGGAATACGGGCGAGACGCGCTTCGAGGGCCGCGTGATCGCGTCGTAGCTGGGTGCGTTCATCCTCGGAGAAGAGCGATAGCTGTTGTGGCTCGCGGCCGGCGACGAGTTCAGCCCGCAGGGCCTTGTCGAGATCATCGAGCACCTGCCGGATGTCGTCGCTCTCCCTTCCCTTGCGCGCGTCGATCGAATTGGCCAGGAAGCGCAGACGATCCTTGGAACGTGCATCGACCGATCCCAATACGGAATCGCGCTGCTTCTCGAAGCGGGTTCGCAGCGCCGCGAAGGTCGTATCGGGCAACACGGCAGGGGCGGAATCCTGAAGCCATCGACGCACCTCCGTCACTCGATCTTCGCGGCGAAACCCGGCGTCACGCAGATAGCCGCCTGCCTCTGTGAGTTCCTCGTGCAGGCGATGGTGGCTGCCGCCCGTGATCACCAACCGAGAAACGACGATGACAGCGGGACCTTCGAGCTGGTCGTCGGGTAAGGAACGGGCGGTGACCCGGTGGATTTTCTTCACATCGTCCCGAGCCCAGATTTCGGCCCGCAACAGGCGCAGGCTCATCTGAACGAGGCGGTGATTGAGATGCACCAGGACGACGTCATCACGTCCCTTCGCCACGTCGTGGTCGAAAGTGATGGGGCGAACCCTCTTCGTATAGGGATGTTCGAGCCCTTCGAGGCATCGCGTCCATGAACCGGACAGCGCCGGCATGGTGAAAACGGTGCCGACTGGAGCCCCTGGGAGAGAAACGGCCTCGAGGTCCGGTTTGTCGGAAAGGCGCAGAGCCGCTCTCACCGCTCTTTCGATGTGGTCGGGCGAGAGATTCTGCTCGCGCTTGGTCTCGGTGAGACGTTCGTGCAGCTTCGCGACCCGCTCTCGGAGATCGCGCTCGGCTCTGACGAAGCGGCGCGATTTTTCCATGCGCGCTTCGGCCAACCGAGTGTCCAAGTCACGCCGACGCCCCTCGATTAGGTCAGGGAGCTGCGGGGCAATGACCGGGTTGACGCTCCCCATGTCGGCTCGCATGGCATCAAGCTTCCGGAGAGCGCGCAGGATGTCCTCTCCATGATCCCCTTCATCATCGACTGGATGCCAGATGACCACCTCACTGGAACGCTGGCCGTGCCGATCGATGCGGCCGTTTCTCTGCTCCATCACGTTGGGATTGTAGGGAATCTCCAGATGGATCATCAGGTGGCAGTGGTTCTGAAGGTCGATGCCTTCAGACGCGGCGTCGGTCGCCAATAGGATTCTGACCGGAGATTCTGAGGGGCTGGCCTGGAACGCCGCCTTCACAGCCTCGCGCTCGTCGTGATCCATCCCGCCATAGATCAATGCCAGCCGGTCGCCACCGAAGCCGTGAGCCACGAGTATCTCGTGCATCCACTGCTGTGTCGTCCGATATTCGGTGAACAGGATGACCCGTTCGTTCGTCCACTGGCCGCCGTTCTGAAGATGTATGGCCAGCCAATCCAGTATCGCGCGAGCCTTGGAATCCGCCCTACGCGACGCTTGCTGAGCCCACGAACGAAGACGCTCCAACATTCGCCATTCTTGCTCGCTGGGCGGTCGGATGTGTTTGCTGGCTTCGCTGAGGGCGTCATACTCCGCCGCCTCGCGCAATGCGTCGTCGGCATAATCTTCTTCGGCCTTCGATATGGCTCGGCGAAGGATGCGATCGTCCAGCTTACGTCGGGTCTGATCGGCCGACGAACGGCCTTCGATCGTCGCTATGTGCTTTTCCAGCGTCGTCGCAAATGCCGCGGGCGACGATGAAAGGCGCTTGCGTAGCAATTGATGGACGAAGCGATCGACGGCTCGCGCGCCTCCCTCGCCACTCTCCCGGCACGATATGTAGTCGCCGAGCAGATCGCGGATTTGTGTTTCATCCTCGTCGTACCTGACGGGCAGCCCTTCCAAGCGCCGTGCCGGGTAGATCCGCTTGCCGTTCGCATCGACCAGATCGCTTTTCAGCCGCCGCACCATGACCCGGGCGCGCTGGGACTCGCTCGGCAGCACATTTCTCGCGAAGCGTTGGTCATCCAAGAGTTCGAGCAGAGCGGTGAACGACTCTGTGTAGCCGTCATGAGGCGTGGCGGTGAGAAACAGCTTGTGCTGGAAGTGCGGCGCGAGCAGCCGGACCAACCGTGTTCTGAGGCTTTCGACGGCGTAGTGCCCGACCGTCGGCGCGATATTGTGAGCCTCGTCGACGACCAGAAGATCGAATTTCCTGGGGTGGGTAACGGTAGGCGGCAGCGCATCCCGGAACAGGCGCAGCCCTTCGCCCTGTTTCACCCAATCCATCGAGGTGATGAGGAGAGGAAACGAGGTCCACGGATTGGCGTGCAAACCGCGCTCACGACGCAGGCGCTTGACGAAATCGGTATCCACGATCCGAAAATCGAGACCGAATTTCTCCTGCATCTCCGTGCGCCACTTTTCTTGGAGCGACGCCGGACACAACACCAGCACGGTGCGCGCACGATGGCGCAGGAGCATCTCCTGGATAACCAGACCGGCTTCGATCGTCTTACCGAGTCCAACGTCGTCCGCGATGAGCAGGCTGGTGCGGGCCATGTCGATGGCTCGCACCAATGGATCGAGCTGGAAATCTTCGATGCTGATGCCGCTGCGGAAAGGGGCTTGGAGATAAGCCCTGTCGGCGTTGGTGGCGGCGCCCCATCGGACGGCGTCAAGAAATGCCTCCAGCGCGTTGGGATCGTCCAAACCCGTGACGCGCGGCAAGCCAGCTCGCTCAATGACGTGTGCGCCGGGCTCCAATTCCCAAAGGACTTCGATTTCCTCTCCGAGGGCATCCTCGTCGATCGACGTCAATCGAATGAGGTGGCGTTTGGGGAGACCGGGAGCCGCCGATCCGCCATCGACGTCTGATACGATCCATTGGCGCCGGCGAGCCTCCACCAACTGGCCGGGTTCTGGGATCGTGTGATGGGCGATCTGGGCCGCTGCGCCGCCCGCTTCCCTGGCGATCATTGATGCCTGCCTCCACCCCGGACGACGTTTTCGATGCGTTCGGCGGCTTCGCAGGCGCGTTCGTGCGCCCAAACGCGGATGACGTGCCAACCCGAAGCACTGAGACGTCGATCGGTATCCACGTCTCTCGCTCGATTGGTTTCGATCTTGTCACGCCAGAACTGGGCGTTGCTCTTTGGCCAAGAGGCGTGTTCCGGACAGCCATGCCAGAAGCAACCATCGACGAAGATGGCGACTCTGGCGCTGGAAAAAACGATGTCGGCGACGCGACGCGGCTTGGTCAGCAGTGGGACTTGCAAACGATAGCGCAGCCCTCTGGCGTGCAGTGCCTGGCGCAGAGAGAGTTCGGCGCCAGTGCCTTTCTGCCGCACCCGAGCCATGCGGCGGCTCGCTTCATGCGACGAGGGGCTTACGCGCGACATCCGCGGTGCCTCCCGTTTTCTTCTGATCCTTCTGCGTTCCGATGATGAGGTGCCTCGCAATGCTTTGTCCAATCGCCTCGCCGAGGGCGACCGGGACGGCATTGCCGATCATCCGGCCCAACACCTTGAAATGGGTCGGGCCGCCATCCGCCACGAAGGCGTATTTCTTTGGAAACCCTTGCAGGATGGCGCCTTCGCGTAAGGAGATCGCCCGATCCTGGTCGGGATGACCGAAACGGCCGTTGCCGAAACCATAGAACTGCGTGGTGATCGTCGGAGACGGGTCTTCCCAGGTCATACGTCCATAGACGCCCGGATAGGTGCGCCCGGTCTCTCGGCGATGACATTCCGCAATCAGTCGTTCGGGCCAGTCACGCCAAGTCCCGCCTGGGCGTGAAACGCGAATGCGCTCCAGGTTCAAATCCGAAAGTTTGGACGACGCATGGAAAGTGTCGCCTTCATGGGAGCTGCCGGCTCCGATGGCGGGCAACTTCCCGATTACGCTTTTGACAGTCCGCGGCTTTTTATGAGTCGGCAAGATCAGCTCGATGGGGCCGATCAGGCTCGCCAGGATGACCATGCGCCGTCTGGTCTGTGGCAGCCCGTACTGGGTGCAATCCACGACATTCTGCCAAACTTTGTAGCCTAGCCGCCGCAGGGTCGCGACGAAGTCATCGAAGACGGCATGCTTTTCGACCAGGGGCACGTTCTCCATGGTCACGATGTCCGGACGAACGGATTTCACGAGACGGGCAAACTGATATAGCAGCGGCCAGCGCGGGCTCGTCAACGTGTCGTAGCGTTGGGAATAGGCCGAAAATGGTTGGCAAGGCGCACAACCAGCCAAAATCCGGATCTTCGCATCGCCATACAGTCGCTTCAGCTCTGCTGGCGTGACCTCCTTGATATCCTTCGAGATAAAGCTGGCATCATTGTTGGTTTCGAATGGATAGCGACATGCTGCATCGACGTCGATGCCCGCGACGACTGGGACGCCAGCCCGGATCAGGCCATGCGTCAAACCTCCCGCCCCACAGAACAGGTCAATGCACGCCACTTCCCTCATTTCTTCCCCCTCGTGGCGCGCTTTCCCGGTCCCGGCGCGCCACCCACAGCATGTTCACTGCCCACGAGCCAGCAACCATCCGCCGTGGCCATCACGTCCGACGGCAAGCGCGCGCTGGTGGCCAAGGCGACGGCGAACAAGGTCGCCCTCCTCGATATCGATGGTCCTACGGTGACCTACAAAGGTTATGACATGCTAACTGGCGTGTTTCCATACAACGTCCAGATCACAGGAGACGGCAGGCTCGGCCTGGTCAATCACGACGGCAATGCCGGGGTCGCCGACGGTCAGGTGAGCACGGTGGCGGTCATCGACATGACGCTCGATCCGCCGCGTGAAGTCGACCAAGTGGTGGTGGGGGACGGGCCGGAAGGTTTGGCAGTAAGTCCGACCGGCGCCTATGCCGTGACGCTCCTGACCAATGGCTCCGGCGGCTCCGTGCCAAACAACGCCTTTTTCCGTCACGACCATGCGGTTGCGGTGCTTCTCAAGATCGAAGGCAAGAAGGTGCGTAAGCTGGGCGAGATTGAGGTCGGCGCCTTGCCGCGCTGACAAAAAGCGGCGGAGTTGCCGTCCATAAAGCCATTCGCGCGGCGGAATTGTTGACAGATGATGCCAGGTGAAAGGTGAGGCTGCGATGAGCCGCTTCCGTGGCTGCGCGCGATAACAGCCTGCGCGATCATTCATCACCTCGCGGTGGCTGTGCCATCATTTCCGCGATCGTGGGCCGACCGCGCTTACGGCGTGGCTGCTCTGCGGTTGAGGCAGGCGGGCCAGAAACGTTTGAAGGTCTAGTGGCCTTATTCTCTCAAAGACCTAAATGGCGACAAATTCTAGTTTGGTGCGACGGTTTCGAGAGCTGGCAACGCGCTGACGAGGTCCCGGAAATTCTCAGCCGGATAGTTATCCCTCCGCCTCTCTCGCAGAAAGCAGAAGCGAGCCGGATAGCGACGCCTCCGCCTTTACCGCATACGACGGGATCGTCTAGTTCGCCTGAGATCAGTTCGCTTCCCTCGGTTGCATCCCAGGCCAACAACCAGCTCGGAGCGCTATCTAAAAGATTTAAGGGGCTTGTCGAAGATAGTGCATTGGTCAGGTCTGGCCTAATCATTGGCGCAGTAGTCGTTGCGGCGCTTGTGCTCACGTGGACGGTATTGTTGACCCCATTGGGCCGCACCGCAGTCCTTCTGAAAATTGCAGGTCTGATCGGCTACTTTACGCCTGCTTTGGTTATCGGAGCGATATGGGGATTTATTCGATACGATCGACGAGCATGCGGGCTTCGACGAGTGTGGGAACGCGCGCCTCGATGGCAGCGATGATGACCGTATCTGCTTTGCTGAGATTGTCGCGCGCCGTAGTCATCAATCGTGAGATTGTTTTCGCGGCTGGCACTTTTTGCAGTTGTTGATTGGTCGCCTTCTCGGCCCGTCGTCGCCGTGTCGTCCACTCACTGACTACACGCAAGGAGCCTTAGGAGCCTTGCCCTTGCAAACGACGCCAGATCTCTGCGCCGTTACGGCAGCCCTCGTTCCATTGCGCATCCAGAAAGGGCAAGTGGGCATCGAGCGTGCTCTGCCGTGTCCGGAAGACATCCGTACTCTCGCCGCGACTGACTTGGCGAACGAGTTTATGGCTGTGTCCTGTTCGACGGGCGATCTCCCTGAGTGGCACTGCGTCTCCGACGAGCGCCATGATGCCGCGCGCATCTGCTTTCGTCGGAGATACCCCTCATACTGCAGCCTTTCCGCGCAAGTGAGGAGTTTTGGATTGATCGTCGTCGCCCCGATTGCGGTGCGGATCACCTGCATGGAACGACGTACCGCGTTGAGGGACACCGCGCTTGCATTCGCCCCCGGTCCATCGTTCCTCAAATCCCGGTATAAACTTGCGAGCGGTGCACAGGCCTTAAGAATTTGAGAGTGTTCAAATGGAATATTATGTCTACGTCTATATCGATCCTCGGAATTATGAAGAATTCTATTTTGGAAAGGGGAAAGGCTCGCGGAAGGATGCACATCTAACGGCAACTTCGGACTCGGAAAAAGCGACAAGGATAGCGGCCATCCACGGAGCTGGTCTTAAGCCGATCATCCGAGTTATTGCTCGCGATCTCTCCGAAGCCGAAGCACTTCTCATCGAAAAAACGCTGCTCTGGAAGTTGGGCAGGCAACTGACCAACGTTTCCTCAGGCCACTACGCGGAGAAGTTTCGACCACACGACAAAATGCACCTCGAACTTTCCGGTTTTGATTTTAAGTCAGGTGTCTACTATTTCAACGTTGGCGAAGGTCCACATCGCAAATGGGCCGACAACAAAAACTTCGGGTTCATTTCCGCAGGGCAAGGCAAGCAGTGGGGCAGCGCTATCTCGGGGTTTCGGGAGGGTGATATCGTTGCCGCTTATTTAAAAGGCCGCGGTTTCGTTGGAATTGGAAGAATAGAGGCGCGCGCAAAGCCGATCCGCGACGTGAAAATTAACAACAAACCGTTGATCAAACATGATCTCGTCTGCCGGCAAATGACAGACAACATCGACTCGGACGAAAAGTGCGAGTACGTGGCGTTAGTGGATTGGATAAAATCGGTCGATGCCGAGAAAGCCAAATGGAAGCCAAACTCTGGCATCTACACCACAACTCACGTCCGGGCTTCCCTCGATGGCCAGCCAGAAACCAAGAAATTTTTGGAGGCCGAGTTCAGCGTCAATTTTGCCGCTCTAGCAAAATAGCGTCGGAATGCAAACTAGAGTCGGGACCCATAAAAATGGTTCCTTCGGCGCTGAGTTTGTGATTCACGGTCTCCGACAGGAGGCCCTTCATGAGTCGCGATTGTTTTTGGCTATCCTCGGAGAACTTCGCCGCGAGAAGTTCGGCGCGAAGTCCGAGAAGCTGCGGCCTGATCAATATCATTTGCCGCTCGAAGACGTCGAGATCGCGCAAGGCGTCCTGGACGCGGCGCAGGAGAACGCGGCAGCGATTATCCAGGGCCGATCGCGCGGCGCATCAGATCAAGCCCGTCATCGCAATCGGGGCTGCCTGCCTGCGCATTTGCCGCGGGTGGAGCGGATCATCGAGCCTGCGAGCACGCTGTGTCCCTGCGGCTGCGGCGCGATGACGAAGATCGGCGAAGACGTCAGCGAGCGTCTCGACGTGATCCCGGCGCAATGGCGCGTGCTGGTCACGCGTCGTCCAAAATATGCTTGCCGCCGCTGCTCGGGCGCGGTCGTTCAGGCGCACGCGCCGGAGCATGTCGTGCCTGGCGGACTGCCGACCGAAGCGGCCATTGCGCAAGTGATCGTCGCCAAGTTCGGCGATCATACGCCGTTTTACCGGCAGGCCGGGATCTACGCGCGACAAGGGATCCGGCTCGACCGGGCGACGCTGGGGAACTGGTCCGGCCGCGCCTGCTTCCATCTCCAGGCTGTTGGGGATCGGATGCGCCGCCAACTGGCGGCGGCGGATCGCCTGTTCATGGACGAGACCACGGCGCCGGTGCTTGCTCCCGGGCGCGGCCAGACGAAGAAAGGCTTCTTCTGGGCTATTGTCTCCGACGACCGCGGCCACAGCGGCCCAAGTCCGCCGATCGTGCTGTTCCGATATGCGTCCGGACGCAGCGGCGCTTTCGCCAGGCAGTTTCTGGACGGCTTTAACGGGCGCTTCCTGCAATGCGACGCATACGAGGGCTATGATCGGCTGACCGGCGTTGCGCGACCGCAAGGCCCCTGGACGCTCGTGCATTGCTGGAGTCATCTGCGTCGGCGCTTCGTCAAGCTGGCGCGCAACAGCAGATCGCCGATCGCCGAAGACGCGGTCCGGCAGATTGCGCTTCTCTATGCCATCGAAGCCACGGTGCGCGGCTCATCGCCGGACATCCGACTGGCCGCGCGCAAGGAGCATTCGCGGCCTGTCGTTGCTGCTTTGAAGCCGTGGTTCGAGAAACAGCTGTCGATGATCTCCAGCAGCTCGACACTCGCCCAGGACATCCGCTACGCGCTCAATCATTGGCCGGGGCTGACCCGCTTCCTCGAAGACGGACGTCTCGAGCTCGACACCAATCCGGTCGAAAACGCCATCCGGCCGGTGTGCCTGACCAGAAAAAATGCGCTATTTGCTGGTCATGAAGTTGGAGCCGAGAATTGGGCTTTGCTGGCGTCGATCGTAGCCACCTGCAAGCTCAACGACGTCAACCCCGTCGCCTACATCGCCGAAACACTCGAGGCAATCATCGCCGGCCATCCTCAAAGCAAAATCGAAGACCTCATGCCCTGGAGATTCCGCAAAACGTCAAGCCCACATCAATGGGGCAGCGGTTGAGCGCTTACGGTCAGATAGCCGATTGCACCGCTGGAGCGGTTCTGCTCGAAGAAATGCCACGTTCCGCGATCCTGCACGGCGATAAGGGTTATGACAGCGATGCCACAGGTCGAGGGAAAGGGTGCGATGCCGAACATCCCGCCCAAGGCGAACCGACGCTGGAAGAATTGCTTCTCGCCCGTCCTTTATCGAAGCCGCAACGCCATCGAGCGGATGTTCTGTCGCCTGAAGGACTTCCGTCGCATCGCCACCAGATACGATCGTCTCGCAATCAATTTCCTCGCAGCCGTCTGCATCGCTGCGGCTGTCAGTTACTGGTTATGAGCCTAGCGGCTTGTCGGCGGCGGCGATGCGGTGCTGGTGATCGATGATACGGCGTTGCCCAAGAAGGGCAATCATTCGGTTGGTGTGGCTCCGCAATATGCCTCGAGCCTGGGCAAGAACGCCAACTGCCAGACGTTGGTCTCGCTGACGCTTGCGCGCGGAGAAGTGCCGGTGATGGTCACCTTGCGGCTGTTCCTTCCGGAGAGCTGGACGAGCGATCGGGTGCGATTGGCGCGAGCGGGTGTTCCGGTCGAATATCGCACAGCACGGACCAAGCCAGAGATCGCCCTGGCGGAGAACCCGGTACTATCCGTTCAAGACCGCCCGGCAATTCCACCGCAACACGCCGTTTCTGCTGATCTTCGCGTTCTCGACGCGATTCAACGGATTGATGTCCGTCAACTTCGAAGGGTCCACGGACGTATTTCTCCGGTCGTTGGCCCGCAGGGCGTTCATGCAGTCGACCGGTGACACCGATCCGGTGTCGAAGCACGATTCCGGTGCGGACGCTACCGTTATCGTACATGAGCTACTACAACGGCACGCGCAGCCATTTGTCATTGGAACAAAGACGCGCCGATGTTATTCGGCAGTGCAATGATCGACGCTTAGTTTCGAGAAATTTTCCACGAAGCAAGGGAGTTGGCGGTAATGGCTGACCCTTCCCAAGTATGCCAGTTGCCGATCTGGTTTGAAGCAATATCGAAATTAGCCATACCCAGCATAGCCATTGTTGGAGCAATCTACACGGCGCTCCAATTCCAACGTGCAAAACGTTGGCGAGCGGGCGATTTGGCAATCACGCTGATAGCGCAATTGGAAACTGATGAAGAATTGGCGTTTGCCTGTCGAGCTATTGATTGGGGATTGGGGCCCCTCGTCGTGCCAGAGCGCTATCGCCCGTTGGTCGAAAACGTACCCGCAGGTAAGAAGGACCCAAACCCGACGGAGCGGGGGGAAGTCGTTCTACAGGAGCCCGATCTCATGTGGAGAGCACTTCGGGTGTATCTCGCAATAAGCCCTAAGACGGAACCCACAGGTCTGATATATCGATACTGCTTCGACAAACTTTTTAACCACCTCGCCAATGTGCACAGACTTTTGATGGAGAAGCAGGTCGAACTGAACGATCTGGAGCGGCTCAAGTATTGGCTCGAAAGAATCGCGGCTTACGAGTATTGCCCGCCGGGAAAAGAAAAACATGAAATGTTCCAGCCATTCCTCGAGTTTGAGCCATTTGGATATCGAGGAGTGATTGATCTTGGCGAACAACTTGGAGTGGGCGGTTGGGTGAAGGCGTGGCAAGCGCCGACGTCGCTGCGCCCCTCAACTGATAACGGGACGTCTTTCTAACGCAAAATTGCCCAAACTCTTCTTAAGGAGACTACCGTGTCAACACTGAACAAAATTTACGACGTCACAGCGATTAGTCAGTCAAAGGACAATAGTTGCTGGACCGCCGCGGCCTCAATGCTGCTGTCGTGGAAAAGTGGAATTCCGATATCGGAACTGGATGTCTCCAAGCAGGCAGGTCCGACCTTTGAAAATGCATTCAATGCCAACAACCCGCTCTTCGGACCCGATATCGGTAACTTTGCAGCAGCACTTAACTTGGCGACCGAGGCCCCTCAGAGCCTATCGGCCAGGGGATACTACGATCTGCTCGTGGCCCATGGTCCCCTTTGGGTTGGGACAGCTATCTTTAGCAACACTCAGGTGTATCGACACATTCGGATAGTTCGGGGAATTGACGGGGACGGCGCAGCCGACACAACGGCGCTTCTGATTATCGATCCCGATGGCGGACGGATGTATGACGAAAGCGTACAACAGTTTGAGACGGAACTCGAAACGATAGCTCTTCAGGATTTAGGTCCGGATGGGCAAGGAAACCTGTTTCCACAGATAATCCGATTCCCCTGAAAGGCGCAGCTTTCAAGTCAGCCGGTCGACCCGATTCGATCTTCCATGTTGGACAGTGCGGTCTCCGGTTCGAAGAAAGATATCGTTGACGCCATCCGGCAGGCATATTGCATTGTCATTACTCGGAGCCCTGACGATACCGTCAGTGCTTTCAAGGTAAGCCGAGATACTGATCCTTCGTCATCAGCTTAACATCCAGCGACGTCAATCACCGAAGCGGCTGAATTTCAGCACTTTGGATCGGTTGATATTTGCTGGGCTGTATCGTTTGGTGCCAAGTGTTCTAGGGGCTCTGGCGATTTTGAAGCCTGGGACGGTGATCCGCTGGCATCGCGCCGGGTTCAGATCGTACTGGCGCTGGAAATCGAGGCATCGCGGCGGCCGGCCGACGGTGGCGCTGGAAAGCTGGAAATACGCGATCTGATCCGCGAGATGAGTATCGCCAATCCACTGTGGGGAGCGCCACGAATTGATGGCGAGCTTCTCAAGCTCGGCATCGACATCGGACAGACCAGCGTGGCCAAGTATATGGCCAGGTGGAGAGGTCCGCCGTCCCAGGGTTGGAAGACCTTCCTCCCGCAATCATGCCGACAGCATCGCGGCGATGGATCTGTTCGTCGTTCAGACTGATGATTTTTCGCGGGTTGGTCAATTTTGAATTGACATAACGTTGCATCTATCCATTCAATCCTAGATTGAGAGTTGTTTTTTGAAGCTTGTTTTGAGTTCTTCCGATCCCTTGGGGGCGGGATGACGAAAATCTGTTTGTACGGGGATGGAAACAGTCAAATTTCTGCGTGGCTTGAAGCGGCGCAGGATCAGCCGCCATTCAACGTCACCACGTTCAGGCTCAAATTTGCTGGCGAAACGGGATCGCTAGTTCTCGGTGCGCCGCTCAAGATCGACGCGATGCTTGTCCGTCCGCTCGACGGCTCCGACAGGCGCCTTGTCACCTGGAAAGAGGCGGTCGAGCAGGCAAGCGGCGAAGCAAAGCGTCTGGCTGCAGTCGCGCTCAACGAGCTGCACGACCGGCTGCGCAGCCTTCGTCTGAAAGCGGACGGGACGACGCAGGACGGCGTGGTCGCCGACTTCCTCGGCATCACCGGCGTTGCCGACGTCGCCACCAATTTCGATCTGGAGCTGAATCCGCCCGGACTGCTCGGAGAGACAAAGCCCGAAGAGCCGGTTTTTCGCGCGCGCGCGACGGCGGCATTTTCAGCGGGCCTTTCCTCGCCCTTCGCCGCTGCGGGATTGGATGCGGCGGTGCACATCGAGGTGCAGCTTGGGCGTGACGACCTCCTCCGGGTCCTACCGCGCATCGAGGTGCCGGCGCTGCCGCATCTCGGCTTTCACTTTCCCGATATCAAGCTTCCGAAATGGTCGCTGCACGGGCTGAAAATAGCCGTTCCGAAGCTGTCGTTCCTTCACATCCCGCTGCACCTGAACCTCGACTTCGCGGTCACATGGCAACCCGATCCGGTGCTGGAATTTGCGGTCGCCAGCGGCAAATTGACGCTGTCGACTTCGAAGTCGAAGGCAACGGTGAGATTTGCCGGTGTCGATATCCTCACCGCCACCGATGTTGAGATCGCCGTCAGCGGCAGCAGGGTATCGATCAATGCGGCCAGCATCATCACGAATACGTCGCAACAGAAGATTGCCAGGATCGACCTGACGGACCAACCGCCCGGATCGGGCGGACCGTTCGTCATCACGCTGTTTGGCGTGATCGTGTCCGCGACGGCTACCTGGTCGCAAGGCGCGGGACTGCAGGTGGTGGTGACGATCAGCGTCGATCGTCTCCTCATCAGCGCGCGAACCGACCCAAATCTCGTGCTGGCGGTCTCGCTCGAACTCAAGCTGACCTTTGCCGGCGACAAGATGACGCCCGAGCTGACCAGACTGGATCTGGTCGAGCCCTATCCGATCAAGCTCGCCCTCTTCGCGGCGCATGTCATCGAGGACGGGGCGAGACGCCTGCTGTCGCTGATCCACAAATTCGAGGTACCCAAGCAGAACGCGCCGGGCACGCCGGACCTGCCGTCGCTCGACGGCTTCCTGAAGGTGCTGCGGCGGATAGGGGAGCTTGCCGCCTCGGCCGCCGCCTGGCTGGCGCAGCAGGGGGCCGCCGGCGTCAGGGCGCTGGCCGGACTTGCCGAGGCGGCGTTCAAGCTGATTGCCGAGCTGATCTCGACGCTGGCCGAAGCAATCGCAAGGGAAGCGCAGAAAGCGAAGAGGGCCTTCAACTACGTTATCGTGGAAGTCCGCGTCGATCCCGGCCGATGGCGCATCGTCCAGATCGTCGTCACGCCCAGCGATCCCGATGTCAGCATAGATCCTTTCACGCGCGAGTTTCTCGGATTCAAGCTCGATTGTCCCTACGCCCTGGTCCCCGCACTCGTGTGCGATCTGGAGAAGGGCTGGCTGGCATTCGCCCTGCAGCCGGACGGCGCCGGGAAGGTGACGCTTTCGACCGACCTCTGGCTTGGCCACGAGAACGCGCCGGCCGAGCCGGTCTCCGGAACGCCTCAGGATGCGACGCAGCCAGGCTCGCCGCTTCTGCAACTCGACGTCACACCGAAGGATTCCAAGGCCGCGGTCGCGCTGATTACGGTCGATAACGGCCGCGTCAAATTTCTTCAGCAACTCAAGACCGAGCCTGTTTCTGCGCAAGTCCCGGGTCAAGGTCCCAAAGGCGGGGTCGTCGTTCCCGTCGGCCACCTGTTGCTGGCGGCGCGCTGGGTCGAGCTCGTGAACCTCGATTCGTCGGCCTTCGTCATCGCGCCGAAAGTCAACGAGGATCGAATCCTTTCGCTGTTTCGGAAGCCGACCGCCTCCCCTGGCACAAACCCGCTCAGTCAGTTCAGCCAGCTCATCAGCGTCAAGAAGAACGACAAGGTCGTTGTCGCTGGCTCGACCGTCACGATTACCCTCGATGTCGAGGTCAAGATTTCCGACACGACAATCGCCACCAAGCTGGACCTCGTCATCGACGTCTACACGCTCTCGATGGCGGTCAAGGGAGGTAAATTCGACATCAAGCTCAAGGATAACAAGATCGATATCCTCGGCCTTACGGGCAAATTCCAGACAAAGGACGGAAAAGACGCGACCGAGAATGATCCGGTGCTGGTTCTCGATTTCACTGACGGCGATCCGCGGCTGGGCTTGAGCGACGCCGCGAAGATCGTGCTGTCCTACGACAAGCTTTCGACCAGCGGCAGCACGCTCGATTTCGAGGTGGACAGCTTCATCGTGTCGCGCGACGGCATCGACCTCAGGGCGCAGGTGCAGTCAAACCCGGTAACGCTTGCCGGCGTCGACATGCCGTTCCGGTTCGACAAGGGTCAGCTCGCGGTCAAGCGCGGCCAGATCCAGACCTTTGGCCTCGCCGGGCACGGCAACCTGCCGCCGGCGCTGGTGGGCGAAGCCAAGGCGTCGATCGAGCTCAACTTCACCCAGGAGGGCGGCGCGCTGGCGCTGCAGGCCGCCAAGGCGGTGCTGGATAAGAGCGCCGATCCGCTGCGTTGCGAAGGGACGCAGTTCACCATCACCGTCACCAAGCTCGGTCTGAAATACGTCCGGCAGGGGCAATATCACTTCTACTTCACGCTGACCGGATCGGCGGAATTCCGGCCCAGCTCCAACGCGTTCGCCGACGGCCTGCTGAAGAACATCTCCGCGCTGCGCATCACGCTGGACGAAGCGCCGCTGGCGTCGGATCCGCGGGTGCTGATGAACCACATTGAATTCCAGGTCACCGTGGAGCCGCCGAAGCGGTCGACCTTCTTCGACCTGTTCTCGTTCGAGCTGCGCGGCGTCGGCTTCCATCCGGCGTCGCCCGCCTTCGGTGGCACGCCGGCGTTCTCGATCTCCGGTCAGGTGAATTTCACCGACTTCGGGGACATCGTGACGCCCCGGTTCGATTTCCACAAGCTCTGGGTCGCGCCGCCCGAGCGCGGCAAGGCGTTGCCGCGGGTGAGATTCGACGGGCTGGGCGTCGGCCTGTCGCTCGGCTCGATGGCGGAAGCATCGGGCACGGCCATCGCGGTCGACGACAAGCTCCCGACGCTGTTCCCGCCCGACGTCCTGCCGGCGGACGTGACGGCCAAGGGCTTTCTCGCTTCGGGATCGCTGCGGATCCAGGGCTGGGCGTCGATGTCGGCATCGATGGGATTCCTGCAGCTCGAGAAGAAAGGCGTCGACGAGAAGCGGCCGGCGTTCTTCCTGTATGTTCAGCGCAACGACATGGCGGAGAAGATCCCGACGCCAATCGGAACGATCTATCTTCGCGAGGTCGGCTTTGGCTTCGGCTATCGCTACACGCTGGCGGGAATTGCCGCCGCCGAGCGCGCCGAGACGCCGAAAGAGCTCGTCAAGATCCTCGACGAAGTCTCGAAATACCAGGGCAGCCTGTATGACGTGAAGGCGTGGTGGCCGACCTACGACAACGCCGCGATCACGCTCGCCTTGCGCGGGATGTTCTCGTTCACCTCGGTGTCGACCACGTCCAAGTACAACGAGCAGGGCGAGAAGAATCTGCCGAACCTCGCTCTGTTCGACATCGTCGTTGCGCTCAGGACGGATCTTACCTTCCTGATGAACCTTCGCATCTGGATCGCATACAACTACGCCGACTGGCGCGACGGCCGGCGCAACAATTCGGCCTGGACCAACAATCCGAGCCTGACCGGCTACATGTATTTGTCGGTGCCGCGCCGCGAGTTTCTGGCGCGTGCGGTCTACAATCCCGGCGCCGATATCGGCGACCACCCGAAGCTGCCTTCCGAATTGAAGATGGCAATGAAAGCGGTGAAATGGTCGTCCACGCTCTATATCAGGCCGGGCCTTTTCCACGCGGAATATGGCTGGCCGTATGAGCTGGGTTTCTCCGTCGGCAAGCCCAACAGCAACTTCTTCCTCTCGGTGGAGGGAGGAACCGTGTTGCGGATCGAGGACCTGTCGGTGCTGTACGGCCTGGCGTTCCGCGCGCGCGGCTATGCGGCCTTCGCCTACGACACGGGCGGCGATTTTGGCGCGGCGATCACGGCGCGCGCCGATTTCGCGCTCGGCGCCAAGCTGATCGCGTATCTGTCCGCCAATATCTCCGATTCGATGTTCTACGGCGTCATCACGCTCGACCTGACGCTGGAATTCTCCGTACGGATGTGGCTGCGCACCAAATGGTTCAGCCTGTCCTGCGGCTTCTCGCGATCCATCACGATCCATATCGGCGTCGAGCTGTTGATCCAGCCGGACGGCCTGGCCGCGCGGATCGAGGCCACGGTTGTCGTCAATGCATTTGGACGCAACCTGCCGCTCGGAATCGGCTTCTCGCTGGGCAGCGGTAGCCGTCTCGCCGAGGCGCGGGTCAGGGTGGAACGCTTCCTGGCGCTTGGTCTGGCGACCAGCTACCCCAATCCGGAGGCCGGTGTGCCGGTGTCACGGTCGGCACCATTGCCCGAGCCGTCACGCGCCGAGAATGCGCGCAAGGCCGAAGACCGGCTCGATGAGGCGGTCGACAGGCGTGAAGCGACTTCGAGCCCCGATACGCCGGTCGAGCTCGGCGTCGAATTCGGTCCGGTGTCGTACTGGGCACTGCTCATTCCGATTCCGCGGCCCGACGGCGCCGGCCCCGAATCCTACGTGGTCCAGCTGATCCCGCGCGACAATTGTCCGTTGGACAATGGCGATACGGACGACCGCAGTCACTTCTATGCAGCACCCATGCGGAAGGAGGACGAACCGACCTACGTCGTGCAGGGCGTGAAGAAGGAGGAAGTCCTGCTGAGGGGTGGAATGAAGCCGCCGGGGGATGCCGGCCCCGGCCTTCAAATCTGGACTGACTGGGACGCGCCGTTCGGCCGCGATGGCGACAGCGCCGGCTTCAGCGCCGAGGACAGCAAGAACGCGCGACAGAATGCCAAGCTGAGGGACATCTTCCAGGCCTGCTGCTTCATGGCCGCGGGCCCGATCAACGGCGTCCAGTACGAAGCAACCGACATCAAGTCGGTGGAATGGGAGAAGGAAACGGTCTTCCTGCCGGAAGATCCCGAGGCCGCCAACATCATGCTTGCGGAGGCGGCGCGGTCCCGCGCGGATTGCGGTCCACGCTTCAAGCGCATGCAGCAAGTCGACGAGGCGCGCTCGTCGTTCATTGCGACGGTGGCCGAAGCGGCGGAGCAGATCGCAGCCCTTTTCACCTTCCGGGCCGGTGCCCCCGACACCCCTGAACTGAACAAGGCTGCCGAAGACTACATCGCATCAAAGTTCGAATTCGATCCGCGGGCCCTTGGTCTCACCTTCGTGATGAGCGGCGATCGGATCGCGGACCTGTTCGGAACGAAGGAGAAGTCTTCCGACTCGCCAATTTCATCGACAGCATTCACGGTTAAGACGCGCACTCCGCGCCAGCCGGGGCCGTCGATCGATCCGCTCCCGTCCGCCGTCGTGCTGTTCAATCCGCCCGATCGCATGTTCCGCATCATGTCGCCGGTGCTCGACCAGCCTGAATTCGCGATCACGAGCAAGGGCGTGCGTGCGATATGGGATCTTGAGCCTGCCTGGAAGAAATCAACCTCGCCCTATGGCGATCCCGAATTCCACCTGAAGCACTACCGGGTGGAGCGCCGGATCGAGGGGTTGGCCGATGACCCGGCGGTCAAGCAACGGCCCGCGCCGCTGGAGCTGACGGTCAAGCGTTCGGATCACATCGCCATCGTCGTTCTGAAGGACAAGGACGGCCCCGTTCGCGACGCCGCGGGAAATCTGCAGCTGCGCAAGCGGCGCCTGCGTGAAGCGAAGCCGCTGCAGTTCGTCGATGATCTCAAGGAGATCGACCCCGGTCTCCGCGCTGCGATGCTGCCGCCGGTCCTGTCGACCGAGGTCGATGAGACGAAAGAGACGAAAAAGTGGAAGGCACTGGTAAATCCGGAGACGACACGCATCGTCTATGCGATCGTGCCGGTCGATTGCGCCGGCACCCGCGGCCAGGTGGACACGCACGTCGTCAAGCTCGAACCGCGCGATAAGACGACGAACAACGTCTTGAAGGCCATCGCGCGGTTCCGTTACCCGTCGATGCCTTCGGTTCTGCAGACGCCTACGCTTTCCAGCGCCTTCCTTTCGCTGACGGTTGAGGAGGAGGCTCCCACGGAGTCGCCGAAGACGGACGAAGACGCGACGCCTGAGCTTCCGGACCCCCAAGACTACGTTCTTCGTGTCAGGACCGAACGTACCGTCGCCGTCGGCGTGTTTGGGGCCGACGCGGTCTCCCAGGCGCGCAACGAGCCGCCGGCGCCGGACGACCTGGACCTGGGCGCGCACGAGCTGGACGTCGCGTTGCAGAGGGGCGCCGGGTCCGGCAAGAAGATCAGGATCACCCGTATCGCGCGTCGGCTCAGGGCGCGAACGACACCGGGGCCTCTCCCCGAACCCGCGACGAAGACGATCGACTACACGATCTCGGACAGCGATTGGAACAAGCTGCTGACGACGCTCGAGGTCAAGGCGGGAGCGCGCCTGCAGGCCGCGCGGACATATCTGCGGTTCGCCGGCTCGGAGCCGTGCAGCCCGGCATGGGTGCCCGTGCAACTCCAGCTGACGATCGACGATCCCCAAGACAAGCCCGACGGCCCCTATGAACCCCCGGTCAACGTCACGATCGAGCGGTTTGAGCATCCGGTCGATGTCAAATTCCGGCCGTTCAAGTCGAACTACATCTTCCCCGAAAGCGGGCGGCTGCATTTGTACTATCCGGCGGCGGACGCCACGATCGACAGCTTTGTCGAGTCAAAAGCCGACAGCGTGCGATTGCTGTGCGACGGCGACCAGCGCACCGCCGTCAGGCTTGGCTGGACCGCGCGGCCCGACGAGATGGCGGCACAGGGAGATGATCAGAATCGGCTCAAGGCCGAGGATCTGCACACGCTGATCGCGGGCTATGATTTGTTCTCGCTCGATACGACCACGGTGCCGAAGAACGATGAAGGCGCGGCTGCCTCCCTGCGACTGGTCAAACCGATCGGCCGGGTGCAGCGCCTGCCGGCGCTGGAGCGCGGCCAGGAGCCGTCCGAGACCGGCGACTTCGCACGGGTCGAGGTGCTCTATCCCAGCGAAACGCAGCGCCTGACCGATCCGGCGCTTGATCGCCGCTTCGGCAAGCGGCGAACCAGCTGGTACTCGCCGGCGGAATCTTTCCTTGCCTGGCCGACGCGTCCGCTGCGGCGCTCGCTGCTGACCATGCCGCAAGAAAACGACATCGCAGCGCTGTTTGCGCGAAGGCAACCGCTCGCAATCCGCGTGGAATGGATCAAGGGAAAGCCGGACGAACCGGATCTACCGCCGAACACGTTTGGATTCGCATCCGAGAAGCCCGGCGAGGGTCCAGCCACTCTGCACGACGGGAGGCTTTCTGCAGGCCTTCTCGGCGGCGACGACAACAAGCCGCTTACGGTGGATCAGGCGCGGCATCTGCTTCGCGGTCTGGTGCTGGTGGGTGACCTCGCTGCAAAGGACCAGGAAGCTTACGAGAAGCCCGACTTGTTCTCGAATCGGTCGCTCAAGCTGACCTCGCTTTATGCCGACAAGGATGACAACAGCGATCCGAGCACCGTTACCGTCAATGTCTCGCTGACACCGGCTCAGCACCCCATCCTCGCCGACGTTCTCGACGTCATCCAATATCACTACGAGGGTATCGAGTATCGCAACAAGCAACTGGTCTATCGCCGCTACGAGCCTGTGGTCGATTCCGCGCCTCAGCTCAATGCCGAGGAGATCCTTCCCTTCCTCGACGAGACGGCGCCCGACCGTGATCCCGCGGGCTGGGGCATCCTGCGCACGCTCGGACTCGCGACGGCATTCAGGCTCTACGACATTGAGACCGGCAATTTCCTGGAGTCGGGCGAGGCACTGAACCGTCTGAACCTCGCCCTGAAGCTGGTGTTGCCGCGTTACCAAGGCACGCAATTCGGCGCACCCTTCGTCGATGTCATTTTCACGACCGACGGCCTTTCCGAGGTGGTCTCGCATTTCGGTTCCGCACCGAAACACGACGACGCGGCGGGCCAGCTTCGCGGGAAAAAGGCCCTCGCGCTGGTGCAGCTCGAACTGAGGCCGGCCGTGCAGCCGCTGCTCGGTTTGAAGAAGCGCCGCGTTTGCTATGCAACGCTGAGGCTCGCAAAGGCAGCCGCAACCGTGTCCATACGGCCCGCAAAGAGCGGCGACAGGATCGTCATCGAGCTGGAACCTCTGGTGCCGACCGACGGCTCCAGCCAGCGGCGCGTCCTGATGGCGCAAGGGTGGAAGGACGAGACGCAGTTTCCGATCGGAGGCGAGCCGATCAGCAATGCGCTGACGCTGAAGACCGCGGGCATGCAGTCCGGAGACGCGCTTGCCTATGTCCGTCTCGTCGCGCTTGATGACGCCACCGATCTGTCCGACCTTGGCTCGCTGACGCTGCCCAGCGATGTCAAGCTCGATCCGAGCGACACGCCGAAGGAGGAGGACGAGCAAAAGAGGGAAGATGGCCGCAGCCCCTGGGGACGGTTTACCAACCTGCCGGACAACTGGCTTGCAGTGCTGATGTTCGGCGACAACATGGACGCGCAGATTGATCCGAAGCTGCCCGATCCCGAGCGATCTGCGCCGCTCAATACGCTTACGACCCTGATCCGGATTCTCGGGCGTTTCCCCAACAAGTCCACCATGAAGATCCCGGACGAGCCCAAGAAGCGCCTGCAGATCGCCGCGCGGCTTGGACCATGGACCCGCCGCTTCATGGAGCAGGGAGCGGCGAAGCCGGCAACGAGTATGGCCGGACTCGCGTTCGCAATGCTGACGCGGCCCAACCCCTGGCGGCTCGCGCCGGACAGCGACGGACGATTGTCGATCACTCTGCTGGAGACCGATCGTTGGGGCAAGGCGCGGAAATATGCGGTTCGGCCGTTCGGCCGCTACGAAAGCCTCGCGATCGCCGCGGAAACGAAGGACGAGACCAGGAAGTCGAAAGAGAACAAGCCCTCCAGGACTGCCATGGCCGTCCAGGACTTCGCGGCATCGCTTCCCAACTCCGTCAAGACCGCCGACGCCCTGCGGCAATACTTCGCCGATGTCAGCATCGAACGCACCGAGCCTTTGGCGGCGCCCGTCATCCTGGCAACGCGCCGGAACGACATGGCGGATGCCGGCGGCGTCGTGCGTCCCGGCGATTCCGTTCAGATCGTGGTGTCGCGCCATCCGGAGGAGATCCTGTCCGACGCCAACATCCGCGTGGACGCGGGTCTCTCGATGCGCCACGTCGCCGTCGGGTTCTGGCGCGAGTTCTCGGCGCCGCAATGGGCCAAGCTCGTGCAAGAGAAATCGGGCGATCCCGAGTTCAACCTGCTCGAGCCATTCGGGCCGTTCAAGGACAATGGGCGCGACTATAGCCGCCTGCCCGTACCCAAGGGACTCTCCATCATCGAGGAGTCCAGGCGCGGTGACTTCGGGAAGCTCGAGCCCGGTCACGTCGACATCGACATCATCCGGGAGATGTACGAGCGCCATCCCGATCTTTGGCGCGGCGCCTACGTGCTCAACATGGCCGCGATGCCGTACGGCTTCCGCCTGCACGCAACGGCGCATGTCGCAGCAGGCGTGGTGGTTTCCCCGCCGAGCGTCGCCACGGTGGACGAGGCCGGCTATCGGCTGGTTCTGCCCTGGACGGTCGGCACCGAGGGTGCCGCGGCGTGGCAGGAGCGGAAGGTGAAGCCTGCGCCGTTCTGGAGAATCGAGCGGCCGGACGGCAACGCGGATCCCGTAAAGATCGTCGTCGTGTGGCCGATGGTTCGCATTGTGGACGGGATGCTCGAAGAGGCCAAAAACATCTGGTTCGGCAACGACGCCGCGCCGGGACTTTACCGGATGCCGGATCCAGCCGTCAGCTACCGGATATCGGTCCAGACCGATGACGGCCAGGTGCGCGTCGGCGAGGTCGAACTCGGCGCCTTGAGCAGCGACCCCGACGGCACGTCTCGGAAGGCGCTCTATCTGGCGCAGCCGATCGGCACCCGGTTCGTCGACCCCGACCTCAAGGCGCCCTGCGGCAAGGCGGTCGACGACACGCATTATCTGGCAAGGCTCACGCTGAAGGTGGGCGTGTCGGACGCGGACAGGGCGCTGGAGAATTTCGCGCCGGCTGCGCCCGACCCCGCGCTTGCGCCGGCCGACCTCCTGCTGGATCCCAAGGACACTGCGCCGTGGGGCGATGTCGCGCCCGGGACGAGCAACGAAGCTGTCGACGGTACGCTGGACTTGACGGTGACGCCGCCGCTCAACGTTCCCGATCCGCTTCCGCCGCCGCCAAGTCCGCCGCCGGCGCCGCAATGGGCGGCCTTCCGCAAGGAGGTCGAGGCATTCGTCAAGGCGATGAGAGCCTATGAGACGACGCCATCCACGTCGCCGCGTTTCGTTAAAATCGCCAAGGAGATCGCGGACGCGGTCGAGCACTTTGCCGTTGACAGGGCCGCTGACTGGAAGGCCAGGACCGGCGGGATGCTCCCGCATACGGTCAAGGTGCATTGGGTCGCAGGCTTGCCTGTCGAGAAGTTCCCCTCCATCACCCTCGGTCCGATCGACTGGCGGTGGTTCGCGGCGCCCGAGAAAACCGGCTCCATCAACGGAGCGGCCCGGGCTGCGATCAAGACGGTCCTCGATGCGGCCATCGCTGCGGCGGCTGCCAATCCCGCACGTGTCAAGACGCTCGAGGGACTGAGGCGGAGCGTCCTCAACGCGATGCGCGCCCGCATGATCGCGCTTCGACGCGACAGCGACGAGAAGATCCAGCACAAGCTCGCGCCGTTGCGCAGCAACGATCTTCCCGACAAGATCAATCTCGACGAGCTTCGAAAGCTTTCCGAGACAGGTCCCATCGATTTCGTGACGACCGTGCACGTGCCGGAAAATGCGGGACGTACGGCCGACGAGATCGAGGCCGTGTTCACCGCGCTGGAAGGTACGGCGAATACGGCCGATACGCTGGACAGCCTGGCTGCAATGATGGAGCGGCCGGGCGAGGCGACCGATGTCGCGATGCGATGGTCGAGCCGGAAGGCGGTCGAGCCGGAGCTCGACAAGCTCCATCCCGACAAGGCGCCGGCCCCGAAGACTATGATCCTGATCACGCCGGCCACAAAGGACGAGGTCGATGCGCTCAGGCCGGCCCATATCGATCTGCCGGCCCTGGCCGGCAATCTGACCCAGACGATGGTGCTCGGTCCCCGGCGTCACCTGGTGATCCAGGCCTTCCACGGCCTTGCGAAGCCGCAAGACGACGTCGTGCAGCGGGAGCATTAGCCATGGCGGAAACGGCCAGCCTTCGCACTATCAGGCTTGTGGGACCGAAGCAGCCGCTCAAGGTCTCGAACGAATCGGCCGATTTTTGCTGGAGCGCCGAGCTCGCTCTGTCCTATCTCGGAAAGGACCGCACGGATCTTTCGATCGTCAATTCGACACCGGGATTGCGCGTCCTGCTGCAGGATCCGGAGTCGGACAAGGTCAAGAGGCAGATCGAAATCAAGATCGACGACGCCGGAGGGACGGTGCAGGACAAGGTATCCCTGCGCGTGCCCTATATGCTGGCGGCAAACGTCCAGGCCCGGCAAGACGAAGACTCCACGACGAAGTCGAGGCTCTGGATCGCCGACAATACCGCCCCCTATTCCATCTTTGCGGCCAAGCCTGATGCGAAGCCGGATATCGGGACGGACACCCGCGGCTTTTCCCACCTTCTGGTGGCGCCGCTCGATCCATGGCCCACTCCGCAGAAGTCGCGCGAAATCGAAGTGCCGCGGCTGGCGCTCGTCGCCAACCGGATCCGTGTCCTGGTCAACGCCAAGGGAGGGACCAACGCCAATCCGCTCGGCTTCCTGCGTCTCGTCAAGCAACCGGGCGACACCGTCGCGGCCTTCGTCGGCGTCGCGACCGGTGTCACCGCACCCTCCAAGCTGCCAAGGGTCGACCTGCCCGCGGTCAGCATCGACGGGACCGACGGGCCCTTCGTTGCGCTCGATTTGACGCCCGACGGCATCGAGTTCCGCGGCAAGATCGTCAATCCGCTGCGCGCGTTCGGCGACACGGGCGGACCGGATCGCATCGACGTGGTTCTGCGCCTCGTCTGCATCGTCGATCCGCTGCGGCCGGCCAAGTCGCGCTGGACGCTCGAACTGGTCCGCGAGGAGGACGAGCTGGCGGCCAGCGGGATTGGCAACCGGATCCGCGACGCGCTGGGCAGGGTGAGATCGGAGCTGCGGCCCGGCGTCGGCAACCCGGTCTTTCTCGACATCAACACGGTCGCCGACGACCTTGCGGTGTGCTGGCCGCTCACCCTGGAGAACAACTCCCTCCGACTCCCCGGCACCGGCCCGGACGACTGGAGCATGTGGGTGGATCGCTCGGCGCTCCGGACCAGCCTGGCAGGAACGCCGGTGCGCGGCGGCGAATTGCCGACCGAGGTCGCGATCGTCGCCAACCGGCTCGAGCTCAACGGCTCGAAGGACGGTGTCGCCCTCGTACTGGACGCAGATCGCCGCGAAGCTGCGTTGCAGGACGGCAATCCGAAAAATATTCCGGGACCCAAGGTCACGCTCGGCGCGAGAACGACGATCAGCGCGGCGCCTGAGGCCGGCAAGATCACAGTCAACTGGTTCATCGATCAGCAGCGCCTCGCGCGCAGGCTGGTGGAGCGTTACGGCAAGGCGGGCGTTCAGCCGGATGCCGCCAAGAGAACCTATGCCTTCCTTCCGCTGACCGATGGATGGCTGCAACTGCCGTTCGATCTGCCGAAACCCGATTCGGACGACACGGCGTTCGGCTTCTCGGGTACCGTCTCCGACTCCGTCGGCTTCGCCGGGACGGTCGACTATGCCCTCGATGATGGAACGTTCGGGGAGGGGCCCGTCGGCCGGCGGATATCGATTGCCGCCGCGGACTATGTCCGCGTCGAAGCGAAGCTCAAACAAGGTAAGCTCGACGACGTCCGCGTCGAACTCAGCGGCGCGGCGGGCACCGCGGACGGCCTGCTGTGGCTGGCGGCCGGAAGCCCCAACGCGGAAAACATCCTCCCGGGCTTTGGCGCCGGGCCGGCCGCGCTGGAGAGCCCGGCGCTGACCTTCGCACGCAAGACGGCTTCAACCGAAGGGCTCTGGGGGCTCACCTCGGGGACCTTCACCCCCGGCAAGACTCTTGTGCTCACGATCCCTAAGGGCGGCAGCCCGCCTCCGGCCTATGTCTGGCACGGCTATTCCGAGATGCCTTTCGTCACCGCGATCGGAATCACGCGAACCTCGGAAAGCTCGGGCCTTCCGTCGTCGACGCGCGACCTGCTTTGCCGCAAGCTGGATCGCGCCCTGCTCGACATCAAGCTGAATTACGACGGCCTTCGCGGAATTCCCGCCCTCGAGCTCTCGCAGCCTGTGAACGAGCTGCCGCTGGCGGACAAAGAGCTGTTGCAGCATGTGCCGCTCGTCCCGGTCACCTTGCCCGGCATCGAAATGCAGCCGGCGGCCGGCGCCTACTCCGCCTTGCAGACCCGGCTACGCTTCGATCTTCCGATCCTCGACGAACTGTTTGCCACCACGCGCCTTCCGGAGAAGGCGCCGGTGCCGTCGAACGATGCACCCGCACCGCAGCCGCCTCCCGACACCCCGACCTCGCTCGATTTCGACGGGCTCCTGCTGGCCTGGCAAAAGGCGGTCGACCGTCTCGATCTTTCGCGCGTGCAGATCGCGAGCGCGTTCGGATTTGGCGGCCACAACGAGGCGGTGGAGATCAAGACCCTGATCGAAGGGGTCACATGGTCGACGGATTTCGAGCTCGATCCGGCAAGCGATGTCGGCGGAAGCAAATACGCGTTCGGCACCTATACGCTCGGCGGCACGGCGTTCTCGGGACGTACCGCCCTCGAGGGGCTGACGAAGACGGATTTCGGCGACATCGACGGCGCCGGCGCAACGGCCGATCCCATCAAGGTCATCGGTTTCGCCGCGCCGCTCCGCAGGCAGGAGTTCGCCGGATTGCCCATGTGGCGCGATACGCGCGCCGCGCTGATGGCGAGCATGCCGACGACGGACAAGTTCGGCAACGAGGCAAATGGAATCATATTCCGGGAAGCCGGCTACTTCCTGCGCGCAGCGAACCACTCCGTGCTGGGGACGACGTCGCGCTATGCGTGCACGACGATCTTCGAGCCGGTCGAGATCGACACGGGAAATGCCGAGCGCAAGATCGGTCTCTGGTTTCGGGATCTTCCGCTGGAAGAGACGGCGGACGGCAGGGCGCTGGCGGTCGATCCTCGCGGGCCCGAGCTCAGCATCGGTCCGCGCCAGGACGCATTCGATCCCGAACAGCTTCCGCGGGCGCTGTACGAGTGGAGGGTGTGCAACGATGCGGTCAAGCCGCTGGAGCAGGACCTGCCGAAGAGCGCCTATGATCTCGATATCGGACCGCTTCGGCTGCGGCCGCTCCGATTGCTGGAGCTGAGCATCAGCAAGCCATCCGGTAACTGGCAAATCGACACAGCCAAGATCGTCTTTACGGCATCGCTCCGTTCGCGCCTGGCGAGGACCCAGGATCGGGGCCCGTTCGAGCCGGAGCTTGCCTACGCGACCGGAAATCTCGTCGCGCTTTCGCTGACCGCGAGTGACCGCAAGCTGAAGGTCTCCGAGTGGGAGGACGTCAAGGTTGCCACCGCCGAGCCTGCGACGGGCAAGCCGGCCGTCACGGCCGGCGGCCTCGCATCGGTCTCGTTCCGGATGGCGGACGTGGAAACGAAGCTCGGCAGCGCGCCGGACTTCGTCGGCAAGACCACCGTCAGATTGACCCTGAACATCAAGCAGGCCGCCGGCGAGCGTGGTGTTCCCCAGTTTGCCGACGCCTCGCTTGCCACCGTCCTGTTCGGCCGCAGTGTCGTTCTCGACAACGGCAGGGTCACCCAGCCCGACGGCAAGACTCTCGCCGTCGAGTTCAAGGCGCCGGCGGACGCCAACCCGTCGAATTTCAGCGGCGTGAAGCTCGACAGCATCAAGCTGGAAATTGCCGAGGATTCGATTTGGACGTTGCTACTCCAGGGGAAGTTGACGATATCCGCCAACGATCCCCGGCAGAAGGGCGCGCCGCCGCCCACGGGCAAGAGCGTGATCGCATACACGCTCGGCGGCCCGCTGCGCTGGCTCAACCAGCAGATCGCAGCCGCTGCCGTCACCGTGGATCACCAGCGCGGCGTGATCACCTGCCGGATCGACCCTGACGGGCAATCCAAGCTGCAACCGATCGTCGGATTGATTGCCGAGCTAGGTACGGTGCGAGGCATCCTGGTCGTTGCGGTTTCGTCAAAGGTGACCGAAGGGCCGTTTCAATTCCGATCCTTCTCGGGCTTCGGCGAGCTCAATCTGCTCTCCGATAAGGGACCGCTGAAGCGGTTCGATCACATGGTCGCCGGGCAGGAGTGGCTGTCCGGAATTGCCGGGCAAGAACCGCCGTGGTCGTCCGAAATAGCCGTCGATCTCGCGCTGGACCAGCGCCTCAGCCGGATTCGATGGCCGATCAAGAGCCTGCCGGACGGCGTGGAGACGCTCGACGGCAAGGCTGCGAAACTGAAAAATTTGGGCGCGCGGGTCACCGGGGCAGCCTTGCGCGGCGAGTTGAAGGCGTTCGATGACACCAGCGCCCTGACCCACAGTTTCACGACATCCGTGAACGGGCAGGCGATCGAAACCGACGCGCTCGACGCAAACGGCGCCAGCCTGGTCAGGCCATGGTCGTTTCATGCGTTGACCGAGCACACGATCGCCGATGGGACGCAAAGGCGGCTGACCTGGGTGTCGCTCGATCATGTCAGCGCCATCGATGCGCGCGCTCTCGTCAACGCAGCGAAGGCCGCGATGAAGCTCCCGCCGGCGTCAGCGGACCGCATCTTCGCGTTTGCGCCCCGCTACAAGGTGATCGACGACAAGCACGAAGACCAAGCGATTGCCGTCAAGGGTGGGCTGGTGTTGCGCGCCTTTGCCCAGGCCGGCTTCCCGGTCGAGGCGATGGCGCGGGAGATCGCCGAAAAGTTCAAGACCGGTGATCCCGGCGATGGAATCGTCGTCAGCGGCGCCGGGCCGGCGATCGTCCGGACATCGGACCAGAAGGAAGGACCATTCTGGCCCGGCGTTAGCCCCCCGCCGACTTACATTTCCAGCGATTCCCAGGGAGTCGTGCTTGCGCTGCCCTGGATTGGCGCGGTGGACGATTCGTACAAGCTCGGCGGTTTGATCGAAAAGTTCTGCCAGGCGCCCGGCTCGGGCACGGCCAGTTGGGATGCTGCCGATGCTGATTGGGCGGCGGGATCACCGACGCCACTCGAGCGCAAGTCCGTTCCGGTCCAGGCGGTCGGAAGCGCGAGCGATGACATCAGGGCGCTGCTCGGCCGCGCAATGGGCAATGCCGGCGAGAAGGACGCAAACCGTGCCCTGGCGGCCATCGAGCAGCTGTTTCTTCGCCGCGCGAGCGGCGGCGGCACGCTCGGCGAACGGCCGATGTGGCTGCGCAGCCTGCTGGCGCTGCGCACGATCTGGGACATCAAGGTGCCCGATGACGACAAGCGCCCCTTCGCCGAGCGTGTCACCATGGTGCTGTCGTCCGGAAAAGCCGACGGCAGGGCCGCCCGCGTCAGGCTCAAGCGGCGGGACGCCGCTCCCGGCGACAAGCCTGAGTTCATCCTCGCCCGTCGGGGCGTGCTCGTCGCCATCGACCGCAACGTCACGCGCTTCGAGAAGCTGCCTCCAGGGGAGTCGATCGTCTTGGGGCAGTCCGAAGGCGTCAAGGAGGCCGCGCTGGGCCGCGCGCGTCAGGTCGCGCGCGCCGACCGCCTGGTCGGTGAGGCGGTCGCCATCCTCGTCGTGGCCGAAACGCAGCCACCCGACAGCCGTGCGGACGCATTGTGGATCGGGGTCAACGTCCCGAGCGATCCGGACAATTCCGCGTTCGACATGCCGATCAAGATCGATCCGTCCGATCGTCTCTATGCCTCTCCCGCGCTGGGCTGGCCGACGGGGGACGGAACCGGGGCCGCCGCCTCGGGTGCATTGGGGATGGGCGGCGACTGGCCGTTCCAGGATATCGTTCCCGGACCCGTCCCGCTCCCTTCCGACTCCGAGCACGACGACGTCAAGCGATACGGCTCCGGCGTGTCGGGACGTGCCGCCAGCATATCCCTGCCGGCGCGCGCTGACCGGGATAGCGGGCTGGGCGATGAGGCCGTCGATACGATCTCGCCGACATTCTATGCGCTCTCGCGCAAGATGATTTTCGATCGCCCTGAGTCCGTCAATCTGCCCCTCGTGTCGCCTCCGGCGCGCTATCTGACCTCTTCCGAAGCGCGTGCAGTCGTTCCTGTCGCGCGAGAGCTCAAGTCCGCGCTGGGGCGCGTCGTCAAGGGGAAGGCGGCGCCGATGGTTCCGCCGCATCTGGAGCGCATCACCTTTGGCTTGCGTCCCGGTTCGATCCAGGCCGAATTCGACACCTTGCTGTTCACGAAAGGCCTCCCGCCGCCGCAGGAGAAGGAGAAGGAGAAGAAACCGTCTCCGCAGGAGGATATGAGCAGCGACACGTCGCGATACGGTCGTCCCGGGCACGGAGGGCCGCGATTGCTGCGCCAGTTGCGTCCGCCGCGTGCGCCTGTGCTGCCGCGCGTGCCGCAGAAATTCGTCGAGACGCACGGGCGGCGGACCTTCGTCGAGATCGACGATCTCGACAGCGATAAAGGCTTTCCCGTGCCGTTCCGGGTCTTCGAGGGCGTAGCTACGGTGCTGCGGAAGGACCAGAAGAGCTACCGGATTCGCGTTCTGGACATGCCGCTCGCGCCGGAATGGAGCCAGCCGGCGTTCGGCGACTGGAAGCAGGGCAACGTGACGCTCGAGGTCACCTCGCCGAGCTTTGCAGCGGCCAACGACGACTTCCTGAAGGCGCTTGCGGAGCTCGGCTTGCTAAGGAGCAAGCCTGGACTGTATGCCGCGTTGTCGATCGACCGCTCCGTCGTGACGTTCAACAAGGCCAGATGGTCGAAGGTCGGGACAGACGCGGTCAGACTGACGCTCCATGCCGACGACATCGTAGGCGCCCAGGCGCGGCTTGATGCGGTAGATGGCGACTCGGCGGTGTTCCTTCTGCTGCAATGCGCGCAGGAGAAAAAGGGCGCCGGGTATCCCGACGAGAACAAGATTTTCGAGCTCGGGCTGGACGTCTCGACGAAGTTTGTTGCAGAGACCCGTCGTCAACTCGCTCTGCGCCTGCCGGTCCGACCGACCTCGCGGCCAAGCGTGAAGATCGATGCCTCGACCCTGGTCTTCGCCGATCCCTCCTATGACCGCGCGTTGTGTGGTCCCGGCGCTTCCGACACGCAGCGCGACAACAACGGTGTGCCCTGGAAACTCGGACTCGACCGCTTCGACTATGGCAACGACACGCCGTTCTATTTCGCATTCGGTCCGATCGACGCGAAGACCGGGACATTTGTGGTAGGCGTGAGCCTTTCGGGATCTCTCCAGGTTCAGCGCCAGCGACAAAGCGGAAAAGAATCTCCGGAGAAGCATGTCGATACGCTGACTATCGCCGGCATCGAAGTGAAAACGGTTAGTGGGAAGGAGGGGCCGTACTACGAGGTGGCTGCGGGGCAGGCCTATGCAATCTCGTTCGATCAGTTGCGAAGCAACGACCAGCCTGTGGCTTTCGAGGACGGAGACGAAATCGTCGTCTCGATCTCGTTCACTCAGAGCGAGCCGGACCCGGCTGATCCGGGCAAGAACAAGAACGTAAACCGGACCCTGTCCGCGCGGGCAAAGGTCGTTCCGCGCCCGGTTATCGCGCCGCCGCCGGCGGTCTACAGCCTCGTCGTGCCGCAAGGCGCTGCCGCCGCGCGGGTCGCGCTGCACGCGACCGCGCCCTTGCCGCAGCGGATCGAATTCGCTGCGTTGCTCGACGACCTCGCGATCGGTTTCATCCGCCGCCGCGCCTTGTTCATCTGGCCGATCGGCGATTTGCCGACGCGGTCGCCGGAGACGTCCACTCTCGTGAAGGTCGATCGGGCCGGCGGCGGACAGTTGCCGGAGACGCCGCCCGACATCCGCTCGCGCCTGCGGCTGCCAGCTCTCGACCGCATCATCTGTGCGGGTCACGTTTTCGGCCGAACGCGGCAGCTGGCGGGGACGGCTGCCACGCTCGCCGACGCCCGCCGCTTCATCGCCGGCGTCGCCTACAAGCGCGGTGGCGGGGGCATGCCTCCCGCGAGCATTCCATCCGCCGCAGATCTGGCGGATCCGCAAACGAAGTCCGTCTGGGAGTCTTGCCTGATGGCCGCCGACGATGCCGCCGGCGACGACGTCGGAACCTGTCGGCACTTCGTGATCTGGTATTCGGACGATGCCGGCAAGACGCCATCCACAAAGCCGTCGCGCCTTCCGGACGATTGGCCGTACGAGCAGGCGGGCAAGATCAAGGGCAGCTGGGGACCGTTCTCCAACCTCGCAGCGCCGGCCGGGAACAACCTCTTCGTGATGAAGTACTGTGACGTGACCTGAAAGACATGCCGACATAAGGGAGGGATGAGGTGATTTCCATTTATCGAATCATGGGTTTGCTTGCCCTTTGCCTGATGCTCGTCTGTTCGACATCCGTCGTGGCCCATGCGGACGATCCGGTCGCGCCGTTCGAAGTCGAGCGGGGAGCCTCCCGCACCATCAATGTCTCGCAATACAGCAATGCGCCAGGTGGAAAGGTTGATACAGCCACCAGCACCGCATCGTCATCCGCCAAATGCTCGATGACATAGTCGCGCACGATATCGCGCAGGGCATCCGCTTCCCATCGCCCACGACCCAGAATCGCCTGCTGGCGCCAGGGGCCAGAATCGCCGGCCGCCTCGGCTCGCATCCATCCCGTCTTGCGTTGTTCCGCACTCAGAAGCCCATCAATAAACTGCCCAGCCGACGCCGCGATGCGATCCTGTGTGAACAACGGGCGTATCCGTTCTTTGACATCGCACAGCGAAGATGCCCAAAGTTCAAGCGTCGCCTCGATCGTAGACCTAAGCGTCATCCCGCCGCGAACGAAGGAAGCGGCGGGCGGCGTGTGATGGACCATCAATGGACTCAGCGCTTCAATCTGACGTGCTGCGCAGCATGTGGCATCGTCAAACGCGCAGATGATCAGAACAACCCCTGTAAAGGCGCCGTCCCTGTCGGACCCCGCGCTCAGGACGCCAGACGACCAGAACGGCTGTCCGTGTCGCCGCGAAATGACGTCCAGAGATGGGACACGCCGACGAAATTGTATGAGAGTTGTATGGAGATCGGAGGTCGAAGATAAAATTCGACTCACCAAAATCTCAGAAAGCCTTCATTTTCTGGCATTGCTTGAGTTGGAGCGGGCGAAGGGAATCGAACCCTCGTATGCAGCTTGGGAAGCTGCCGTTCTACCATTGAACTACGCCCGCATATGCGCTTCTCGTCTCCAGATGTAGCCGAGACCGGCCGGTCCGCCAAGACGGTTGGGTGTGCGAACTGCAGCGCAGCGGCGGGAATGTCCGTGGGATCGTTCTAAAGGATCCGGACAATTTGTATGCCCGCGATCAGCGCGCCGACTGACAGCACGACGGAAGCGATCATGTAAGCACCGGCCGCCGCTACCGCACCCCGCTCGATCAGGTAGAATGCATCGAGAGAAAAAGTGGAAAAGGTAGTGTAGCCACCGCAGATTCCGACCGTGAGGAATATGCGCACAGCTTGAGGCAGGTTCCATCGGATTGCGAACAACCCGGCAAATAGTCCGATCAGAAGCGACCCGGTGATATTGATGAACAGTGTCCCCCACGGAAACTTCGGGCCCAGTAACCGCCCGAAGCCGATGCTGACGAGATAGCGGGCCACGGATCCCAGCGACCCGCCTGCCGCGACGGCCAGAATAAACGTCCACTTCAATGCTTTTGCCTCCCTAGAGCGTTTTCAAGCGAAGCATGTCCTCGGGCGCGACCTGAGGATGGATGCCGGTTCGCGTGAAGAAAACGCGTCAGATCAAAATCACAGAGGTCTGCTTCTGATTCCATCAGAACCCCTCCGGCGGCCATTCGGTCATGCCGCCCACGGCGCCGATAATCACTAAAGGAACCAGCAGAAGAACCACCAGAGAAACCAGCAAGGAGCCCACCGGGATCGTCTCGGAATCCGTCAGATATGCGATCGCAACGGCGACCCAGCAGAGGCCGACGCCCCACAACGAGACCGACAGCGAATTCGGAAGTCTGGTCATAAGCGCCCTTTCTCGGGCGCAACGGGGGAGGAAACAGCTCCTACCGACGCGAAAGCGCCCGGTAGGAGTCATCAGCCTTGCGGCGGTTATCGGGGGACCCCATCCCCATCGATTTCGATTATGCTAGCCGGATCGGCGAGCCGGTCAAGTCCCGTCGCAAGCAGCGCACCGCGCGGGCTGCGAAGTGGCGCGCCGTCCGGCTATCCGTGTCGTGTCCGATCGCTACACCCGGAAATGCTTCGACAGCTTGAGGCCCTGGGCCTGATAGTTGGAGCCGATGCGCTGGCCGTACATCGCGTCGGGCCGCGCCAGCATCTTTTCATAAACGAGCCGGCCGACGATCTGGCCATGCTCGAGAATGAACGGCACCTCGCGCGAACGCACTTCCAGCACCGCACGCGATCCCTGTCCGCCAGCGCCGGCATAACCGAAGCCTGGATCGAAGAAGCCGGCATAGTGCACGCGAAACTCACCGACCAGCGGATCGAACGGCACCATTTCCGCGGCATAATCGGGCGGCACCTGCACCGCCTCCTTGGAGGCGAGGATGTAGAATTCGCCGGGATCCAGGATCAGGCTGCCGTCTGGCCGCGCCGCGATCGGCTCCCAGAATTCGCCGACCGCATAGCGACCGCGGCGATCGATATCGACTACGCCGGTATGGCGCTTGGCGCGATAGCCGACAAAGCCGCCGCCATTCTTGCCCGAAAGGTCGACGCTGAGCGCCACGCCGTTGACGAAATCGGTGTCGTCGACATCGACCAGCCGCTCCCGCGCATGCAGCGCGTCGAGCTCGTCGGCATCAAGAATGGCGTCGCCGGTGCGGAAGCGGACCTGCGACAGCCGCGAACCCTCGCGCAGCAGCACTGGAAACGTCTTGGGACTGATCTCCGCATAAAGCGGGCCGTGATAGCCGGCGCCGATCATGTCGAAGCGCCGGGTGCCGTCGGCGATCACGCGCGTGAATACGTCGAGCCGCCCGGTCGAGCTTTTCGGATTGGCGGCGGCGATGATCTCGGGCGGCAGCGCCAGGCTCTCCAGCAGCGGCACGATGTAAACGCAGTTTGTCTCCAGCACCGCGCCGTCGGAAAGGTCGATTTCGTGCAGCTTCAACTCGTCGATGCGTTCAGCGACGGTTGCGCCCGGCCCCGGCAGAAAGCTGGCGCGCACGCGGTATGCGGTGGCTCCGAGCCGCAGGTCGAGGCTTGCCGGCTGGATCTGGCTTTCGACGAAGGGATACTCGGGAAGAATCAGGCCCGCATCCGCCATCGCCGCGATCATGCGGTCGGGCAGAATGCCGTTGGCGTCCGGAGGAAGCGTGAATGACACGATGTCGTCCTTGCGGCGTGGGCGATATCGACCCGAAGACAGGAGAGGGAGCGTCTACCGGTCATCCGACGGCCGGTGGAGGGTTATAGCGTTTGCATTCGGGATTTGCGGCAAGCCCATCGTGAATGTCAATTCGTTGGCTTGACGGAAAGGACATGCCGGACTAGTCATGGCTTGTTCCGTGGTGATTTGAGCCGGCCGGCTTGCAGCCACGTTAAATAAGTCGCTAAACAGGCCGGGGACAATGTGATCCCGGCCTGTGGATTTTTTCCAGGCCGGTTTTTTTGTGGCCGCTTTTCGAGGCGGTCGCGCAGGAGGTCACATGTCGCAGTCTTCCCCCACCGCCCGATATCGCACTGAAACCCGCCTGGTTCATTCCGGGACGTTGCGCTCGCAGTTTGCCGAGACTTCGGAGGCGCTGTTCCTGACTCAGGGCTATGTTTACGACACCGCCGAACAGTGCGAGGCGCGGTTCAAGGGCGACGACCCCGGCTTCATCTACTCGCGCTACTCCAACCCGACCGTCGCCATGTTCGAGCAGCGCATGGCCGAGCTTGAAGGCGCGGAAGCCGCGCGCGCCACCGCGACGGGCATGGCGGCGGTAACGACCGCGATGCTCGCGCCGCTGAAGGCCGGCGATCATGTGGTCGCGGCCAAGGCCTTGTTCGGCTCCTGCCGCTACGTGGTCGAGGACCTGCTGCCGCGCTACGGCATCGAGTCGACGCTGGTCGACGGCCTCGATCTCGATCAGTGGCGCAAGGCGATGCGGCCAAACACCAAAAGCTGCTTCATCGAAAGCCCGACCAATCCGACGCTCGACGTGCTCGACATCGGCGGCATCGCCGAGATCGTGCATCAGGCCGGCGCGCGGCTGATCGTCGACAACGTATTCGCGACGCCGATCTGGCAAAGCCCGCTGGCGCTCGGCGCCGACATCGTGGTGTATTCCGCCACCAAGCACATCGACGGCCAGGGACGGACGCTCGGCGGCGTCATCCTGTCGTCGAACGCTTTCGTTCAGGAACACCTGCAGACCTTCATCCGCCAGACCGGGCCATCGATCTCGCCGTTCAACGCCTGGGTTCTCCTGAAAGGGCTTGAAACGCTCGGCGTCCGCGTGCGCCAGCAGACCGAGAGCGCCGCGGCGATCGCCGATGCGCTGGCGTCGCACCCGAACGTATCCCGCCTGATCTATCCCGGCCGGCCGGACCATCCGCAGGCAGCTCTTGTGAAAAAGCAGATGCGCGCCGGATCGACGCTGATCGGTTTCGAGGTCAAGGGCGGCAAGGCGGGTGCCTTTCGTTGTCTCAACGCGCTGAAGCTCGCGCGCATCTCGAACAATCTCGGCGACGCCAAGAGCCTCGTGACCCATCCGGCGACCACCACCCACCAGCGCCTCGCGCCGGAGGTCCGCGCCGGTCTCGGCATCGGTGAGGGCTTTATCCGTTATTCGGTCGGCCTCGAACACAAGGACGATTTGATTGAGGATCTCGCCGTCGCGCTGGAGAAAGTGTGAGACAGTTATTGCCGTCCCGGCTTAGCGCTCGCTAGGCTCACTTGGCCGGGACGATGGCAATATGTGAAAGCGGACGGCGGAAATTACAACGGCCGGGAGGTCGTCACGGTTGGCGGCGAGCGAACGCCGGCCTGGACCTGATCCACCGACTTGATGATGTTGTCGCCGAGCAACTGGGCGAAACAGGCATAACCCCAGTCGTTCATGTGCAGGCCATCCTTGGTCACGAAGGTGTCGAACGGCAGCGACTGCCGGTCGTGCCAGTCGCGCATGACCTCGAAGCGCGGAAAAATCCCGACGTGTCTGTAGTGCGCAACCTTGCTCAGCAGGCTGACCATCCTGCCGACATTTTCGCTTTTTGCATTGACGGCAGGCGCGTATTGCGGATCGACCAGAACCAGATCGGCGCCAGAGGCCTGAATGGTCGCGACGCCGTCTTCGACGGTTTTCACCGTGCTTGCGGGATCGAGATTACGCAGCACCGCGTTGGTGCCGACCTGCCAGATCACCATGTCCGGCTTGGCATCAATCACTTCCGATCTTAGCCTCTTCATCATCTCGGGCGCGTCCTCGCCGCCCTTGCCGCGATTGATCACGGTAATGGCGACCGCCGGATATTTGCGGTGCAACTGTGCCGCCAGCCGGTTCGGGTAATTGAATTCGGGTGACGTCGCGCCGTAACCCTGCGTCGACGACGAGCCGAAGGCGACGATGACGACCGGTTTGTTGGCGGCAAGCTTGGCCGCTACATGCGGCAGCGCGCCCATCGACTGTGAGACGCCCTTCGGCGGCAGACAGGGAACGCGACTGAAGATGTCGCGGGCTCCGGCAGCAACTGCCTTCACCTTGTCGATCGCCTTTTCGGATAGGTTCTGCGTCGGCGTGCCGGTGGCGGCGCCGGATGACGGCGGTGCAGACAGGCTGGCGCCGCCCATCGGCAGCGCCGCGGCGTTAGCCGGCGCAGTTTGCGCGACCACGGTCGAACTCGATGCGCCCACCAATAGGATCACCAGCGCTGCCGGACCGGCGGTTCTGAAGAAGCGGCCGCGGACCGTCATTGGCGCCGGGCCCTGAGTTCGGCGGGATTGATATGGGCGGTATCGATCACGAATGTCGACAAGGCGCGGCCGAGGCAATCGTGAACACGTTTGGCCAGATCGACTCCGCGCACCGCGCTGAACAAATCGAATTCGCCGGTTTCATTCCACTGGTTCATAATCGCAAACCGGTCGAACAGCGGAACGTCGTGCTGCTGCGCGGCGAGCCGCATGTTGTCAATATAGGCGGCCGGTGACACCATGGTTTCCGTGCGTGGGCTATACTGCATATTCATCAGGACGACGTCAGCTCCCGCACTTTGCAATGCAGCAACGCCATGGTCGACGGCGCCGCGAAAGTTGTCGATGTCGACAGAACGCATAGCATCGACGGTGCCGGTCTGCCACACGACCAAGGTCGGCTTTTTCGCCTGTGCGAGCTTACCGAGGTCGGGCGCTAGATCCTCGGCCGTTTTCCTGGGCGCCAGTTCCACGGACACGTTAACGGTGTTTCCAGGTAGTTTCTCGCGAAGCGCAGCCTGCAATCTTGCGGGATAGGCGTCGCCCTCCGCTCCGGAAATGGTTGAGGAACGGCTGCCCACAACCAGAATATCGAGCGGTCCGCCGGTTTTGACCATGGAGGCGACCCGCGACAGCGTACTCTCGCTGGTCAACAGGTAGGCCGGAACGTCGCAACTCTTCGGCGGGTCATCGGCACGTGCGAAAGCACTGGCCGACAAACCGGCCAGCACCAGCAAGACCAACGTCCAGCCGGCCCTCATGCTCCTCCTCCCGCGAGATCCGCGTCGCCGTCGGCGGGTTTGGTACGGCCTCCGCCCTTGCCGGCAACCTTTTTGTACCATGAAAATACCCATGCAGAGCCGGACATGATCAAGATTCCGGAAACACTAATAATGAAATGAAGCCCGGCGCCACCGGACACTTCGGCTAATAGGAACTGCCCGGCAAAGGCCAGGAAGACGCCGATGCAGAAAATCTCCAGCGAATGCTGGCCGCACAGGATCATCGGCCGCAGCCATGGCGACCTGAGCGCGGGCCAGTCCCTGGGCAGGAAGCGGACGGTCAGGGTGGCCAACGCCAGGAAGTGGGCAAAGCGCAGCACGTCGAGATTGGTCTTGTCGATCGGATACATCCACTGCTCGATGATGTGCGGCATGAAATAGTTGAGCTGCGGCACATGCCAGGTCAGCGTCGTGTAGAAGGCGAACAGCAGATAGGCGACGCAAATCCACAGCGTCACCGGGGACGACAGGATGCGCGACATCCGCTTCGCACCTCCGAGCGCGCACCACGCGCCGAACACGAACAGCAACTGCCAGGCGAACGGGTTGAAGAACCAGACCCCGTTGGGATAGGCCGGCAGTGCCAGATCGAACTGCCAGGTGATCGCATAGAGAGCCACCGCCAGCGCCAGCGCCACATCGGCCTTGCGCTGCATCAGCCACAGGATCGGCGGGAAAAAAAGCATCAGCGCGATATAGAGCGGCAGCACGTCCATATTGACGGGCCGGAACTTCAGCAGCAGCGCCTGCACGATCGTGACGTCGGGCTGCTTGAGAAAGTCGAGGATGCCCATTTCTTCCGCGTAGAGCGGATTCTCGAAGCGGCTCGCGACATAGGAAATTTCCGCGAGAAAGATCGTGAAAAGAAAAATATGTGCTACGTAGATCTGCCACACGCGCTTGAGAATGCGCGCGGCGGCGACGACGAATCCGCGCTGCAGCATGACACGTCCGTAGACGAAGGCCGCCGTATAGCCCGAGATGAAGATGAAAATCTCGGTGGCGTCACTGAAGCCGTAATTGCGGATGGTGAGCCAGGTCAGAAGGTTCTGCGGCAGATGGTCGATGAAGATCAGCCACAGCGCCAGCCCGCGGAACAGATCGAGCCGCAACTCGCGCTCGAGCGGCGCGGTCGGAATCGAGACGGCCAGCGCATCGCGCGTGACGTCATCGGCTGCCACTCTGGCGCGGGCTCCGACAACCTGATCGGCGACCGACGGCATGTGCTCCGCTTTGATAAGGCCCTCGATCGCCCCGCGGCGATCGGGACTGATTTACGGGAGGACAGCTTCACGCTAACGGTGACAAAAAAGCAATATTGCGGCCGGAATTTTAGTCCGGAACCCGCGCACTAAGTGGGGGCTGGTTCCTGCTCATGTTTTCGTTATGATCGCTTCAGACACTAGAGAGTTTCAGATGTACCGCGCCGTTACCCGCCAGATCGAAGTCACTGTCGAGCCGAACTTCATGCCGGAGCGGTCGTCCGCCGAGCGAGGCCATTTTTTCTGGTCTTACACCGTGGTCATCGTCAACGCCGGGCCGGATACCGTCCAATTGCGCACCCGGCACTGGGTGATCACCGATGCCTCGGGGCGGAAGCAGGAAGTCCGCGGCGAGGGCGTGGTCGGCGAGCAGCCGGTGCTCGCGCCCGGCGAGCGCTTCGAATACACCAGCGGCGTTCCGCTGCCGACCGCCACCGGGTTTATGAGCGGCCGCTATCAGATGATCTCGGTCCGAAGCGGCGATGCGTTCGAAATCGATGTCCCCACCTTCTCGCTCGACAGCCCCGACAGCAAGCGTGTGCTGAACTGAAGCACCGGTGCCTCGACGCCGAGGTAGCGCCGCGCCAGAGCTTTTTCAGTTCTGATGGGATCATTTGACGCGTTTTCTTCACGCGAATCGGCCCGCTTCGCTCGAAAACGCTCTATTCCACGCCCGCTTCCTGTGGCGTGAATTCGTACACCGAACTGCAGAACTCGCAGGTTACAGCGACCTTGCCGTCCTTCACCATCTCGGAGCGGTCTTGCGGCGCGAAGCTTTTCAGCATCGCTTCCACCGCGTCGCGCGAGCACGAACATTGCGCGTGCAGCGCCTGTGGTGGAAACACCCTCACGCCACGCTCATGGAACAGCCGGTACAGCAGACGTTCGCCGGACAAATCGGGGTCGATCAGTTCGATGTCCTCGACGGTAGCGATCAGTGACTGGCCCTCGACCCAGGCATCGTCCTCCGCTACCGTATGCAGGGCATTGCCGTCCGGCGCGTCGCCGGGATCGAGATCGGCCTGACGCGCACGCTCGGGTGCCTTGGGCAGGAATTGCAGCAGCATGCCGCCGCCGCGCCAGCCGCGCTTCGGACCATTGCCGTCCCTGCGCCACTCCTCGCCGACCGCGAGGCGGACCCGCGTCGGAATCTGTTCCGAGCGCAGGAAATATTCATGCGCCGCATCTTCGAGGCTACCGCCCTCCAGCGCCACCAGGCCCTGATAGCGGCTCATGTCCGGACCCTGATCGATGGTCATGGCTAGATGGCCGCGACCGAGCAGCGCGCCCGAATCCGGCGCATCTCCGAGCCGAGCCTTGTCAAAACGCGCATAGGCCCGCAGCTGGGCCGGTGCGCGAAAGTCGACAATCAGGAACGACACCGGTCCGTCGGTCTGGGTCTGCAGGATAAAGCGGCCCTCGAACTTGAGCGAGGAGCCGAGCAGCGTTGTCAGTACTATCGCCTCGCCGAGCAGCTTGGCAACCGGCGCGGGATAGTCATGCCGGACCAGCAGTTGGTCGAGCGCCGGCCCGAGCCTAGTCAGCCGTCCGCGCAGATCGAGCTCACTCACCTCGAACGGAATCACGGCGTCGTCAACCGGAACAGCCGACGGCGCACGCACGGGAGTTTCAAGCGAAATGGCGGGGTCGGACATTGACGAGGTCATGCCGCTTTATCTGGGGTCGGCGAGCCGGGATCGAAACCCCCTTGAAAGCCGGATTTCGGTATGCCTTTGCCGGCGTCCTGCGAGGACGTTCCAGAGCCATTCCGGCTTTGTTTTGACGCGTTTTCCTGACGCGAACGACCTCTTCACATCCTTTTCATCTCGACAGACACTTTCGGCCCGTTCTTGATGGTCTGATAGACCACGCAATAGCGTTCGGTCAGCTTGAGGAGGAGATCGAGCTTGTCCTGCGGCGCATCAGTGTCGACATCGAACCGCAGGCGGATCGATTCGAAGCCGACCGGCGTTTCCTTGTCGACCCCGAGCGTACCGCGAAAATCGAGATCGCCCTCGGCGGCGACGTAGCCGGATTTCAGCGGAACCTCGATCGCGGTCGCTACCGACTTCAGCGTGACCCCGGCGCAGGCGACAAGCGCCTCGAGCAGCATGTCGCCGGAGCATAATTCGAGACCGGACCCGCCAGTAGCCGGATGAAGCCCTGCGACCGCAAGCGCGCGCCCGGTGTCGACCTTGCAGGCGATGCCTTCGTTCTCGATCGAGCCTTTGGCCTTCAGCGTGATCAGCGCCGACTTCGGGTCGCTCTTGTAACGCTCCTTGATCGGGGCCTGCGTGGCGCGAAGCTCGGCGGCATCCATCAACGTCTCCTTTTTCTTGAAATTGTCGGGCAAATGTAATCGCGGCGCGGCGGTTTCACCACCACAAGGCATCGCCGGTCTCGGCTGCCGCCGCCGGATCGGGGGCGGCTTGGTCGAGCGAGCGATCGAGCGCCGTCAGGATGCGTCGCTTGGTGGTCTCGAACAGCGGTGAATTGCGGTCGCGCGGCCGTGCCAGGCTGATGTCGGCGCCCTCGAACAGCCGCCCCGGCCGCGGCCGCATCACCAGCACCCGGTCCGCCAGCACCACGGCCTCGTCGACGTCGTGGGTCACGAGCACCAATGTCGGGCGCGTCTCCGACCACAGATCGAGCAGGTGGTCCTGCAGATCGCGCCGCGTGAAAGCGTCGAGCGCGGAGAACGGCTCGTCAAGCAAGAGCACTTCGGGCCGGACCACCAGCGCCCTCGCGATCGCAACGCGCTGTGCCTGTCCGCCCGACAATTCGCGTGGCCACGCCTTCGCCTTGTCGGACAGGCCAACCTTGCCAAGCGCAGCAGCGACGCGTTCCCGCTGCTCGGTCGCGGCCACGTCCGACAAACCGAAGCCGATATTGTCGGCGACGCTCAACCATGGCAGCAGCCGCGGCTCCTGGAAGATGATGCCGACTTTTGGGTGCGGCGCGGTGAGGACTTCGCCATCGAGCGTGATGGTGCCGTAGCTGGCGCGGTCGAGGCCCGCGATAGCGCGCAGCAGCGTGGATTTTCCGCAGCCGGAGCCGCCGATCACGGCAACGATCTCGCCGAGCCTGATCTCGATCGAAAACCGCTCCAGCGCGTTGACGCCGTTGGGGTAGGTCTTTCCGACACGGTCGAGCACCAGCATCAGAACACTCCGCGGCCGGGAGCGAACGCATCCTGCCAGCGCAGGAACGGCGTCGCAGCAACTTCGATCAGCCAGTCGGTGGTCTTGCCGAGGATCGCGAAGATCACGATGGCAGCCAGAATCTGCGCCGGCTTGCCGAGTTGCTGCCCATCGATCAGCAGATAGCCGAGTCCTTCGGACGCGCCCATGAATTCCGCCGCCACCACGAACATCCAGCCGAGCCCGAGCCCGACGCGCAATGACACCACGTAGGCCGGAAGCACCGCAGGCAGCAAAATGCGCCAGATCATCGCCGGTCCGCTCAGACGAAACGTGCGGCCGACCTCGACGATCTTGCGGTCGACCGAAAGGATTGCGCCCATCACCCCGAGATAGATCGGGAAAAACACGCCGACCGCGATCAGCGCCACCTTGGACAACTCAAAGATGCCGAGCCACAGGATGAACAGCGGCACCCAGGCGATCGAGGGAATGGCGCGGAGCGCCTGAATGGTCGGATCGAGCAGCCGCCGCGCCAACCCCCAATAGCCTGAGATTGCGCCGAGCACGGTGCCGGCCGCGACGCCAAGGGCAAATCCGGCGCCGACGCGCTCGAGCGTGGTCGCCATGTGGCGGAATAGTTCGCCGCTGCGAGCGAGTTCGGCGATCGTTGAAATAATCGTCGATGGCGGCGGCACCAGCCGACCGTTGGACCAGCCAGCGGCTACCATCCATTCCCACACGACTGCAGCGGTGAGCGGCAGCAGCAGGCCGAGCGCCGGACGCGTCCAGCGCCGCCACCGCGCCGCAGACTGCGGCGCGAGCGTTTGCGTGCTCTCGACGGGGGTATCCAGCGTCATCGCCATTGCCAAACCCTGTCCGGCCCTCGATTGCAAGACCGAAAAAAGGCGAGGGCCGGCGCACTGGCCCTCGCCTGTTCGGGACGAGCCGACCGATCAGTTGGTAGGCAGCGGGATCTGATCGTCGATCAGGTTGTCGAGCGCGGCCTTCACATCGACCTTGGCATCGAGCACGCCGGCCTGCTGAAGCGCCAGGCCGGCCGCGAGAATGGTGTCGTGCTGGGTCTTGCCGATCTTGCCGTTCGAGATGTCAGTGCGCTCACGCAACTGCTTCTCGACCACGTCCTTGGGCAGCTTGGTGGCGGCGATGAAACTTGCTTCCAGCTCTTCGGGATGGGCGACCGCATATCTCCGCGCGGTCTCATAGACGGCGAGCACGCGCTGCGTGATCTCGGGATATTTTTTCAGAAACTCTTCCCGCACATTGAGGATACCGTAGCTGTTGGCATCGGCATCGCGGTAAAACAGCCGCGCGCCGTCCTGCAATTCCGCCTGCGCCATCATGGGATCGAGGCCGGCCCAGGCTTCGACGTCACCGCGGATCAGCGCGGTCTTGCCGTCCGGATGCTGCAGCAGCACCGGCACGATGTCTTTTTCGGTCATGCCGAACTTCTGAAGGGCGCGCACGAGGAAGATGTGCGGATCGGTGCCGCGTGTGACCGCGACGCGCTTGCCCTTGAGATCGGTCACCGTCTTGATCGGCGAATCCTTGCTGGTGACGAGCGCCGTCCATTCCGGCTTCGAATAGACGTAGATCGATTTGATCGGATTGCCATTGATCTTCGCCACCAGCGCTGCGGCACCGGCGGAGGAGCCGAAGTCGATCGAGCCGGCGTTCAGGAACTCGAGTGCCTTGTTGGAACCGAGCGTCTGCACCCAGCGCACGGTAATCCCGTCCTTGGCGAATTCCTTTTCGACCAGGCCCTTGTCCTTCATCAGCATCGACACGGGGTTATAGGTTGCCCAGTCGATATGAATTTCTTTCGGCGCGTCAGCGGCGAACGCCGCCGCCGGCAAAAGTGCGGCTGCAGCGAGGGCGGCGAGCACGGCGCGGCGTGCGGGCTTGAACATGGTAATCTCTCCTGGGAGGTTGATGGTATGTGAGGTGTTGGGCCGGGCTGAAAAAAGCTTTCTTATGTCAAATAGTTATAAACCTCAGTCAACGAGAAAATAGATATTTTGGAGGCTCCGGCCGGAGTACATCGTTGCTCAAAGCCGGTGGCGCGAAGCATGGATCCACCGTGTGCGGCCGACAATCGCCGGTGACAGCCCGCGTGGCGTCCTTTATCCGGATAGGCGATGGACCTCGCAACGACAAATGACGCGGCCGGAGCCGCCGACGACTTCGATACCGCCAGGATCACCGGCGACATCGATGCGCTGGCCGAGAAGCACGCCGGGCACGAGGACGTCTTCCGCTCCGCGGTGTCCAGGTTGTTGAAAGCCGAGCTCGCCAAGGTGCGCGATGCAGCGCAGGCGACGCTCCTGCGCGACCGCCACGGGCGGCGCTGCGCCGAACGGCTTTGCTTCGTTCAGGACGAAATCATCCGCCTGTCCTTTTCGGCCGCGACCCGTCATCTCTATCATTCCCCGATCCCATCCGATGGCGAGCGCATGGCCGTGGTGGCGACCGGCGGCTATGGCCGCGGTCTCATGGCGCCGGAGTCTGATATCGATCTGCTGTTCATTCTGCCGTACAAGCAGACCGCGTGGGGCGAACAGGTCGCCGAGGCTATATTGTATTGCCTGTGGGACATGGGGCTGAACGTCGGCCACGCGACGCGCTCGGTCAACGAATCGATCCGGCAGGCACGCCGCGATATGACCGTTCGCACCGGGATTCTGGAAACCCGGTTCCTCACCGGCGATCGGGCGCTTTACGACGAACTCGTCACCCGCTTCGACACGGATGTGGTGCAGGGAACGGCGGCGGAATTCGTCACCGCCAAACTTGCCGAGCGCGAGGAGCGCCATCGCCGCGCCGGCCAGTCACGCTATCTCGTCGAACCCAACGTCAAGGACGGCAAGGGGGGATTGCGCGACCTGCACACGCTGTTCTGGATCGCAAAATATGTCTACCGGGTGCATGAAAGCCACGAGCTGCTGGAGTGTGGGGTGTTCGATGTCCGCGAGTACCGGACCTTCCGTCGCTGCGCCGATTTCCTGTGGTCGGTACGCTGCAACCTGCACTTCGCCACCGGGAGAGCCGAGGAACGACTATCGTTCGACTTGCAGCGCGAGATCGCTGTGCGGCTTGGATATACGTCTCATCCCGGCATGCAGGACGTCGAGCGCTTCATGAAGCACTACTTCCTCACCGCCAAGGATGTCGGTGACCTCACCGCGATTCTTTGCGCGAAGCTCGAAGACCAGCAGGCCAAGCCGGCGCCGGTTCTCAGCCGCATGATGTCGAGACGACGGCTCGGCGCGGAACTGCGGCGGGTACCTGATAGCGATGACTTCATTATCGACAACAATCGCATCAATCTTGCAGCGCCCGACGTATTCAAGCGTGATCCCGTCAATCTGATCCGCATGTTTCGCCTCGCGCAGAAGAACAACCTGGCCTTCCATCCGGACGCCATGCGGGCCGTGACGCGGTCGCGGCGCCTGATCAACGCGCAGCTTCGCGAAAACCCGGAAGCCAACCGGCTGTTCATGGAAATCCTGACGTCGAACGATGCGGAGACCGTGCTGCGCCGGATGAACGAGACCGGCGTGCTCGGTCATTTCATCCGCGCGTTCGGCAAGATCGTCTCGATGATGCAATTCAATATGTACCACCACTACACGGTGGACGAGCATCTGATCCGCTGCATCGGCATCCTTCAGGACATCGAGCGCGGCGGCAACGACGAAGTCGCCCTGGCGAGCGAGCTGATGCGCAAGATCCGCCCCGAACACCGGCCCGTCATCTACATCACGACCCTGCTTCACGACATCGCAAAGGGCCGGCCGGAGGATCATTCGATCGCGGGCGCCAGGGTCGCGCGCCGGCTGTGCCCGCGCCTGGGTTTCAACGCGGCTGATACCGAACTGGTCGCATGGCTGATCGAACAGCATCTGACGATGTCTAAAGTGGCCCAGTCGCGCGATCTCTCCGACCGCAAGACCATCGAAAATTTCGCGGCTGTGATGCAGTCGGTTGAGCAGATGAAGCTCTTGACGATCCTGACCACCGCCGACATCCGCGGCGTCGGTCCCGGCGTCTGGAACGGCTGGAAGGCGCAACTGCTGCGCACTCTTTATTATGAGACCGAACCGGTGCTGACGGGCGGCTTCTCCGAGGTCAATCGCGTCGAGCGTATCGCGGCGGCCCAGGCCGAGTTCCGCGCCGCCTTCACCGAGTGGTCCGAACAGGAACTCAACGCCTACCTTGCGCGGCATTATCCGGCCTACTGGCTCAAAGTCGATCTCGCGCACAAGATCAGGCACGCGCATTTCCTGCGCGCCAGCGAGCGGAGCGGTCAGAAGCTCAACATCAATGTCGGCTTCGACGAGGTGCGCGGCGTTACCGAGCTGACGATCCTCACCGCAGACCATCCCTGGCTGCTGTCGATCATCGCCGGCGCGTGCGCATCGGCCGGCGCCAACATCGTCGATGCGCAGATCTATACGACCACCGACGGGCAGGCGCTCGATACCATCGCGATTTCCCGCGAATACGACCGCGACGAGGACGAGGGCCGGCGCGCCGCCCGTATTGGCGAAATCATCGAGCAAGTGCTCGAGGGCCGGCTGCGCTTGCCCGACGTGGTGGCGCGCCGTGCCGCCGGAAAGACCAAGCTGCGGCCGTTCGTGGTCGAACCCGAGGTCATCGTCAACAACCAGTGGTCGGATCGCCATACCGTGATCGAGGTTTCGGGACTGGACCGCCCCGGCCTGCTGTTTCAGCTCACCGCGGCAATCTCGAAGCTCAACCTCAATATCGCGTCCGCCCACGTGGCGACATTCGGCGAGCGTGCGCGCGATGTGTTCTACGTCACCGATCTGCTCGGCGCCCGGATCACCGCCCCGACGCGGCAGGCCGCGATCAAGCGGGCGCTGGTCCATCTGCTCGCCAACGGCAGTCCGACGGAGCATCCCGTCGCCTGAGGCCTCCGACTTGCAGGACTGCCTTGCAATACCCCTGACCTTCATTCAGGCTGGAACCCGAGGCAGCCTGCGCGATTCGACCGGACCATGGGCACGATCATGCATCTGGTGAGTACGATGATAAGCAAGATAGTGGAAAGCCGCATGCTCCGTTGGGCTGCCGCGTCGGCATTGGCCATCGCGTTGTTGGTCTCGTCGGCCTCCGCCCAGAAAAAATACGGCCCTGGCGTCGCCGACACTGAGATCAAAGTCGGCCAGACGCTCCCGTTCAGCGGTCCCATCTCGGCTTATGCCACCATCGGCAAGGTGCAGGCTGCCTACGTCAAGATGGTCAACGACGAGGGCGGCGTTAACGGACGCAAGATCAACCTGATCCAGTATGACGACGCCTACAGCCCGCCGAAGACCGTCGAGCAGGTTCGCAGACTGGTCGAGAGCGACGAGGTGCTGCTGACTTTCCAGCTTATCGGAACGCCGCCCAATGCCGCCGTCCAGAAGTATCTGAACGCGAGGAAGGTGCCGCAGCTCTTTGCCGCCACCGGAGCCTCGCGCTTCAACGATCCGAAGACGTATCCCTGGACCATCGGCTTCAACCCCAGTTACTTTGTTGAAGGACGGATTTACGGCCGGTACATCCTGAAGAACCATCCGGATGCCAAGATCGGCGTGCTCTACCAGAACGACGACGTCGGCAAGGACTACCTCAGAGGCCTGAAATCCGGCCTCGGTGCCGAAGCCTCGAAGATGATCGTCGCCGAAGCGGCCTATGAGGTGTCCGATCCGACCGTCGATTCGCAGATCCTCAAGCTTCGCGCCGCAGGCGCCACGCTGCTGTTCAGCGCTGCGACCCCGAAGCAGGCGGCGCAGGCGATCAGGAAAACCTTCGAGATCGGTTGGAAGCCGGTGCATATCCTCGATATCAACGCGACCTCGGTTGGCGCGGTCATGCAGCCGGCGGGCTTGGAGGCCTCAAAGGGCATCATCAGCACCAACTACGGCAAGGACCCGCTCGATCCGCAGTGGAATGACGATCCGGGCATGAAGAAATATTTGGCCTTCATGGCCAAGTACTATCCGGAGGGTGACCCGCACTCGAACTTCAATTCGTATGGTTACACCACTGCGCAACTGCTGGTGCAGGTACTGAAGCAGTGCGGCGACGATCTCACGCGCGCGAACGTCATGAAGCAGGCCACCAACCTGAAGGACGTCAGCCTCGACCTGTTGCTGCCGGGTATCAGGATCAACACGACGCCAGACGACTACCGCGTCAACAAGCAGATGCAGATGATGCATTTCAACGGCGAGCGCTGGGAACTGTTCGGGCCGGTCATCGCCGACGACCCGAGCGGTTAGCGCATAACGCGAACGCACCCGCCGCGGCCGTCCCCGCGTCCTAATCTTACGTTAACTTTCGGGTAACCGGCTCTTAAACCGGGAACGCTAGCGTGCCGCGGGACCGGCGTGAGCGTTGTTGCGTATGGTGTGGGGACGAAAAAAGCGCGGCGGGCGCAAGGAGCCGGTATTTAGCGGATTTGCCGCTTCGCTTGCGGAGTTGCGCCTCAATCCGCTCGATCGCATCACGGTTGCCGACGACAAGCCGGCCAGACGTGCCGCACCGCGCAAGGCCGCTGGTCCGGGGAGTGACGGTTCGCGCGAGCGCAAGCCGTCGCCCGATCGGAATCGCAAAGGGCGGGCGAAGAAGCGGACGAGCGTCCGCCTGTCCCGGCTGTTCTACTGGGGCGCCGTGCTCGCTTTGTGGGGGGCCATCGCCATCATCGGCGTGGTGGTCTATGTCGGCGCGCATCTGCCGCCGATCCAGTCGCTCGAAATTCCAAAACGCCCGCCGACCATCCAGATCGTCGGCGCGGACGGTAGCGTGCTGGCGACGCGCGGAGAAATGGCCGGAAGCAACGTCTCGCTCAAGGATCTGCCACCCTATCTGCCGAAGGCCTTCATCGCGATCGAGGACCGCCGGTTCTATTCGCATTACGGCGTCGATCCGATCGGCATCCTGCGCGCGGCCGTGACCAACGTCCTGCATCGGGGGGTGTCGCAAGGCGGCTCGACGCTGACCCAGCAATTGGCCAAGAACCTGTTCCTGACCCAGGAGCGGACGCTTGAACGAAAACTCCAGGAGGTCGAGCTCGCGATCTGGCTGGAGCGCAAGCATTCCAAGGCGCAGATTCTCGAACTTTATCTCAACCGGGTCTACTTCGGCTCCGGCGCCTATGGCGTCGAAGCGGCCGCTCAGAAGTATTTCGGGAAGCCCGCGAAGAACGTCACGCTTGCCGAAGCCGCCATGCTGGCCGGTCTCGTCAAGTCGCCGTCGCGGCTGGCGCCGGACCGCAATCCGGAAGGCGCCGAGGCCCGCGCAAAACTCGTGCTCGCGGCGATGGCCGACGCCCACTTCATCACCGAGCAGCAGGCGCACGCCGCCACTACCCGTCCCTCCTATGCCGTGAAGCCGACCGGCGCCGGCACCATCAACTATGTCGCGGACTGGGTCGGCGAAGTGCTCGACGATCTGGTTGGCCAGGTCGATCAGAGCATCGTCGTCGAAACGACCATCGATCCTAAACTGCAGAGCGTGGCGGAAGCCGCCGTGATCGACGAACTGGCGGCGAAAAGCGTCAAGTTCAATGTCAGCCAGGGCGCGCTGGTGGCGATGACGCCCGACGGCGCGGTCCGCGCCATGGTCGGCGGTCGCAACTACGCCGACAGCCAGTTCAACCGCGCGGTGACGGCGAAGCGCCAGCCCGGTTCCGCGTTCAAGCCGTTTGTCTATCTCACCGCGATCGAGGCCGGACTCACGCCGGAGACGATCCGGCAGGACGCTCCGCTCGACGTCAAGGGCTGGCGGCCGGAGAACTACAGTCACGAATACTTCGGCGCTGTGACGCTGACCCAGGCGCTCGCGATGTCGCTGAACACCGTCGCGGTCCGGCTCGGACTGGAGGTCGGCGCCGCGAACGTAGTCCGCACCGCGCACCGGCTCGGCATCACCTCAAAGCTCGAGCCGAACGCCTCGATCGCGCTCGGCACCTCCGAGGTGTCACCGCTGGAACTGGTCAGCGCCTACGCGCCGTTCGCCAACGGCGGATATGCCGCTAACCCCCATATCGTCGATCGCATCCGCACCGTCGAGGGTAACAAGCTTCTCTACGCGCGCGTGCAGGACGCATCCGGCCGGGTGATCGATCCGCGCGGCGTCGCCATGATGAACACCATGATGGAGCAAACGATCATCAGCGGGACCGCGCGCAAGGCCGATATTCCCGGGTGGACCGCTGCCGGCAAGACCGGGACCAGTCAGGATTTTCGCGATGCGTGGTTTGTCGGTTACACGGCGAAGCTCGTCACCGGGGTGTGGCTCGGCAACGATGACAACAGGCCGACCCGCAAAGCCACCGGCGGCGGCCTGCCGGTAGAGATCTGGACGCGCTTCATGCGCGCGGCGCATCAGGGCGTGCGGCCCGAACCGATCCCCGGCACCCAGCGAGGCGGCCTCCTGCCGGATATTGCGCAACTCGGCGGGCAGGTCGTCGCGCCAGCTCCCGTCACTGCTTCGGCTCCCACCGCCGCTTCGGCGCCCGTCAGCGGCCGACCTCAGCCGGTCCGGTCCGACGCCCGGCCGGAAGCCGCAAGCGGACTGGACGGCTGGCTCGTGGACCGGCTGTTCGGCGGGCGATAGGGGTTATCTTCTTCATTTGAAGGAAACGTGTCATCGGAGCACTGCGCGCGCTCTCCCCCGCAAGCGGGAGAGGTTAAGAATCGGTCGTCGCGATTCCGTCAGTTCCGCGATCAGTCCTGAATGCCGTAGCGATGGAGATCGTTGCCTTCGGCGTCGAGCCACCGCTTGGCCCGCTCGACATGATTGCAGATACGGGCCACCACCTTCCAGAATCGCGGCGAATGATTCATTTCAACGAGGTGGGCAACCTCATGGGCGGCGAGGTAGTCCAGCACGAACGGTGGCGCCAGAATGAGTCGCCATGAAAACGACAGCGATCCCGACGATGTGCATGATCCCCAGCGACTCGATTGGTCGCGGATCGAAAGACGCTTGACCTTGACGCCGAGCGTATCGGCGTAGCGTTGCGCGGCCTTTTGCAGGTCGCGCCGTGCTTCCCGCTTCAGGAAATCGTGTACACGACGCTCGAGATAGTCGAGCTCGCCGGCGACACAGAGAATGCGCTCGCCACTGTCGCGTGTTTCGGCCCACACCGTGCCGCGCTCGCCGGTGCGATGCACGATACGGTGGGCGACGCCGCGCAGCGGAATGACTGCGCCGTGGTGGAACGGCGCCGCCTTCGGCAGGCGCCCGAGGCGCGCCGCGATCCAGCCGCCGTGGCGTTGCGCAAAGTCCTTGGCCTCCACGAGTGTTCCCCGCGGCGGCATCGTCAGGATCGCCTCGCGGTCGCTCGGATGGATTCGCAAAGTGTAGCGGCGGGCGCGGCGATGCCGGCGTAAGCGCACCGAATAGATTTGCGAACCGTGCTTGATCAGAAGCCGGGACGGTTCGGCGGGGCGTCGATAAAGGAGTGCGCGGGCCATTTCAGTAAATCCGGAGGCGGGGGTACCGTCCGGATTCTGCCATATCCGCCGCCAGTCGAATCGCTCGGCGCAAAAACAAATCATTTGCCCAATATACAGGGGGATCAGCCGTGGCTCCCCCTACAGGATGGGTGTCGGAACAAAATATTTACGGTTCATTTGACCGGATGCAGCCTCACAAGTCATGAGACCAGATTCATCCCTTCAAAGGAGGGCTAACGGGCTGATCGCCCGAGGAATTTGAACGGGTTTGGCGCTTTGACCTAGCTGCCGGATCGGCACACCCCCAAGTTTACGATTTTGCAAATGCTAGAATCAAAGGCCGCTAGCAACCTTACATTCTAGTGGAGTTTTTAGATTTGACATTTGGCTCGTGGACACGCGCGAGTTGGTACCAAATGTCAAATCCACTTCCACAGCTAGCGCCTCGATGCGAACAGCCGGCTCGCGATTCATTCTGCGGCTGCCGAGCGCGATGCCCGCGCCGGATGCATGGCGTTCGACTGCATGAAGTCGTTGATGCGCGGCATGATCTCCGACTTGAACCGCGAACCGTTGAACACGCCGTAGTGGCCGACGCCCTTCTGGACGTAGTGCGCCCGCCGGCTGTCGGGGATCGATGTGCACAGCGCGTGGGTTGCCTCAGTCTGGCCGAGACCGGAAATGTCGTCGTTTTCGCCTTCCACCGTCATCAGAGCGACGCGTGTGATCTTCGAGGGATCGACAGGCCGGCCGCGGTGGGTCATCTCGCCCTTCGGCAGCGCGTGCTTGACGAACACAAGATCGACCGTCTGCAGATAGTATTCAGCGGTCAGATCCATCACGGCGAGATATTCGTCGTAGAAATCGCGGTGCTTGTCGACCAGGTCACCGTCGCCCTTGACGAGATTCTTGAACAGACTCTTGTGCGCGTCCATGTGACGATCGAAGTTCATGCTGATGAAGCCGTTGAGCTGCAGGAAGCCCGGATAGACATCACGCATCACGCCAGGATGCGGGAACGGCACTCTGGTGATGACATTGTTGCGGAACCAGTCAGTGCCCTTCTCGGCGGCGAAGTTGTTGACGGTGGTCGGGTTCTTGCGCGTATCGATTGGTCCGCCCATCAGTGTCATGGACAGGGGGACACAGGGATCGCCATCGGCCTCCATCACCGAGACGGCGGCCAGCACCGGCACCGACGGTTGGCAGACCGCGATGACATGGACGTTTCCGCCCAGCACATGCAGCATCTCGATCAGGTAATCGACATAGTCCTCGAGATCGAAGCGCCCTTCCGACACGGGCACCATTCGGGCGTCGGTCCAGTCGGTGATATAGACGTCATGCGTCGGCATGAATGCCTCGACGGTTCCGCGCAGCAAGGTCGCGTAGTGGCCCGACATCGGCGCGACCAGCAGCACGCGCGGCTGCGGCTTCCGCAGCGGACGCATGTGCTTGCGATCGAAGTAGATCAGGCGGCAGAACGGTTTTTCCCAGACCGAGCGGATCTCGATCGGCGTTCGCACGCCGTTGACCTCGGTCTCGTGCAGACCCCATTCCGGTTTTCCGTAACGGCGGGTGGTGCGCTCGAACAGTTCGCAGCCCGCGGCGACGGTTTTGCCGAACTCGGTATTCGACCACGGATTAAGCGGATTCTGGAACAGTATCCTTGTTGCATCGGTGACGGCGCGCGCCGGATTGAGCGACGCCTGCGCCATCTCGTACATCCAGTACATCGGCGTCGTCATCGTCGGACTGATTTCCGCCGGCATATCCGGTGGCCGTCCAAATTCACCGATAGGCATTCTGCTCGATCCCCTTTTGCGCCGCAACATAGTGGCCGCTGCGAGGTACAGCGTCAATCCAGTCCCAGCCTATATATAGTGGGTTAATGCTTTCCGCGAACCCGGATGTGGAGGAAATATCTCGCTACACTATGGTTCGCGGTACGAACTGTGCTGCTTCGCTCAAGCAAAGCGGAACGTCCCGCACGAGACCGCGAACGCTACCCGCGTTCACCCCGGCGCATAGCAATGTCCCGCGCGGAAGATCGGAGCGATCCGCAAGCGTCCCATATCCTCAAACGACATCAGCCCGATGGCGGCCTCCGAGTCTCTTGTCACGGCCGGCGCATAAGCGCGGCGACCGGGAGTAACACATAGCCGGGCGGCAGCAGCACGAACGTCAAGTTGAGACCGCCGCGTCACTTGGCGCAGTTTGTGGTCAGTCCTCCGCGCGGCTAGAGTCTAGTCCAGCCAGACTCCAGCCTATCTTTTTAATTGAGCATGATTTTGTCCGAAAACCGGTTCCCACTTTTCGGGATCATGCTCTAAGTTTTGGAAAATGACCGACGTCGCCGCCTCCGATTTCCAGCATCCTCGCCGCTACGTCCGGCTGGATACCATTTTGCGTTTGCGCTGGCTCGCGGCGCTGGGGCAGCTCGCGGCGATCTTCGTCGTCGCGCATGGACTGGAATTCGACCTGCCGATCATTCCCTGCGTGACGATCGTTGGGCTGTCGTCGCTGCTCAATCTCGCTTTGCAGGTGATCTTCGATCCGATGCAGCGGCTCGAGCCGCGCCATGCGGCGGCGCTGCTTGCGCTGAACATTACGGAACTGGCCGCTCTGCTGTTTTTCACCGGTGGTTTGCAGAATCCGTTCTCGTATCTGTTTCTTGCGCCCGTGCTGATCTCCGCCACCGCATTGCCGACACGGCTGACCATGGTACTCGGTGCGTTCGCGGTCGCCTGCGCGACGGTCCTGGGCTTCACGCATTTGCCGCTGCCTTGGGATCCCTATGACCCGCTGATCCTGCCGCCGATCTATCTCGCCGGAGTCTGGTTCTCGATCGTGCTCGCGATCGGCGTCACCAGCCTCTACACGTTCCAGGTGACCGAGCAGGCGCGCAAGTTGTCCGACGCACTGGCGGCGACTGAACTGGTGCTGACCCGCGAACAGCATCTGACCCAGATCGACGGCCTCGCCGCCGCCGCCGCTCATGAACTCGGAACGCCGCTGTCGACCATCTTCCTGATTTCGCGCGAGCTGGAAAAAGCCCTGCAGGAGAATGCCACGCAGGATCCCCAGCGGCTCGCCGGTGATCTCGGCATCGTGCGCGAGCAGGCGCAGCGCTGCCGCGACATTCTCGCCAAGATCGCGCAACTGTCGTCGTCCGGCGCGCCGTTCGACCGCATGCCGCTGTCGACCCTGATCGAGGAAACCGTTGCGCCACATCGCGACTTCGGCATCGACATCAAGACCCGGATTGCGGCCGCCGGCGACCATGAGCCGGTCGGCATGCGCAACCCCGCGATCCTTTACGGCGTCGGCAACATTCTGGAGAACGCCGTCGACTTCGCGCGCAGCGTCGTCGAGGTGAATGCGTGGTGGGACAGCGATACCGTCGGGATCGTGATTTCGGACGACGGCCCGGGCATCGTCCCCGACATTCTCAAGCGGATTGGTGAACCTTACCTGTCGCGCCGCCGCAACGTCGGCGATGCACAAGGCGACCGCAGCGGTCTCGGTCTCGGTATCTTTATCGCCCGTACCTTGCTGGAGCGAACGGGCGCGAGAGTGTCCTTCAGCAATCGGACTTTTCCGGAGCATGGCGCGGTGGTTCAGATCGTGTGGCCGCGCGTTCGCTTCGAAACTTCGAAAACCATCGCGGAGACAACGGCTTAGCCAGCAACGGCTGCGACCGTAAGCCTCAATCGCTTGCGGCGCGGCTTTCAGCGCCCATATGATTCGAAAGGCAACCCAGCGCGAGGTACTATCGTGAACGCTACCCCCGACGTTTTCCCGCAAGCCGACCGCTCGCTGCTGATCGTCGAGGATGACAAGCCGTTCCTGGAACGGCTGTCGCGCGCGATGGAAACGCGCGGCTTCAATGTGACATCATGCGACAGCGTCTCCGATGGCCTTGCCCATATCGGAAAATCAGCGCCGGCCTTTGCCGTTGTCGATTTGCGTTTGGGCGATGGCAACGGTCTTGACGTGGTGTCGGCCCTGAAGCGCGAGCGGCCCGATGCTCGCGCGATCGTGCTGACCGGCTACGGCAATATCGCGACCGCTGTGACCGCGGTGAAGATGGGTGCCGTCGATTACCTGTCCAAGCCCGCCGACGCTGACGATGTGGTCGCGGCGCTGCTCGCCAGCAGCACAGAGAAGTCCGAACTGCCGCAGAATCCGATGTCGGCGGATCGCGTGCGATGGGAACACATCCAGCGCATCTACGAAATGTGTAACCGCAACGTGTCGGAAACGGCCCGGCGGCTCAATATGCATCGCCGCACGCTGCAACGTATTCTGGCGAAACGCGCGCCGCGTTGACCCGCGCTTATCGCGAGCGAGAAAAGCCCCTTCATCGAAGGGGCTTTTGATTCCTGGAAAGTGCGAGCTTCGCAAAAGCATTCTTATCGCGGCTTAGAACTCCCCCTCGGCATGGCCTTGTGGATCGGCGAGGCGATTGAGTCGCTGCGCCGCCGCCATTGCGAAACGGAGCATCATCGCCTTGCGCGTCGGTGCCGGCAAGCGATGCTCCGGTGCCTCGCAATGCAGATGGGCGCCATAGGCGTCCGCGACGATCAGGCCGGTATCGCCGGGGAAAATCTCGCAAGGAAGATCGCGCGTGAAGGCGAAGAACAGGCGGTCGCAATGCGCCCGGTAATCCTGCCACTTCTGATCGGCACGCAGATCCTCGACCGATGACTTGATCTCGATGATCCAGATCTCGCCGCGCGGGTTCAGCGCCACCAGATCGGCGCGCCGGCCTGACGGCAGCGGCAATTCGCTGACGCAGCAAAATCCCAGCGATCGCAAAAGCCTCCCCGTTCCACGCGCAATCGCCAGCGCGGTCTCCGACTGGCGGCGATCCGGCAGAGGCACGATGGCGATGTGGGCGGCGTTCGATTCCATGTCACAAGAGCATAGCAAAAACGAGGACGTGGGCCACGTCGGTGTTTTTTACCTCCCACGAGCTGGAACCGGCCATGCAGTTCAAATCGCTTGGCGCCACGGCAAAAATCGGCATTGTGCGCGCATGACCCAAAGCCAACCCGACGACCAGACTAAAGCGAAAGCAGGCCTCACCATCATCCCGGTGACGCCGTTTCGGCAGAATTGCACGCTGTTGTGGTGCGAAGCTACCAAGGACGCCGTGGTCATCGATCCCGGCGGCGATGTTCCGCTCATCAGGACTGCAATCGAAAAAGCCGGTGTGACCGTCAGACAGATCTGGCTCACGCATGGTCACATCGATCATGTCGGCGGCGCCGCCGAATTGCGCGACGCGTTGAAGGTCCCGATCGAGGGACCGCATATCGCCGACCAGTTCCTGCTCGATCATGTGGTCGAGAGCGGTCGCAGCTACGGCATGACCGGAATGCGCAACTTTGTGCCGGATCGCTGGCTCGAGGAGGGCGACCAGGTCAGGTTCGGCGAACTCGCATTCGACGTCCTTCATTGTCCGGGCCATTCACCGGGCAGCGTAGTCTTTTTCAACAGGGAGATGGGCTTCGCGCATGTCGGCGACGTTCTCTTCAACGGCTCCATTGGCCGCACCGATCTGCCCGGCGGCAATCACGCCACACTGATTAAATCCATCACCGACAAGCTGCTGCCGCTCGGCGACGACGTCGCTTTCATCTGTGGACATGGCCCGGGATCGAGCATTGGCCACGAGCGCAAAAGCAACCCGTTCCTGACCGGCGGGATGTGACGCCGTGCGCCAAACAGAAAAGAGGCCGCCTGCGAAGGCAGCCTCTTCCTGCATTATACGGCAGCGTTACTCGATGACGTCGACGATCCGGTGGGTCCTGGGATCAACCAGAACGGTCCGATCGTTCACCACAGTGTATCGGTACTGAGCCGCGCCGTATTCGGCCGGCACCTCATAATAGGTCACGCCGGCTTCCGGCAGAACTGCACCGACGCGAACGTCCTCACGATAGTGGTAGGACGGACGGTGCTGCTCAACCACATAATGGTGGAAGCGCGGACGCTGATCGACGCCGAGTACGCCGGCTACGCCGCCAACAACTCCGCCGATCGTGCCGCCGACGACGGCACCAACCGGTCCAGCGGCCCGTTCACCCTCGCGGGCACCCCGCTCGATGCCGCCTGGCACGCCCTGTGCGATGGCAGACACTGGAAGCACCAATGCGACCGCAATTGCGGCAGTTCCAATAACGCGACGGATCATGAAGTTTCCTCCGATCATGAATGTGCGGAGGAGAAGTCCCGGCAAGAGTATTCGTTCCGCCGGTTTTCGCCTGCAAAATGCGGCTTCCTATGGAACAATATCGCGTCGGCTGTATCGTTGTCCTTCGCGTTTCGCGGGGATGACGCCAATGATGACATCAATTGTGTTGGTATGCTTCAGCCGGAGATGATGTCCCGCACGCGCTGCGACAGATGGCCGAGATCGAACGGCTTGGTGATCATGTCCATGCCGGGTTGAAGGAAGCCCTCGGCGTTCGCGGCGTTTTCGGCATAGCCGGTCATGAAGAGGACTTTCAGATCAGGTCGCAGCTCCCGCGCCTGATCCGCGAGCTGGCGGCCGTTCATGCCGGGCAGCCCTATGTCGGTCAGCAGAAGATCGATGGGCTTGTCGAGTTGCAGAATCCGCAAACCCGCGGCTCCATCGGCCGCTTCGCGCGTCAGATAACCCTGATCGTGCAGCATCTCGATGATGACGCCACGCACGACCGGTTCATCCTCGACGACCAGCACGGTTTCGCCGTTCGCCGCGACCCTGTCCCTGGTGGGCAAAGCGTGATCGGCCTCGGGGACGCCATCATGGCGCGGCAGACAAAGCCTGATCGACGTGCCGCGTCCTGGCATGGTGTCGAGGGTGATGTGGCCGTTCGATTGCCGTGCGAATCCGTAGATCATCGACAGGCCGAGTCCGGTCCCCTGGCCGATCGGTTTTGTGGTGAAGAAAGGATCGAAGGCCCGCGCCGCTACCTCGGCGGTCATGCCCGTTCCTGTGTCGGCGACGGTGATGCAGATATAGTCGCCCGGCTGCAGTGCGGAGGAGCTGGCATCGGCGGCGCCGACGGTCGTGTTTGTCGTGGCGATCGCGAGCTTGCCGCCCCCGGGCATAGCGTCCCGCGCGTTGATGGCGAGATTGAGCAGCGCGCTTTCGAGCTGATTGGGATCGCACAACGTCTGCCACAGCCGTTCGGATGGCGCGATCTCCAGGTTGATGGCCTCGCCGATGGTCCTGCGCAGCAAGTCTTCCAGCGAGAGGATGAGTTGATTGGCATCGACGGGCTTCGGCACCAAAGGCTGCCTGCGGGCGAATGCCAGCAGCCGGTGCGTCAGCGCCGCGGCGCGATTGGCCGAGGCCATCGCGGCCTCGATGTAGCGTCCGGCGCGATCGGTCCGCCCCTGATTGAGGCGCGTCTGCATCAGATCCAGCGAGCCCACGATCCCGGTGAGCAGGTTGTTGAAGTCGTGGGCGATGCCGCCGGTCAATTGGCCCACTGCTTCCATTTTCTGCGATTGACGCAGCGCCTCCTCGGCGGCCCTCAACCGCTCGGACGCGGCCTTCTCGGCGGTGACGTCGCGCGCCACGGCGTAGATCAGGTTCTGATCCGGGACCGCGGTCCAGGACAGCCACCGGTATGAGCCGTCCTGGTGACGGAGCCGGTTTTCGAACCGCACCGTGGCCTTACCACGCGCAAGGCGGCGGATCTCAACCCGGGTCTTGACGATATCTTCGGGGTGCTCGATCCATTCGGCGGTGCGCTCCAGCAGTTGGGCCTCGCTCCAGCCGAGCGTCCTCGTCCAGGCAGGATTGACGGAGTGCCAGATGCCGTCGTGGTCCGTGACCAGCAGCAAGTCTTGCGACACGTCCCAGATCCGGTCGCGCTCGCGGGTTTTCTCCTCGACGCGCTCGGCGAGCGTCGCATTCAGTTCGGCGAGCTTGCCGGCGATCCGCTTCTGATCGTGGACGTCGGTGTTGGTACCGATCCAGCGGGTGATGCGACCGTCTTCGTCGCGCGCCGGTACCGCGCGTGCCAGAAACCAGCGATAACTGCCGTCGGCGCTGCGCAGCCGGTATTCGATCTCAAAGGGTTGGCCGCTTGTAACCGCGCGGGTCCACGCTGCGACCGAGGCAGTTGCATCGTCTGGGTGGACCACTTTGCTCCAGATTTTGACGCCGAGTTCGCCCGGCTTCGCGCCGACATAGTCGTAGACGCGCGGATTGAACCAGTTGAAAGAGCCGTCGGATGTTGCGGTCCAGACGTGATGCGGCAGGGCCTCCGCAAGCGTGCGGAATTCCTCCTCGCGCTGACGGATCGCGCGCTCCGCCTCGACCTGGTCGGTGATATCGATGTGTGCGCCGAACAGCCGGACGGCTTTGCCGTCGGCATCGCGATCGATCACCGATCGCGCGGAAATCCAGCGTGTCTCGCCGTCGCTCGGCCGGATGATGCGGTAGCGCACCGCATACTCGCGATCACCTCCTCGCACCGCCTCGATGAATTGCCCTTCGGCGACCACGCGATCATCGGGATGAACGCGGTGGAGCCAGTCCTCGCGACTTTCGTAGACGGCTTCCGGCGGAAGGCCGTGTATCTTGAGATACTCTGGGGATTTTCGACTGCGATGACCGGTGCTCAGATCGACCTCGAGGCCGCCGATCCGGCCGATCGCCTGCACGCGTGCGAGTTCGGTCTCTCGTTCCTGCAAGGCGATCTTGGCAAGATGTTCACGCGTGACGTCGCGGCACACCACCAGCACCCCGCCGACACCGTGATCCTCGTCGATCGGGCTGAAACCGTAGGTCCAATAGACCTGCTCCAGCCTGCCGTGACGTGTGACCGGAACGAGCTGATCCTCATGCCAGGTCGCACCGCGCCCCGTCATGACGTGTTCGATCTGAGGGCCGATGATGTCCCAGATTTCGGCCCAGCAGTCCCGGCCTTTCCGCCCGAGCGCACTGGGATGCCGCTCCGGCCCCAAGGTCTGGCGGTAGGCGTCATTATAGAACTGGATCAGGTCCGGCCCCCACCAGATGAACATCGGGTGGTTGGTGTTGAGCACAATGCGGACCGCCGTGCGCAGGCTCTGGGGCCAGGTATCGGGAGCGCCAACCGATGTGCCGGCCCAATCGAACCGGCGCGTCAAATCGCCCATTTCCCCGCCGCCGGCGAGGAAGGCCCCGGTACTCACACTTTGCTTCTCCAGCATTGAACGGACAGGGTCGTTGGGTAGCCGGTCTGCCGGGGTGATCCCAAGGACACCGCATACCAAGTCACAATCGGAACGAAACGCCGTACCCCAATCTTTGGTTCCAAAGATTTTTGCGGGCGCCAAGTCTTTGTTTGCCCGCGACTTCGGCCCGTTGAGAACCGGGGACCTGGGCTGGCTTGGATCGCTAACTTTATTGTCGGATCCAGCGAAGCGGCGCGGCGAATTCGCCGCACGATCTTAGGTCAACGATCTCGGGGCGACGTCAGCGCGCGCTGACGTCGCAGGTTATGAATGCGGCGGACGGGTAGCCGTCAGTTCAGCTTGACTACTTCCACCCGGCGATTCTTGGCCCGGCCGTCCTCTGCGTCGTTCGAGGCTGCCGGCGCCATCATGCCCACCCCGGCGGCGCGCAGCCGCCTCGGGTCGATCCTGAAGTTCGCCGCCAGTGTCTTCACCACGGCCTCGGCGCGGCGGCGCGACAGGTCGAGGTTGTAGTCGAACGCCCCCTGATTGTCGGTGTGGCCGACGATCAGCACCGCGAGCTTCGGATCGGCACTGAGCAGCCCGGTGATCTCGGCCAATGTCGGATTCGATTCCGGCTTGAGGTCGGCCTTGGCTGTGTCGAAGAAGATGCCGTAGAGCGCGACGCGGCCGGTAGCCCCGATGCTCCGCGCCATCTGGTCGGCCTTCACCACCACCATCTTCTGCTCGCGCGGCTTCGGCTCGACGATATGGACCAGCGCCACTGTGCGTTCGTTGAACGCCTTGCAGTACAGATCGTCCTTGACCTGGAAGGTCTGCACCGTGACGTAGGCGTCGCCGCCGTCTTGCGGAATTTTCGCAGCGAAAAACCGCTGACCGTCGATGCTAGACGCGAGCGCGCACTTGCCGTTGGAGAAGTCGGCGTCCTTCAACTGCCCGGCATGGAAGAAGTACATCATCAGGCTCATGTCGCCGCCGCCGCCATCGCTGGAACGATCCGGCGCGCCGCCGCACTCCTCGCCCTTGCAGGCGTAGAGCATCTCGCCGCCGGCTGCCTTCACGACGTCCTGATAGTTACGCAACACTTCGAGCGGTGAGCGTTCGACCGGCAGCAGATAAGCAATACGCGTGCGTGCGCCCTCAACCTCGATTTCCTCCTTCGGCCTAAACACCTGATTGTTCATGCGATCGCGCTGATCGTCGCCGGCCTTTTCAAGCTTCGACAGCGGCACCTTGAAATCGGTGAAGGCGAGTTTCTCGTAGCTCACGATGAAGGAGCCTTCGTAACGCTTCAGCAGCGCATTGTCCCTGGTGTTGGCAATGTCCTTGCCAGGAATGGTGGCGTCCGCATGGGCAGAGGCCGTGCCCAACAACATCATCGCTCCGGCGAGCGCCGCAATCGACTTAAGCATTTCCGAATGATCTCCTTGGCGGAGAGTCCCACGAAGCCGATTCCGGACATGGTGACAAGGCAACGCATGCAGGTCGATTGGCCGCAGCTGAAATGGCCGCGGCCGTTGAACCGGCAACTCATGTCGCGCGACTTATTTTATTCGTGCAGAAAAGCGCATCAGCCCCAAGGACCGCGACGCGAAGGTCCCTGTCCGCCCCACGGACCGCCTGAGTCGCCGGGAGGCGATGCGGGCGGCGTAGAGGTGCCGCCGAACTGCGAGGTCAGCCTCTGCAACGCCGCGATACGATTTTCGGTCGAGGGATGGGTTGCGAACAGATTATCCATGCCGCGTCCCGACAGCGGATTGATGATGAACATGTGCGCGGTAGCCGGTGCGCGCTCCGCTTCCATGTTCGGCACCTGATGCGCGGCATCGTCGATCTTGGCGAGCGCCGAGGCGAGCCACATCGGCTGGCCGCAGATGCGCGCGCCCATGTCGTCGGCTGCGTATTCGCGGGTCCGGCTGATCGCCATCTGCACTAGCATGGCGCCGAGCGGCGCGAGGATCATCATCGCCAGCGAACCGATGATGCCGGGCCCGTTGTTATCGCGGTTGCCGGCGCCGAAGAACATGCCGAACTGTGCCAGCATCGAGATCGCGCCTGCAAATGTCGCCGTGATCGTCATCAGCAGCGTGTCGTGATGCTTGATATGCGCGAGTTCATGCGCGATCACGCCCGCCAGTTCCTCGCGGCGCAGGGACTGCACGAGACCTGTGGTCACAGCGACGGCGGCGTTCTCCGGATTGCGGCCGGTGGCGAAGGCGTTGGGCTGCGGATTGTCCATCAGGAAGACACGCGGCATCGGCAGGCCGGCGCGCTCGGCGAGTTCGGCCACCAGCCGGTGCAGGTCGGGCGCGGTGCCGGCGTCGACCTCGTGACGCCGTACACCGACAGCACCATGCGGTCGGAGTTCCAGTAGGCGAAGATATTGGTCGCGGCCGCGACAGCGAGCGCGATCATCGCCCCAGTGGCGCCGCCGATCAGATAGCCCACGCCCATGAACAGGCCGGTGAGGCCTGCCAGCAGGATCGCAGTGCGAAAATAATTCATCGAGCTCCTCAAGCCGCCGCCCGGAATATCGGGCCGGCATCACAGAACATGGGAATTGCGGATCGGGGCGCGCAAGTGCGGCGGCCCGTCGCGGCGGGACCACCCGAAGCCGAAGCCGGGGGTAGGGTAGCGCGCTATAGCGTTTTCGCGCGCGAGCTCGCGGCCGCCGCGCAGGTGCAGGCAGCGGAACCGTCGAGATGTTTCTCCGTCAATCCGGGATGTGCGCCGCGTGGCTTGCGGGAATCGTCGCGCTGCCGTCGCCGAGCGCGAGCTGCATCATCACCGTGTCGAGCCAGCGACCGAACTTGAGGCCAACCGAGGGATGGGTGCCGATCATCTCGAAGCCCGCGCGCGCGTGCACGCCAATCGATCCCGCATTGGCGGAGTCGCCGATCACGGCGATCATCTGGCGATAACCGCGCGCCCCGCATTCGGTGATCAGGCGGCGCAGCAACTGTATCCCGACGCCGCGGCGATGGATGGATGGCGCCAGATAGATCGAGTTCTCCACGGTGAAGCGATAGGCCGGCCGCGGCCGGTAGGGACCGGCATAGGCATAGCCGACTACGGCCCCCGCCAGCTCCGCGACCAGATAAGGAAAGCCGCCGTCCCGGAGCGCGGCAAAGCGCCGTGTCATCTCGGCGAGATCGGGCGGAACAAGCTCGAAGGTCGCGGTCCCGAAACGCACGGCATGATCATAGATTCCGGTGACGGCGGAGAGATCGGCTTCATCGGCGATTCGGATCAGGGGATCGGGCATGACGCGAAGATTATTTCGGCATCCGTAAAAGAAAAGCCCCGGCCTTTCGGCCGGGGCTTTGAAGGTTCAAATCCGTTGCGATCAGTATCTCGCAACCACCGGCGTGTTGAAGTGATAGTTCAGGCCGGTGCGGAAGATGTGTTCCTTGACCTCGGTCGTCAGTACGCCCGCCCCGGCCCCGACGACGTCGAAGCCGTTGGTGGACTTGCCGAGATCGACATACAGATATTCGGTCTTGGCAGTCCAGTTCGGTCCGAACAGGTTCAGGAAAGTGAAGGGCGTTTCGATGCCGGCGCCGGCCGTCCAGCCGGTCCTGGTCTGTGACAGAGAAATCGTCTGGGTCGGAACACCGACACCCGATGCCGTGATGTCTGTCTTCACACCGCCGTAGGCGAAACCGCCGGTGGCGTAGAACAGGGTCGAGCCGACTGAGTAGCCAAAGCGGCCGCGTACGGTGCCAAACCATGGCAGCTTGGCATCATAGGCGAGACTGCCGGTAGCGGAGCACGTCGCCAAGCAGGTCTTGTTGTCTTCCTGTGCGGAGGCATGGATGTCGGTTTCGAGACCGTACACCCAGTTGCCGGCTTGCCAGTTGTAACCGGCCTGGACGCCCCCGTTGATGCCGTCCGGAGCGAGATTGAAGCTCTCGCTGGTCCCGCTGAAGGGATCGAGCACCGAACTGCGGTCGCGGCCGGTGCCGGCGCCGAGATTGCCGCCGAGGTAGAACCCGGTCCAGTTCGCGACCACGACGGGCGTATAGTTGCTGTTGCCGCCGATGCGATAGTTCAGGCCGACGCGGAAGATGTTTTCACGGTATTCGCTGCGAAGCGACTCGCCGGCGAATGCCAGTGCGTCAGTCCTGTTGCCGAGGTCCAGCCAAAGATATTCGATCTTGCCGGTCCAGTTGCCGCCCAGCGCGGCTTCCACGCCGCTGCCCCAGGTCCAGCCACTGCGGCCGCCGCCCACTGACGACGCCACCCCGTTTTCCGTGACAGTGGTTCTGACATTGCCGTAGGCGTAGCCAGCAGTAACATAAGTCAGGACGGGACCGGTCGCGAGACCGATGCGGCCGCGAACCGTGCCGAACCAGTCGAGTTGCTGACTATAGGTGTTGTTGGGAACGAAGCGTGGGTCGAGGAGACTCGGGTACCTGTCGTTCATGTCGGCGCCCTGGATATCGGCCTCGACACCGAGGACCAACGGACCCAGGAACGAATTGGTTTGCCAGTTATAGCCGATCTGGCCGCCGCCCAGCGCGCCAAGCGGTTGAAGGTAAGTCGAATCTGCTAAAGCTCCGGGAGCATCGTGCCCAGTTCGGTCCCGGCCGAGTCCGATCCCGGCGTTCACGCCGAGATAAAATCCAGTCCAGTCATAGACCGGGGCCGCCATCACAGGAGCCTTGGTGTAGGGCCGTGCCGCAAGATCCGCTGCCTGGGCGGCGCTCATCGCAGTGCTGGCAAGCAGAACACCGAGCAAAATCTTTTTCATTATCGACCCCATGGACTATGACCGCAGAAATGTACGCGCAGGCGCGCGATTTGTCTGTGGTGCGGCGGTCACACTGGCTTGGAAACCGTGCCGGGATTCTAAAAAATTCTAGCGTTTTCAATATGCTTGAACAGCTGAGGTTGTCTCGGGCGCCAGTAGGGACGCTTGATCCCGAGCGCGCACGGTATGCGCGATTCGCCTGATTCACCGACGCGCCTCTCGACCCGGCGCGCCCAGCGGCTTACCTGTGGAGATGTGGAACAGCCCGCGCCGCTGCCGCCAGCCTTCGCCGACGTACTGCCGGATGTATTCCTGCGGTGGTTCGGCGCACGTGGCTGGTCGCCGCGCGCGCATCAACTGGCATTGCTGCGAAAGGCGCGCGAGGGCCGTTCGACGCTGCTGATCGCGCCCACCGGCGCCGGCAAGACGCTGGCCGGATTTCTGCCGACTCTGGTAGAGATTTCTGACTTTCCTTCTCCTGCGCGGGGAGAGGGAAGTCTGACCAAAGGTCTCCACACCCTCTACATTTCGCCGCTGAAGGCGCTCGCGGTCGATATCGCCCGCAACTTGGAAGCGCCGATCGCCGAGATGAGGCTGCCGATCAAGGTCGAGACCCGCACAGGCGATACACCGGTATCGAGGCGGCAGCGGCAACGGCGCTATCCGCCGGATATCCTGCTGACGACGCCGGAGCAGATGGCGCTATTGCTCGCCTCTGACGATGCGCCTTTTCTGTTTTCCTCGCTGAAGCGAGTCGTGCTCGACGAATTGCATGCGCTGGTGACCTCAAAGCGCGGTGACCTGCTGTCGCTCGCGTTGGCGCGGCTCTGGCGGCTCGCGCCGCGGTTGCGCACGATCGGATTGTCCGCGACGGTGGCGGAGCCGGAGTCGCTGGCGCGGTTTCTGGTGCCGCAACCCAAAGACCAAGGCGTATCCGCCGACATCGTCGTGGCCGGCGGTGCGGCCGCGCCGGTCGTGGAAATGCTCGATACAAGCGAGCGGCTGCCGTGGGCCGGGCATTCGGCGCGCCACGCGCTGGCCGAGATTTACGATCTCATCAAGCGCAACAAGACCACGCTGGTGTTTGTCAACACCCGCAGCCAGGCCGAGATGCTGTTCCAGGATCTCTGGCGCATCAACGACGACGGCCTCGCCATCGCGCTGCATCACGGCTCGCTCGATGTCGCGCAGCGCCGCAAGGTGGAGCAGGCGATGACGGAGGGTCGTTTGCGCGGCGTGGTCTGCACTTCGTCGCTCGATCTCGGCGTCGACTGGGGCGATGTCGATCTCGTCATCAACATCGGCGCGCCGAAAGGCGCATCGCGGCTGATGCAGCGGATCGGCCGCGCCAATCACCGTCTTGATGAAGCCTCGCGCGCGGTGCTGGTGCCGGCCAATCGGTTCGAGGTGCTGGAATGTCGCGTCGCCATCGATGCGGTGAACGAGAACGCGCAGGATACGCCGCCACTGCGCACAGGTGCACTTGATGTGCTGGCGCAGCATGTTATGGGCCGCGCCTGCGGCGAGCCGTTCCATGCCGATCAGCTTTACGACGAGGTGCGGACCGCAGCACCCTATGCGGCGCTGACCCGCGCCGACTTCGACGACGTGATCGATTTCGTCGCCACCGGCGGTTATGCGCTGAAAAGCTATGAGCGTTTCGCCCGCATCAGGCAGGACAAGGAAGGCCGCTGGCGCGTCGCCAATCCGAAGGTGCGGCAAAGTTATCGCCTCAACGTCGGCACCATCGTCGAGGAGGCGATGCTGAAGGTGAAGCTGGTGCGCTCGCGGCGCGGCGGCCAAAACGGGGGTAAAGGCTCGACCGGCGTGATCGCGCGCGGCGGCCGCATGCTCGGCGAGATCGAGGAATATTTTATCGAAGGCCTCGTCGTCGGCGACACCTTCGTGTTCGGCGGCGAGATCGTGCGCTACGAGGCGCTGGTCGAAGATCAGGTTTACGTCTCGCGCGCCAATGACGAGAGTCCGAAAGTGCCGTCCTACATGGGCGGCAAGTTTCCGCTCTCGACCTATCTCGCCGAACGGGTTCGCAATCTGCTCGACGACAAGCGCGCATGGAATGGCTTGCCGGATCAGGTGCGGGAATGGCTGTCGCTGCAGGCTTCGTTCTCGCGTGTGCCGCATGCGCGCGAGATGATCGTCGAGACCTTTCCGCGCGCCGACAAGCATTACCTTGTTTGCTATCCGTTCGAGGGGCGGCTCGCGCACCAGACGCTTGGCATGCTCTTGACGCGGCGACTGGAGCGGATGCGCGTGCGGCCGCTCGGCTTCGTCGCCAATGAGTATGCGCTTGCGATCTGGATGCTCGGCGATGCCTCCGCCATGATCAAGCAGCGCCGGCTTGATCTCGGCGCGCTGTTCGATCCGGACATGCTGGGCGACGATCTCGAGGCATGGCTTGCGGAATCCGCGCTGATGAAGCGCACGTTCCGCAGTTGCGCGATCATCTCGGGGCTGATTGCGCGCCGCTTCACTGGCGAGGAAAAGAGCCGCCGCCAAGTGCTATTCTCGACCGATCTCGTCTACGACGTGCTGCGCAAGCATCAGCCCGATCATGTCTTGTTGCGTGCGGCGCGCGCGGATGCCGCGACCGGACTGCTGGATATTCGCCGCCTGAGCGATATGCTGGCGCGGATCAAGGGCCGCATCACTCACAAGCCGCTCGACCACATTTCGCCGCTCGCGGTGCCGGTGATGCTGGAGATCGGCCGTGAGGCGGTCTATGGCGAGGCGTCCGACGAACTGCTGGCCGAAGCCGCCGAGAGCCTTGTCAAGGAAGCGATGGAACGGTGATATATTTTGCCGTGTTTCCATGGCCCGCGCTCTTTTCGGAAGATCGTTCACATGATCTATGAAAGCGACGAGCCTCTTTCCGATTCGGATCATCTCTTGAGCGTGCTTGCCATCAACGATGCCCTGCCCGGCTCGCCCCTGCGAGTTGCGGCCGTCGATTTTGTGGCCGATCTCTCGGGCGCGCTGTTCTGGGAAAATGAGCGCCTGCTCGTCGTCTCCGACCTGCATCTTGAAAAGGGCTCGAGCTTCGGCAGCCGCGGCGTGCTGCTGCCACCATACGACACGGTTGCAACGCTCGGTCGTCTCGCCGCGGTCATCGCACGGTTCGATCCGCGTACGGTGATCGCGCTCGGCGACAGCTTTCACGATCGCGAAGCGCATGAACGCCTGTCAGCGCAGGATCGCGAGGCGTTGTCCGCTTTGCAGGCGCGCCGCGACTGGATCTGGATTTCCGGCAATCACGATCCAGCGTTGCCATCCGATCTCGGGGGCGTTGTCGCCGAAGAAGTTGCGATGGGTGAGATCGTATTCCGCCATGAGCCGACCGGTGCTTTCGGTGAAATCGCAGGTCACCTGCATCCCAAGGCGCGGGTCTCGACGCGCGGCCGTTCGATGGAGCGGCGCTGTTTCGCGAGCGACGGCGCGCGCGCGGTGATGCCAGCGTTCGGGGCCTACGCCGGAGGCCTGAGCATTCGCGACAAAGCATTCGCCAGACTCTTCTCGGCCGATTTCCTTGCGCATGTGCTCGGCGACAGCCGCATGCACGCGATCGCCGCGTCGAGGTGTTACTGAGCGCGTTCTCTCACGCTGCCTTCGCCTGCACCGTATTGCAGAAGTCTGCCAGCAGATCGGCAACGCGCAGCGTGGCAGGGCTCGCCTGTGGCGCTGCGACCAGCGCCACCTCGGTCTTGTCGATCGGTGCAAAACCGTCTTTCGCCGTCAGGACACGATGCGCCGGCTGAATCGCGATCTCCGAGAGAATGCTTAAGCCCAGGCCGGCGGCGACCGCAGCCTGGATTCCCGCGAGGCTCGAACTGGTATAGGCCATGTGCCAGACGCGGCCTGCGCTTTCGATCGCGTGAATGGCGCCGGTCCGATACAGGCAGCCCGGCGGAAAACCGATCAGCGGAACGGATTGGGTTTCCAGATTGACGGGATGGATCTTACTCGTCACCCAATGGACCCGCTCGGGCCACACGCTGATGCCGCCCTTCTCGCCGGCCGGACGCTTGAGCAGCGCCAGATCGAGTTCGCTGCGCTCGAGATCGCGGCGCAGATATGTGCTCTGGTCGGCGCGCACGTCGAGCCGCAGACCGGGACGCGACCGCATGAAACTCGCCAGCAATTCGGCCAGGCGATAGGCGGCGAAATCCTCCGGGATTCCAAGCCGGACGACGCCTTCGCCTTTCGGCCGCGCCAGCACGTCGCGGGTTTCCTCCGCCAGCGCCAACAGCCGCCGCGCGTAAGCCAGCAACCGCTCGCCGTCCTCGGTCGGAATCACCTTCTTGCCGATGCGGTTGAGCAGGGGGCGGCCGAAGTCGTCCTCCAGCCGCTTGATCTGCTGGCTGACGGTCGACTGGGTACGATGGACACGCTCACCGGCGCGGGTGAAGCCCCCAGCATCGACGACGGACACGAAACTGCGCAACAATTCGAGATCCAGCATGGTGCCTATCATTTGAAAATCCACTTATCATTATTTTATCATTTAATTTCCAAATGACAAGGCGGCGGTCTACATCACGGGCAAAGGAGACTTCCCGATGTCCCTCATGTCACCGTCCCTTGCCTCGCCCGCCGCACCGCACCCCGCCTTCAATACGCTGCCGGCCACCATTGCCGCGTTCTGCCTGCTGTGGAGCTTCGCCTTCGTCGCCGGCAAGATCGGCGTCACCGATTGTCCGCCGCTGCTCCTGCTGACAGCGCGCTTTCTGCTCGCCGGCATCCTGATCTTCGGCATTGCCATGCTACGCGGCGAGGGGTGGTCGCTCTCCCGCCGCGATGTCGCGATTTTCGCGCTGCTCGGCATTGCCAACAACGCGATGTATCTCGGCCTCGGCTACACCGGCCTGCAAACCGTCTCGGCGGGGTTGGGCGGCCTGATCGTCAGCGCCAATCCGGTATTCACGGCGGTGCTGGCTGCGATCTTTCTCGGCGAGAGCCTGACCTGGCGCAAGGTCGCAGGCCTGCTGCTCGGAATCGCCGGCGTTACCTTCATCGTTTGGCATCGCATGTCGGTCGGCACCGACAGCCTGCACGGAATCCTGTTCACGCTGGCATCGCTGGCCTCGATCGTCGCCGGCACCGTTTTGTTCAAGGTCTTTGCGCCGAAGGGCAACCTCTGGCTCGGCAACGGTGTCCAGAATTTGTCGGGCGGTCTGGCGCTGCTGCCGTTCGCGTCGACGCTGTCTGATGTCAGCGACATCGTGCCGAGCTGGCGGCTGCTGGGTGCCTTTGCCTACCTTGTGCTGTGCGGCTCGATCTTCGCCTACGTGCTGTGGTTTCATCTGCTCAAGGTCTGCGGCGCCACAGCGGCCAGTGCCTATCACTTCCTGATGCCGCCGCTCGCCATACTGTTTGCCTGGATGGTGCTTGGCGAGCATGTCGCGGCGCGCGACCTCCTAGGCATCGTCCCGGTGGCACTCGGCATCTATCTCGTCACGCGTCCCGCTGCTGCCCCAGCGCAGCGTGCAAGCTAGGAGCTGTTACTTCCGGAACCGGCACCGGCTGCCCGCGTTGTCTGGCGCGGCTGGAGCAGGCATGACGAAAGCGGTGCGCGGACCAAATAAAGAAGCAGGCCAGCGCGCCCCGCCTGTGAAGGACGCGCCCTCGAAGCCGTTTCGGTTGCGTGACGTCTTCAAAACGCTTGGTCCGGGCCTGATCACCGGCGCCGCGGACGACGATCCCTCCGGCATCGGCACCTACAGCCAGACCGGTGCGCAGCTCGGCTACGCCGCAAGCTGGACTATGGTGTTGACGTTTCCCCTGATGGCGGCGATCCAGGAGATCTCCGCGCGGGTGGGCCGTGTCACCGGAAACGGCATCGCTGGCAACGTCTGCCGCCACTATCCCGCGAGCCTGCTGAACGGCATCGTCTCGCTGCTGTTTATTGCCAACACCATCAATGTCGCCGCCGACCTTGGCGCGATGGCGGATGCGTTCAAGCTGCTGTTCGGCGGTCCCGCCTTTGCGTATGTGCTTCTGTTCGGCGTCACATCGGTCGTGGCGCAGATCTTTCTTGATTACGCGCGTTATGTCGCTGTCCTCAAGTGGCTGACACTGAGCCTGTTCGCCTATGTCGGTGCGCTGGCGGTCGCGCATGTGTCCTGGGGCGAGGCGCTCGCGGGATTGCTGATCCCTCGCGTCGAGTTCAGCGCATCGTTTCTCACCACGGTCGTCGCCATCCTTGGGACGACGATCTCGCCCTATCTGTTTTTCTGGCAGGCCTCGCAGGAAGCGGAGGATCAGCGAGTCGATTCCGGGAAACGGCCGCTGATCGACAGGCATCATGGCGCGCAAAAGGAATTCAATCGCATTCGCGCCGATACCATCGTCGGAATGGCCTTCTCCAGCCTGATCGCGATCGCGATCATTCTCACCGCGGCTGCGACTTTTCATGCCGCCGGCAAGACCGATATCGAGACCTCGGCGCAGGCTGCGGAAGCGTTGCGGCCGATCGCGGGCCGGTTCGCGGAAGTGATTTTCGCGCTTGGCATCGTCGGCACCGGGTTGCTGGCGATTCCGGTGCTGGCGGGCTCGGCGGCCTATGCCGTCGGCGAGGGGCGACGATGGCCGGTCGGGCTGGCGCGCAAGCCCAAGGAGGCGGCCGCGTTCTATGCGGTGCTGGCGCTGTCGGCGGCGATCGGAATCCTCCTCAACTTCACACCGGTCGAGCCTATTCAGGCCTTGTACTGGAGCGCGGTTATCAACGGCGTGCTTGCGGTACCTGTGATGGTGCTGCTGATGGCGATGGTGCACCGTCGCGATGTCATGGGCAGGTTTGTCGTCACCGGCACGCTGTATTGGCTGGGGTGGCTCGCCACGGCCGTGATGGCCGTCGGGGTCGCGGCGATGGCCATTGCATGGTTGTTGTGACCATCAGTCTTTGCGGAAGACGATCGACGCCATCCAGCCCGCCATCAGCCCCATACATGCCGTCGCCAAGCCGTAGATGAGGCCGTGCTGCCGGGCGGCGGTCGCCACAAACTGCTCGAAGCCGACCTTGACGATTTCGAACGCCGTATCGGTCTTGGCGATCAGCGCGCCGTCGGCGAGCAGCTTGATTCCGATGGTGTAGGTGCCGATCGGCACCTCTGCCGGAAGCGGAATGCCGGTGCGGAACAGGGTCGGCGTCAGGAAGGTCACGGCCGAGGTGTTCTCGCGATACAACCCGTGGTCGGCGCGCAGCTTTATGAAGGCGCGGCGGAACGGATCGCTCGCCACAACGTCGGCATAGTCAGGGCCGACGCGCTGCGTCAGCAGCACGTTGTTCAGTCCGAGCTGCTGCCGGCGCAGGACGTCCGGCGCGGCGATCTTGTCCAGCGGCCGGTTGGCGAAGGTCGCGAGATAGGCCGGGACCTTGAGGAATTGTCGCGAGTCGGCATTCATCCAGATCCCGAATCGGCGCTCCTTGCGGCGCGTGACCATGTCGACGCGCGGGCCGCTGACGGTCACGACGAGATCGTAGCCGGTGCTCGGAACTGGCGTATCACGGTCGCGCTCGATCGAGCCGAACAGCACCAGTTCCTCGCCCGAATAGTTCGGCGTCACGGTGACGCGATGATTCGACACCGAGACGATCAGGTGCTCGGCGCGTGCATCGCCCGCAACGAAGGCGGCGCCGAGCAGCAGCGCCAGTCCTATCGTCAAGCGGGCTGCGCGCGTTCTCATGTGCCGCCCGTGGTTTCACGGACGGTGTAAAGATCGGCGGGACGAATTCCCAGTTCGATCGCAAAGCGGATTCCGACCGCCAGAATCAACAGCCCAAGCAGCAGGCGCAGGTGTTCGCCGCGGATGCGCTGACCGGCGCGGGCGCCGAATTGCGCGCCGGTCACGCCGCCGGTCATCAGGATCAACGCCAGCACGACATCAACGAGATGGTTGGTGGCGGCGTGCAGCACCGTAGCGAATGTCATGGTGACGAGGGTGAGCATCATGGACGTGCCGATCACGGTCGACGTCGGTACGCGCAGCACGTAGATCAGCAACGGCACCAGAATGAAGCCGCCGCCGATGCCCATGATCGCGCCGATGAAGCCGATGAAGAGGCCGATGGTCACAACCGGGATGGCCGACAGATAGATTTTGGACCGCTTGAACCGGAGTTTCAGCGGCAAGCCGTGGATCCAGCCATGGCTGCCCGAGCGTCGCAGCGGAACGGACTGGCCTAGCCGGGCCCGCCGCATGGCGCGCAGCCCCTCCCAGAACATCGCTCCGCCGACGCCGGACAACAGCACCAAATAGGACAGCGCGATCAAAAGATCGAGCTGGCCCAGCGAGCGCAGCAGCGTGAAGGTCCAGACGCCGAGCATGGTTCCGACAATGGCGCCGCCCAGCAACACCACGGCGAGCATCGGATCGATCGCGCGCTTGCGCCAGTAGGACAGTGCGCCGGTGAAGGAGGAAGCGGCGATGTGGCTCGTGACCGTTGCAACGGCAACCGCCGGCGCGATGCCGACAAAGATCAGCAGCGGCGTCATCAGGAAGCCGCCGCCGATGCCGAACATGCCGGATACGAAGCCCACCGCCGCGCCCATCGCCAGGATGAGGAACACGTTGACCGGGAGATCGGCGATCGGGAGATACAGCTGCACGCGCGTTCGTTTTCGGATTTGGCCGCGGGCTGGCCGGCGCCTTTCCGCAGCATGGACCTTCGGTTGCGGCGCGGTCGCTGGGCCGCGTCCCCTGCATAACCGAAATCATCAGCGGCCGGGGTTAAAGAATTCGGGATGGCCCGGCTTTTTCGCCGGACTTCCCGATCAGGTCCGAAGTTGGTGAATAATTTGGACTACCGCGCAGCCTGCCTGGCCGTCGCAGGCTTGGCCGAGGCGGATCGGGCCGCCGTGGTTTTGGCCGTAGTCTTGGTCGGAGACTTTGCGGTCGCGCTGTCCCATCCACCGGCGGGACTCGCGACGTTGACGGCATCGTCGGGCTGAGACTTGGGGACGAATGTTTGAACCGCCTGCTTGGCGACGGCAAGCGACTGCGGATCGAGGCGCTTGGCGACCTCGTCGCGCTTGCGCCCGGAATCCACGTCGCCTTGCGCAGCAGCAAGGCTGAACCACTTGTAGGATTCCGCAAGATTCTGTTCGATGCCGATGCCGCGGGCACAGAGAATGCCGAGATTGAACTGGCTGTCAGCGACGCCCCGCTCGGCCGCCTTGCGGAACCATTGCGCCGCGCTGGTGTAGTCGGCGCCCTTGCCGCCGCCATCGGCATCGAGCACGGCGAGGTTATGCATGGCCTTGGCGTTGCCCCGTTCGGCCGCCTGCATGTAATAGCGCCGCGCCGCGGCGACATCCTTGCTCACCCCGAGGCCCTTCTCGTGGAGGGTGCCGAGCCTGAACATGGCCGGCACGATGCCGGCTTGCGCCGCGCGATCGTACCATTTCGCGGCTTCGTCGTAATTGACGGTAACGCCTTTGCCCTCTGCATAGCGGACACCGACTTCAAACTCCGCAGCCGCGTCGCCTTGCAGCGCGGCGGTCCGCAGCTTGGGGCTCCCGATGCTGTCGGGGAGGGATTCAGAACGGGGAATTGCGACCGGCTCGCGTGTGTGTCCGTCGGGGACGGATGCGGGCGCGACCGGAACCGTGCCGGTGATATCGGCGGATGTGGTCTCTGGTCGGCTCAATGGCGCCGTGTCTGACGAGGATTCGGCCGGAGCCGCGCTGCCGGCGGGCGGCGGCGAAATCATCGACTGCCGGTCGATCGGCATGGGCGACGTCATCGACGGCATCGCCGGAGTCTGGGTTGCGGGGTCGGCTTCCGCGTCGGCTGGCGGCTTTGCTGCAGGCGGGGCGACCGGGCTGGTTTCGCTGACCGCCGCGCGCTGGGTCCCATCGAGCAGCGACATTGCGAACTTGAAACTGCCGAGCACGATCACCACCACGCTCACTCCGACGAGCAGCGAGCGGATCTTGGAGGTGATGCCGGACCCGCCTGTGGCGGGACGCGCCGGTTCGATGGCGACCTTGGTTCGGCCGGCCTTGTCAGGCGACGGTGCCGCAGCGGCGGCAGCCTGCGCGGCCCGGCGCGCTGCGGCAATGAACGATGAACTCGATTGTTCGCTGGGCGTTTCGGCAATGTCGCCGATCGCGCTTTCGGAGGCCGCGATGCGCTCCGAAGGCGATGCTCCGCGTCCCGGCGGACGGGTGCCGGGTTCCAGCGGATGATCGGGCGGCAGGTCCGGATCGATCGCAGGGCGTGGTTGCGGCGGCCGCGGCGTTGCCGATTGGAGGCCGTGCCCGGGGCCGGGGTCGAAGGTGTTGGTCGGAATGAGGATATCCCCGATCGCGCGCGCGGGGGTAGACGCTGATGCGGAGGCGCCCGGCACCGGCTGCGGCGATGCCATCTGCGACAGCACGGGGTTCGGCAATGCGGGCCTTGGTGGCAGACCCGCCGGCGGTTCCGGTATTGCGCCGCGAGAAGGGGCCGCAGGCATCGCGCGGACTGCGCGCAGGTCGCCTTCGATCATCGCCAGCCGATCAACCACGTGCCCGAGCGTGTTGTGAACGACCTCGAGTGAGTCTTGGGTATGACGGTCGGTTTCCGATTGGCAGAAGCGCATCTCGGACAATTCGCGCTTGATCGCCTCAACGACCTCGCTGTCCATGGCCGGGCTGCCGCTGCGCGGACTGCTTTCAGCCAGCGCTGTGAGCCCGGCCTGCTGCCGTTCCAGGTGATGCAGGATGTCCTGCAAGCCTTCCTCGACGCGCCCGAGATTGGTTCCTGAATGGCCGCTGGCGATCTCCAGGCGTTCAAGCAGCAGCGAGACTCGCTGTTCGAGATGCGCCAGTGCCGATGATGAGTCGTGACCGGCCGGCAAACGGTCGAGACGGTCGGACAGTGCCCGCACCGCGTCTTCAAGCTGCTCGGAACTGCCGGAGGCGGGACGTTCGCGGTTTTCCAGCGTCGCCGTCAGCGCGGCCACGCGCTGTTCGAGCGCGGAGAATGAATCGCTATTGCCCTCGGGTCGGCCGAGCTGATCGACTTTCGACGACAGCAGGTTGAGATCGTCGCTGAGCCGCGCCAGCGCGTCGTTCGAGGCGACGTTGGAGACGATGCCGCGAAGCGCGCCGATCGCGTTTTCGAGCTGCTGCACCATGCCGCCGTCGCCGCTGCTGCGCACGATCGTATCGATCTTGCCGCCGAGATTGCGGATTGCCTCGTCGAATCCGGCGAGCTGTTCCGCCGGTTTCAGCGTTCGCAGCGCGTCGTAGATCTCATTGAGGGCGTGTTCGATGTTCGCCAGCGCCTGGCCGTCGCTGCCGCTTTGGCGGATGTCGTCGATGCGGCGCGACAGCGAACGAATCTCGTTCTCGATCGATTCGATCGCGCGGCGCGGCATCGCTTCGGTGATGATGTGACGAATACCCGCAAGCTCGCTGCGGAATGCGGCGATCGACTGCTCGATTCCGTCCGGTCGCTGCAGCGATTCGATCTGGCTCGTGATCTTGACGAGTTGCCGCTCGAGGCCGGAGAAATCCTTCGCCTGCCGCGGCGTTGTCATCGCCGGCGCCACAGGAGCTGGGCTGCGCGGCCGCGTCGCGCGCGAGGCGTCGTCGAGTTCATGCTGGCGCGCGGCCACTTCCGCGATTGCGAATTCGAGCGACGCGAGATCAGGCGGTGGCGTCCGGTAAACCTCGGCTGCGGCGCGCTCGACTCTGTCGGCGCGGTGCTGCGCATCCTCCGCGGGGGCCTGGGCGGCGACCCGGGCGAGCCGGGCATCGAGCCGCGAAATGGCGTCGTTGAGCTGGCGGGCGACGGCAGGCTCGCCGTGCGTGGCTGGGCTCGACAACTGATCGATCTGGCGCGTGATGGAATCGAGCCGCTGATGAATGTCCGCGACGTCGTGGCTGTCTTGGTTCGGGACTGGAGACTGCGCCATCCGGGAATCCGGCATGGCATTGCCGACCGTCGAACTGAGCCACTCATTCAAAGACATGCCGGCGTGCCGCGCAGCGGCTTCGGCCCGCTCGCGAACGGATGGTTCGATTCCGTCTTCGCTCCACGATCCGCGCGAATTCATGTTTTCGTCCGGTGTCTGACCGGCGCGTTCGGTGCGCCTTCAGGCTCCCCGCGCGCCCCTTTGAATAGACAATCCCAAACTGGCGCGGGGTCTGCCTCTGAGGCTCAACCTTTTCGTGTTACGGTAAACAACGGGTTAAGGAGTTGTGTGACCGCTGCCAAAAGTTGCATTTTGGTGAAAGGAAGCCCGCTCGATTTGGGCTCGGTTACGCCCATTGGTTGTTTTATTAAAATAAGCAACCATTGATCGATAATGCGCGCCCTGCCTGTTGGGGGCACCAACTCGGCCGGTATGCCTACGCAGGACGTTGACCGATATGCGACCCCTTAGGACGTGGAGCCCCGCGCCACGCGCGAGCATGACGCCTGAATTGCCCCCTCAATGACCAATTCGCCGTTGTCTGCACCTCGACCGCATGAACGGGCGAGATTGATGCAATTGCATCGAATGCGGTAAGCTGCCAGCGGGGACATGGGGACTTCGCGATGAGACGCAAACCGTCGACCGAGGCGGCCGCCGCCTGGATCCGCCTGATGCGCGTGCAGAGCCGGGTGCTCGATGCGGTGGAGCATGAGTTGAAGAAGGCCGGTTTTCCGCCGCTGGCCTGGTATGACGCGCTGTTCGAACTGTCGCGCTCGCCGGCAGGCGAGCTGCGGCCAGTCGAACTGGAAAAGCAGATGCTGCTGCCGCAATACGCGACCTCGCGCCTGGTCGACCGGCTGGTGGACGAAGGGTTGGCGGTGAGGCGCGAATGCAAGGCCGACAAGCGTGGTCAGTTCGTCGAGATCACCGACGCCGGGCGCGAGTTGCAGAAAAAGATGTGGCAGGCCTATTCGGCGGCGATCGAAAAGCATGTCGGCTCCAAACTCTCCGACGCCGACGCCGCAAAGCTTTGCGGACTGCTTGACCGGCTCGGCTGTTCCTGCAATGAGGCTCAGGCGCTTGCTGTCAGAGACGGTGCGTCCACGCGATGATGTCTCTCTCGCCTTTCGCGATTGCGGGCCATGCGGCTCACATTCTTTACCGCTACCGCGTGCGTTCGATCGAAACGCCCGACACCCGGATTTGTCATGGCGCGTGACCAGATCGATATGACGCCGCTGCAATCACGCGACGAACTCGTGGCGTGGCTGGAAGCGGGCGTAAAGCCGGCATCTGAATTCCGCATCGGCACCGAGCACGAAAAAACTCCGTTCACGCTTCAAGGCCACGACCCCGTGCCGTATGAAGGATCGCACGGCATCGGCGCATTGCTCCAGGGTATGCAGCTCCTGCTCGGCTGGGAGCCGATCATGGAGCAAGGCAATATCATCGGTCTTCATGACGTCACCGGCGGCGGTGCGATTTCGCTAGAGCCGGGGGGGCAGTTCGAGTTGTCGGGCGCGCCGGTCGAAACGGTGCATCAGACCCAGTCGGAGCTTGCCGCGCATCTGGCGCAGGTCAAGGAGATCGCGACACCGCTCGGCATCGGATTCCTCGGCCTTGGCATGACGCCGTCGTGGTCGCGGGCGCAGATTCCGATGATGCCAAAGGGTCGCTACAGGATCATGCGCGGCTACATGCCGAAGGTCGGCAGCTACGGTCTCGACATGATGTTCCGGACCTGCACGGTGCAGACCAATCTCGACTTCTCGTCCGAAGCCGACATGGTCAAGAAGCTGCGGGTCTCGGTGGCGTTGCAGCCGGTCGCGACGGCGCTGTTTGCAAATTCTCCGTTCACCGAAGGCAAGCCGAACGGCTTCCTGTCGTTCCGTTCGGAAATCTGGCGCGACACGGACAACGCCCGCGCCGGCATGATTCCCTGGGCATTTGAAGACGGTATGGGATTCGAACGCTGGGTCGACTACGCGCTCGACGTTCCCATGTATTTCGTCAAGCGGGGCGAGAATTATATCGACGTGTCCGGCTCGTCGTTCCGCGATTTTTTCGATGGCCAGAACAAGGCCATTCCCGGCGAGCGGCCGACCTTGTCGGACTGGGCCAATCATCTGTCGACGATTTTCCCCGAGGTGCGGCTGAAGCGCTATCTGGAAATGCGCGGCGCCGACGGCGTGCCGTGGGGACGCCTGCCCGCGCTTCCGGCGTTCTGGGTCGGACTGCTCTACGACAACGCCAGCCTTGATGCAGCCTGGGACATCGTGAAGCGCTGGAATGCGCAGGAACGCCAGGCGCTGCGCGATGACGTCTCGCGGATGGGTTTCAAGGCGCGGATCAGGGATCGCTACCTGTTCGAAATCGCCAAGGAATGCCTGGTGCTGGCGCATACGGGCTTGCGCCGGCGCGGCCATGTCGATCATCTCGGCCGCGACGAGTCGCGGCATTTGGAGCCGCTCGATCGTATTCTGGATTCAGGCCGCTCACCCGCCGAGGAGATGCTGGAGAAATTTAACGGCGCATGGGCAGGATCGGTGGAGCCGGCCTACAGCGAATACGCTTTCTGAACGCTCGTCTCGAGTGGAAAAGGCTGACGGTAGGTCGAGTCACGTCCGGCTTTGGGTCAGCGGGTTGATCGGCGCCCGGTTCGCGGCCGCTCGTTCATCCACCATACATCAAGGTGGCGATTTAATGAGCCCTGTCCGCGCTCTTCCTTGTCCGGGATACCCTGTTTTGCGGCCTGTGTTGAAAATCCATGCATTGAAAGTCGGCCTGATCCTGCTGACCGCGCTGTCGTCGATGGTCCTTCTTCTGTCGCGGCCGGCGCATGCCCAGACCAATTTCGATCGACCGGGCGCCGACTATCAGCGAATGTCGCTGCGGTCGGGCGACCCGGCCGACTGCGCGCTGGCCTGCGAGCGCGACCGCCATTGCCGCGCCTGGAGCTTCAGCTATCCCAACGAGCGGTCGGAGATTGCGGTCTGCTGGCTCAAGAATGCCGTCCCGCCACGGGTCGCGAATCCGTGTTGCGTATCCGGCGTGCGTGGAGCGGGCGTGATCGAGCGGCGGATCGGCCCGGTCGAAACCTCGACTGATCGCTCGGGTGGCGATTATCGCGGCTTCGAAATCAAGAAGGATGAACGAGCCGACGCCGATCAGGTCTGCCGGCATGCGTGCGATGCCGATACCAAGTGCCGGGCGTGGACCTATGCGCGGCCGGGCTATGCCGGCAAGGCCGGGCGATGCTTCCTCAAAAAGGAAATCAAGCCGCCGCACCGCAGACCGGGCTTTACATCCGGGGTCGTGCGATAGAGGCCGGTCGCGCGCCGGGCGGAAAACCGCTACGCACTTTTCCTCATCCCGCTCTAATGCACCGCCGTGAAAAACCGCGCGAGGCGGAAGCCCGAGAGCCAGGTCCAGACCGGTTGGCTGCGGATGCCCAAATCCCATGAGCCGACGATCGCATCGACCCGGCCGACCAGGTTGTCGGTCGAAAGCAGGCCGACGCCGCCCTGGCGGACAGGCACGCGGCTGTCCGCGGAGTTGTCGCGGTTGTCGCCCATCACGAATAGCTGGCCCGGCGGTACTGTCACCTCCGCCGTGTTGTCGAGGCGGCCGTTGTCGTGAATCTTGAAAATGGTATGCGAGATGCCGCCCGGTAGCGTTTCCACGTAACGGTGCGCGGGCTCGCTGGAACCGCTGTCGTCCTCGGCTTCGCCGAGGCCATCCGCTTTCAGCGCTACCGCCTGTCCGTTGATCCAGACCTGACCGCCGCGCATCTCGATACGATCGCCAGGCAGGCCGATGACGCGCTTCACCCAGACCTGCGAGCGATCGCCGGGCCAACGGAAGACCACGACGTCACCGCGTTTTGGCAGATCTCCGAAAACGCGCGATGTCTCGGGAAACGAGACATGAATCGGCATCGAGGCGGTGCTGTAGCCGTAGGGGTATTTCGACGCCAGCAGCGCGTCGCCGATCAAAAGCGTCGGCTCCATCGACGCCGACGGCACATAGAACGGCTCGGCAAGGGCGCCCTTGGCGAGCAGGACCACTAACACGATCGCCCCGATCTGGACGATCTGTCCGCCCCAGCGGCGGACCATCGAACGTAGTGCCGACGAGTCCGTACTCATCCGCCCGTTCCTCCGACCGTGATCCGTTCCATTCGCAGTGTCGGCTGGCCGACGCCGACCGGCACGCCCTGGCCGTTCTTGCCGCAGGTGCCGATGCCGTCGTCGAGCGCGACATCGTTGCCGATCATCGTGATGCGATGCAGGTCGGTCGGCCCGTTGCCGATCAGCATCGCGCCCTTCAGCGGCGCGCCGATCTTGCCGTTCTCGATCTTGTAGGCCTCGGTGCACTGGAAGACGTATTTGCCCGAGGTGATGTCGACCTGGCCGCCGCCGAAATTCGCCGCGTAGACTCCGTTCTTCACCGACGCCAGAATTTCGGCCGGGTCGCGATCACCTGCCGGCATGTAGGTGTTGGTCATGCGTGGCATCGGCACATGAGCATAATCCTGGCGGCGGCCGTTGCCGGTCGGTTTCATCCCCATCAGCCGCGCGTTCTGACGATCCTGCATGTAGCCGACCAGGATGCCGTCCTCGATCAGCACGGTGCGGTTGGTCGGTGTGCCCTCGTCATCGATTGAAAGCGAACCGCGCCGCGCGGAAATGGTGCCGTCGTCGACCACAGTGACGCCTTTGGCCGCTACCTGCAGACCCATCAGTCCTGCAAACGCCGAGGTTTTCTTGCGGTTGAAGTCGCCTTCGAGGCCGTGCCCCACCGCTTCATGCAGCATCACGCCGGGCCAGCCCGGTCCAAGCACCACGTCCATTTCGCCGGCGGGCGCTGGCACCGATTCCAGATTGATCATTGCCTGACGGATCGCGCCGTCTGCGGCTGACCGCCATGCCTTGGTCTCGATGAAGCGAGCATAGCCCTCGCGCCCGCCATAGCCTTGGCTGCCGGTTTCCTGGCGGTCGCCTTGTCCGGCGACGACGGAAATGTTCACCCGCACCAGCGGACGGATATCGCGATAGCTTTCGCCGTCCGGCCGCATGATTTCAACGACCTGCCACGTCGCGCCGAGGCTGACGGACACCTGACGCACCCGCGGATCCTTGTCGCGCACGTAGGCGTTGATTTCGGCAAGCAGCTTGACCTTGGTCTCGAAGCCGAGGCCGTCGAGCGGATTGTCGTCGCCGTACAGCCGTACGTTGGTATGGGAGGGAGCCGCCGCGAAGGTCCCGTGATAGCCGCCGCGCACGGCGCCAACGGCATCGGCGGCGCGGATCAGCGCGGGCAGCGAAACGTCGGACGAATGGGCGTAGCCGACAGCGTCGCCCTTGACGGCGCGAAGCCCGAAGCCTTGCGAGGTATCGTAGGTCGCCTGCTTGAGCCGGCCGTTGTCGAACATCAGCGCTTCGCTCTGGCTGTATTCGAGAAACAATTCGCCGTCGTCCGCGCCTTTGAGGCCCCGCGCCATTTCGTTGCGCACGGTATCGCGGTCGAGATTGGCACGGTCGAGCAGGGGCGTGGTGGCGGGACTGGTCATGCGGACTCCAAGTTCAACGCGGATATGCGGCCGTTCCGTGTCGTCCGAAGCGGTCAAGGTTCAAGATAGGTATGATGGCCGCGAAAAGGGAGGTTCTTTCCAAACCTTCATTCCGCTACGGCAGCTTGTCGTAACCTTCGCCCAATCCGTTCAGGCTGAGCGGGAAGCCGATGCCTTCCTCGGGCGTTTCGAAGATGATGAAAGTCGCCGTCTTTGCGCTGCGCAACTGCCCCAGCAGTTTGTCGTCGAGCACGACCTCGGCGACGCAGCCGTTGGGTAGGCAGCGCACGAACCCGGCGCGGCCGACGTCGACGTTGTCCAGTTTCAAGCCGAGGCCGGAAGGTAGCAGCACGCCGAGCGGCGCCACCACCCGCATCAGCCGGCTTTTCTGGTCGGCGGTTTTAAGCACGATCACGGTGAGGCCGGCGTTGGAGCGGTCCTCCGCCACCACGCTCTGGATCAATGCGCATTGCTCGGCTTTGGCGCCGGGCGGGGTGTCACAGCGGATTTGCCAGTCGCCATGGACCGATTTGACGGCCCCCTGGGCGTTGGCCGCGCCGGCAAACCCCAGAACGAGAATGGCGGCGACCCAGCCCATTAGCGCGCGGCTTGCCGGCCGCCTCGCCATGATCATGCGGCCCGACGCGGGTCCGGTATACTGTTTCGAAGGCCCCATCCGGCTCGATCCCCTGCTCTCGCGTGCCATACTTGGGCCAACTGGTCCGGCGCTGGCCTGATGGGCAATGACGGCGCCTTGAAGGCGGCCCGACCCCCGGGGGCAGCCCAGACCGGCAGCCGAATCTATGAAGCAGCCCGCCTGTGCCTACATCGGACAATCCCCCTGTCAAGCGGCGTCCAGCCGCAAAAGACGCGTTTGCGCTCTGTTTTGTCGGCAAATGCACCTTTGTCAGCAAATGCGCCGGACCGCGGTTGCAAAGACATCGCTCAGCGACTGTCCTTGGTCCTTGCGGGGTGCGACAAATTATGGTTTGAGAGGACCGGCTTTGGACGCATTCTAGCCAAACAGCCCCACAGGCTGTTCGCAGGGAAGCGTCATATCGACCAGCAGACTGCCGCCGGCGGGAACTGCTTAGGGGATTCGTTTAGGGTTTATTTATGACAAGGAGCGCGAGCGGCATGAAGATGTCGAATGGCCTGTATGGCCGCCGGTTTGGCCGCCGGTTTCTGGGAATGGCGTTTGGGGCAGCGGCTTTGGCTGCTGGTTGTGGATCGGTTTCTGCCGAGGAGGTAGGTCCGCAGCCCTGGGGGATTGATTTTGCGGGCTCTGCGTCGCCTGTGATGGACAGCATCGAGAAGATGCACAGCGGGCTTCTGATCGTGATCACGGTTATCACGCTGTTTGTGACGGCGCTGATGGTGATAGCGATGTTGCGGTTCAACGCGCGCGCCAATCCGGTACCGTCGAAGACGACCCACAACACCATGATCGAGGTTGCGTGGACGATTATCCCGGTTCTGATCCTGGTCGGCATTGCGATACCGTCGTTCCGGCTGCTGTTCCAAGAGCTTGACCTTCCGAAGGCTGACCTGACGGTGAAGGCGACCGGCAAGCAGTGGTACTGGACCTACACCTATCCGGACAACGGCAAGATCGAGTTTGACTCGCTGATTGCGCAGGACAAGAAGCCGCGGATGCTGGCGGTCGACAACGAGCTGGTTGTTCCGGTGAACAAGGTGGTTCGGGTGGAAGTGACCGGGACCGATGTCATTCATTCGTTTGGAGTTCAGGCGTTCGGCATCAAGGTGGATGCGATCCCGGGTCGTCTCAACGAGACCTGGTTCAAGGCCACCAAGCTTGGCATGTTCTACGGCCAGTGCTCGGAGCTGTGCGGCCGGGATCACGCCTTCATGCCGATCGCGGTTCGGGTTGTGAGCGATCAGGATTTTACGGCCTGGGTTGAGACCGCGAAGAAGAAGTTTGCTTCGAACCCGGAGAACGCGGTGGCGTCAGCTGCCGACGCGATGCGCTAGGCGAGAGCGACAGCCTCTAAGGTTCGAAGGACTTCAAGGGACGAAAGACAGGATTAGACAATGGCAACATCCGCAGCACATGCTCACGACCACGACGACCACGACGACCATGCGCACCACCCGACCGGGTGGCGGCGCTTTGCGTATTCGACCAATCACAAGGACATCGGTACCATGTACCTGGTGTTCGCTATCGTTGCGGGGATCATCGGCGGCTTGATGTCGATGGGCATCCGGGCGGAACTGATGTATCCCGGCGTGCAGGTTTTCCATCCTGCTCACGAGTACAACGTATTTGTGACCTCGCACGGCCTGATCATGATCTTCTTCATGGTGATGCCTGCGATGATCGGCGGTTTCGGCAACTGGTTCGTGCCGCTGATGATCGGGGCGCCTGACATGGCGTTTCCGCGCATGAACAACATCTCGTTCTGGCTGCTGCCGGCGGCGTTTGCGCTGCTGCTGCTGTCGACGATGGTGGAAGGCGAGCCGGGCGCTCTCGGTGCGGGCACGGGGTGGACGCTGTATGCGCCGCTGTCGACGAGCGGCCATCCGGGGCCATCGGTGGATTTCGCGATCCTCTCGATCCATCTCGCCGGTGCTTCCTCGATCCTCGGCGCGATCAACTTCATCACCACGATCTTCAACATGCGCGCGCCGGGCATGACCCTGCACAAGATGCCGCTGTTCGTCTGGTCGATCCTGGTCACGGTGTGGCTGCTCCTGCTGTCGCTGCCGGTGCTGGCAGGTGCGATCACCATGCTTCTGACCGACCGTAACTTCGGCACCACGTTCTTCGCTGCCGACGGTGGCGGTGATCCGGTGCTGTTCCAGCATCTGTTCTGGTTCTTCGGTCATCCTGAGGTGTACATCCTGATTCTGCCTGGCTTCGGCATGATCAGCCATGTGATCTCGACCTTCTCGAAGAAGCCGATCTTCGGTTATCTCGGCATGGCCTATGCCATGGTCGCGATTGGCGGCATCGGCTTCGTGGTGTGGGCTCACCACATGTACACGGTCGGCATGGTGTCGTCGGCGCAGGCTTACTTCGTCGCCGCAACCATGGTGATCGCGGTGCCGACCGGCGTGAAGGTGTTCTCGTGGATCGCCACCATGTGGGGCGGTTCGATCGAGTTCAAGGCGCCGATGCTGTTTGCACTCGGCTTCATCTTCCTGTTCACGGTTGGCGGCGTGACCGGCGTGGTGCTGGCCAATGCGGGCGTCGATCGCGTGCTGCAGGAGACCTACTACGTCATCGCGCACTTCCACTACGTGATGGGCATTGCCGCAGTGTTCTCGATCTTCGCGGGCTGGTACTACTGGTTCCCGAAGATCTCCGGCTACATGTACAACGAGACCATCGCCAAGCTGCACTTCTGGCTGATGTTCATCGGTGCCAACGTCCTGTTCTTCCCGCAGCACTTCCTCGGACTGCAGGGCATGATGCGGCGCTCGGTCGACTATCCGGACGTGTTCGCGGGCTGGAACGAGATCTCCTCGTACGGTGCCTTCATGGCGGGGCTCGGCGCCCTGGTGTTCCTCTACGGCCTGGTCGACGCCTTCTCGCGCAAGCAGCAGGCAGCCGACAATCCGTGGGGTGAAGGCGCTACCACGCTGGAGTGGACGTTGTCGTCGCCTCCGCCGTTCCACCAGTTCGCAACGCTGCCGAAGGTGCAGTAAGCGGTCATGTGACTATGCGCGGCGCGCCTGGGGTGTGCCGCGCACCCAACAAAACGAACTGTGCGCGGCGCGCCTGACGCGCCGTGCACCCCAACAAAGCGAGTGTGTATCGTGTCGGTTGTCGATCAAAAAGCCATCGAACTACCGCCCCGGATATCGGAGGCGAGCGTCGCCGATTACTTTGCGCTGCTGAAGCCACGGGTGATGTCGCTCGTGATCTTCACCGCGCTGGTGGGGCTGATGATCGCGCCGGGCCATGTTAATCCGGTGCTGGGCTTCATTTCGATCCTCTGCATCGCGGTCGGCGCCGGTGCCTCCGGTGCGCTGAACATGGCGCTCGAAGGCGATATCGACGTGCTGATGTCGCGCACGGCCAACCGGCCGATCCCGCGCGGCCGCATCACGCGCGGCGAGGCGATGGGTTTTGGTCTCACACTGTCGTTCTTCTCGGTGATGACGCTCGGCGCCCTGGTCAACTGGTACGCCGGGGGATTGCTCGCCTTCACGATCTTCTTCTACGTGGTGATCTACACCATGGGGCTGAAGCGGCGGACCGCGCAGAACATCGTGATCGGCGGCGCCGCCGGTGCGCTGCCGCCGGTGGTGGCATGGGCGGCGGCGACGGGGTCGCTGTCGGTCGAGCCGCTGCTGCTGTTTTTGATCATCTTCTTCTGGACGCCGCCGCATTTCTGGGCGCTGGCGCTGTTCCGCTCCGACGATTATGCGCGTGCCGGCGTGCCGATGCTGCCGGTGGTCGCCGGTCCCGATGCGACGCGGCTGCAGATCCTGCTTTATACCATCGTGCTGGTGGCGATCGCCGCAGCACCCTGGCCGCTCGGCTACTTCGACTGGGTTTATGGCGTTACCTCGCTGGTTCTCGGCGCCGGGATGCTGGTGCTCGCGATCAATGTCTATCGCCATCGCACCGGCAGCACGGCGCTGCGCGCCACGCGCCGTCTGTTCGCATTCTCGATCCTCTATCTGTTCGCGCTGTTTGCCGTTCTGCTGCTCGATGTGGTTGCAAAGGCCGTCGCGCCGTTGATCTGGTAGAGGGGCGCATGGACCGATGGACAACGACAGCAAGCCGAAGCCGGACACGGTCGTTCTCACCGACGCCCAGAAGAAGCGTCGTCGCGAGCGCTCGATCGCGATCGCCTTGGCGCTTGGGTTCATGGTCGTGCTGTTCTTCGTCGTCACATTCGTCAAGGGGCCGGGCGTTCTCGTCCGTCCGATGTGATTGAGATGACCGGCGCGCCACAGCACCCGCAGCAATCGGCCACGGCGGCTCCCGCTGCACTGACGGCTGCGCCGCGCATTGGCCGCGACGTGAAGATCGGTGCGGCCTGCGGCCTGCTGGTCGCCCTGATGGTCGGCTCGGCCTATGCGGCGGTGCCGTTCTACAACTGGTTCTGCCGCGCCACCGGCTTCAACGGAACGACCCAGGTCGCAAAAGCCGCGCCGAAGGGGGCGCCGCTCGCGCGCACCGTGGCCGTGCGCTTCGATTCCAACGTCTCCGGCGGACTGCCGTGGAAGTTCGAGCCGGAGCAGACCGAGATAAATGTCCGGATCGGCGAGGTCACGACTGTCTATTACACCGTTACCAACGTGTCGGCCGGGACCACGATGGGGCAGGCGGCCTATAACGTCACGCCACTGACGGTCGGATCGTATTTCACCAAAATCAACTGCTTCTGTTTCACCGAGCAGACCCTGGCGCCCGGTGAGAAGCGGGAGATGCCCGTTGTCTTCTATGTCGATCCGGCATTCGCCGCCGACAGCGAGAACGACGGCGTCAATACCATCACCCTGTCCTACACATTCTTCCCGGTGAAGAATGCCGCGCCGAAGCCGGTGGCGGCGAACGAACCGGACGGGCCAGGGGGGAATATCTGAGCTTCGGAAGTATCTGAGCTTCGACGGCTGACGCGTTTTGTTTTTGAGATCAATAGGTGCCCAATACCGCCGGCACCGCTAACGGAGAGAGACCGCAATGGCTACGGCGCAAGTCAAGCACGATTATCACCTTGTCGACCCGAGTGCGTGGCCGATCATAGGCGCGACCGCGGCCTTCATCATGGCCGTCGGCGCCATCCTGTGGATGCATCATCTGACCGCGGCCGCGCCGATCATCTTCGGCACCGGCCTGGTCGGCGTGCTCTACACCATGGCGAACTGGTGGGCGGACGTGATCCGCGAAGCCGAGCACAAGGGCGACCACACCCGCGTGGTGCAGATCAGCCATCGCTACGGCATGATCCTGTTCATCTGCTCCGAGGTGATGTTCTTCGTCGCCTGGTTCTGGGCCTTCTTCAACTCCTCGCTGTTCCCGGGCGATCCCGTGCACATGACGCGCGCGGCGCTGTTCGGCGGTGTCTGGCCCCCGAAGGGCATCCACACCTTCGATCCCTGGCACCTGCCGTTGCTCAACACCCTGATCCTGTTGACCTCGGGCACCACGGTGACCTGGGCGCACCATGCCCTGCTCAATGGCGATCGCAGGGGGCTGAAGTGGGGTCTGATCCTGACCATCGCGCTCGGCGCCATCTTCACCTGCGTGCAGGCCTACGAGTATCATCACGCGGCCTTCAGCTTCGCAGGCAACGTCTACGGCGCCACCTTCTTCATGGCCACCGGCTTCCACGGTTTCCATGTGTTGGTCGGAACCATCTTCCTGATCGTCTGCCTGTTCCGTGCCAACGCCGGACACTTCACGCCGACGCAGCACCTCGGCTTCGAGTTCGCCGCCTGGTACTGGCATTTCGTCGACGTGGTGTGGCTGTTCCTGTTCGTCTGCATCTACGTCTGGGGCAACGGCGCCGCGGCCATGGCGCACGCGCACTGATCGGGACGAAACACGCTGAACATATAAAGGGCGGCCGCGTGGCCGCCCTTTTCTCTTACGGGGATGGCTGATGTCCAATTTTTATGCCCGGGCGACAACGTCCCAGGCCATCCTGCGCGGGATCGCCTGCAAATGTCCGCGCTGCGGCAAGGGAAAGCTCTTTTCCGGCTTCCTGACGCTGCGCCCCTCCTGCGACGCTTGCGAGCAGGATTATTCCTTCGTCGATGCCGGAGACGGACCTGCCGTCTTCATCATCCTGATCGCAGGCTTCATCGTCGTCGGCGCCGCGCTGATCGTCGAGGTCAAGTATCAGCCGCCGTTCTGGCTCCACGCCGCGCTCTGGATCCCCCTCGTCCTCGCCGTCACCCTGTGGCCGCTCCGCGCCATGAAATCCCTCATGATCAGCCTCCAGTTCCATCACAACGCCGCTGAAGGACGATCCATCCGAAAAAATACGCCATGACAAAAAGCGAATTCTTCCTGAGATGATGGATCGCGGGTCATAAGAGAGCGAAGCGACGGCGTTCTTTGAACGGCCATGCCGGCAATGACGGATAATCGATATCTTGCCGTTCAAGCGCGGAACACTCCAAGAGCCAGTTGGCGAGGTCCGCGCGGCACGGTTTTTCGCGCTTGTGGGTTTCCCCTTCACCCCGAAACGCTCTATGGTGCGCGGCGGCTATCGCGCGAAGGCGAAGTGAATACCCCTCAATATCAGATGGTTGGTAACATCCGCCGCCGTTGGAGGCCGGCTTGACGCATTATCTTTCGACCCGGGGCGAAACCCAGAAACTCAGGTTCTGCGATGTGATGCTGGCCGGGCTCGCCCGCGACGGCGGTCTCTATGTGCCCGAGATCTGGCCGCAATTACCGCCCGATGCCATTGCGGGCTTTTTCGGCCGGCCCTACTGGGAGGTGGCCGTCGAGGTCATCAGGCCGTTCGTGGCCGGTGATATCTCCGATGCCGATCTCGGCCGCATGGCCAATGAGGCCTATGCGACGTTCCGGCATCCGGCGGTGGTGCCACTCGACCAGATCGCGCCCAATCAATTCATGCTGGAACTGTTTCACGGTCCGACGCTCGCGTTCAAGGACGTGGCGATGCAGCTGTTGTCGCGGCTGATGGATCACGTTCTGGCACAGCGCGGCCAGCGCACAACCATCGTCGTCGCGACCTCTGGTGATACCGGCGGTGCCGCGGTCGATGCGTTCGCCAACCGCGGCAATGTCGATCTGATCGCGCTGTTTCCGGAAGGCCGCATCTCCGAGGTGCAGCGGCGCATGATGACCACGACGGATGCGCCGAACGTTCACGCCCTCGCGGTCAAGGGCACCTTCGACGATTGTCAGGCGATCGTGAAGGCGCTGTTCAACAACCACCGCTTCCGCGACGAGGTGTCGCTTTCCGGCGTCAACTCGATCAATTGGGCGCGGATCGTTGCGCAGGTGGTGTATTATTTCACCTCGGCGGTCGCGCTCGGCGCGCCGGCGCGCACCGTCGATTTTACCGTTCCGACCGGTAATTTCGGCGACATTTTCGCGGGCTACGTTGCGAAGAAAATGGGCCTCCCGGTGCGCTGCCTGCGCATCGCAGCCAACGTCAACGATATCCTGGTGCGCACGCTGAAGACCGGCATCTACGAGGTTCGCGAGGTTCGCTCCACCACCTCGCCGTCGATGGATATCCAGGTTTCATCGAACTTCGAACGGCTGCTGTTCGAGGCGACGGGTCGTGACGCCGCGCAAGTGCGCGCGCTGATGGCGTCGCTGCAGCAATCCGGACGTTTCGTGCTTCCGGATTCCGTGCTGGCTGAGATCCGCCGCGATTTCGATGCCGGGCGCACCGACGAGACCGAGACCGCGGCTGCGATGCGCACGGCTTGGCGCGAGGCCGGCGATCTCGTTGATCCCCATACCGCCGTGGCACTCGCGATAGCCGATCGCGACACCTCCGACTCCAAGATTCCCAATGTCGTGCTGTCGACGGCGCATGCCGCGAAATTTCCCGATGCGGTCGAGGCTGCCTGCGGCGTCCGGCCGCAATTGCCGACGTGGCTTGACGGGTTGATGACTCGTCCTGAGCGGATCACGGTCGTGAACAACGATCAGGCAGAAATCGAACGGTTCGTGCTGTCCGTCAGCCGCGCCGCCAAGCATGGAGTTGCTGGATGAGTGTCGACGTGACCAAGCTGCCCTCCGGCCTTACGGTCGTCACCGACACCATGCCGCATCTGGAAACGGCCGCGCTCGGCGTCTGGACGGGGGTCGGCGGCCGGGACGAGAAGCTGAACGAGCACGGTATCTCGCACTTGCTCGAGCACATGGCGTTTAAGGGAACCACCACGCGGTCGGCGCGAGAGATCGCCGAGGAAATCGAGGCCGTGGGTGGCGATCTCAACGCAGCCACCAGCGTCGAGACCACGGCCTACTACGCGCGGGTGATGAAGGCGGACGTTCCGCTCGCGCTCGAGGTGCTGAGCGACATCCTGTCCAATCCAAACTTCGCCGCCGACGAACTCGAGCGCGAAAAGGGCGTCATCGAGCAGGAAATCGGCGCAGCGCAGGACACGCCTGACGACGTCGTGTTCGAGCATCTCAACGAACTCTGCTATCCCGACCAACCGATGGGACGCTCGCTGCTCGGCACACCGGAGACGCTGAAGCGGTTTAACGGCGATATGCTGCATGGATATCTCGCGACGCATTATCGCGGGCCGGACATGGTGGTGGCCGCGGCGGGCGCGGTCGAACACAAGGCGGTCGTTGCCGAGGCAGAGCGGCGTTTTGCAAGCTTCAAGGCCGCGCCGGCGCCGAAGCCGCAAGCGGCGAAATTCGGCCAGGGTGGCTCCAGGGTGGTGCATCGCGATCTCGAGCAGGCGCATCTGACGCTCGCGCTCGAAGGGTTGCCGCAGACCGACCGTTCGCTGTTTTCATTGCAGGTGTTCACCAATATCCTCGGCGGCGGCATGTCCTCACGGTTGTTTCAGGAGGTCCGCGAAAAGCGCGGGCTGTGCTATTCGATCTACGCCTTCCACGCGCCCTATGCTGATACCGGGTTCTTCGGGCTCTACACCGGTACCGATCCGAGCGACGCGCCCGAAATGATGGAAGTCGTCGTCGACGTCATCAACGAGGCGGTGGAGACGCTGACCGAGGCTGAAATCGCGCGCGCTAAAGCGCAGATGAAAGCCGGCCTGCTGATGGCGTTGGAGAGCTGCAGCGCCCGCGTCGAACAACTGGCGCGTCATATGCTGGTCTACGGGCGGCCGCAGAGCGTCCCCGAATTGATGGCGAGGATCGATGCTGTCAGCGTCGAATCGACCCGCGACGTGGCGCGGGATCTCCTGACGCGCAGCCGGCCTGCGGTCGTTGCGCTCGGCACCGGCAGAGGGCTGGACACAGCGGTGGCTTTTGCGGAAGGATTGGCGCAGTCAAAGGCCAGAATCCTGCTCCACTAAACCGAGGCTGGGGGTTCTGCGTCGAGGAACGGCCATGGCCCTGTTTCGTTTGCCATCCAGTGCGCCGGCGCTCATGCCGCGGGGACACGGCCTGTTGCTGCGAGCGCCGGAGCCGTCCGATTTTCTGCAATGGACGCAGCTTCGCGAGTACAGCCGCGCCTATCTGACACCATGGGAGCCGATCTGGCCGTCGGACGATCTCACCCGCGCCGGCTTCCGGAGAAGGCTGCGGCGCTACGCCGAGGATATCGCCGGCGACAAATCCTATCCGTTCATTGTGTTCCGCGAATCCGACGGTGTCATGCTCGGCGGGGTCACGCTCGCCAATGTGCGGCGCGGTATCGTGCAGGCCGGCACCATCGGATACTGGATCGGCGAACCCTATGCGGGGCAGGGCTATATGACTGCGGCGCTGCGGGTGCTGCTGCCGACCCTGTTCGGCGAACTGAACCTGCATCGCATCGAGGCCGCCTGCATTCCCAACAATGTGCCGTCGATCCGGGTGCTGGAAAAGTGCGGCTTCACGCGCGAGGGGCGGGCGCGGCGCTATCTCTGCATCAACGGAATCTGGCAGGATCATTTGTTGTTCGGCATGCTGCACGAGGATTTTCGCGGCTAGAGTCTTTCCGCGCCTTGGGCTTGCCGCCATTGCCTTGCTATAAGGCGACCGGGTGGAAACTACGATGGACGACGTCAATGGCTCCTGTTGCGGATTCGACTGAAGCGCATGGACCGGCTGTAGCCGGGCAGTTGCGGCGCTGTCCGTTTCGTCTGGCGATCATGGTCACAGTCTGTTGTATCGTTGCGGTCTCGCCAGCGCACTCGCAATCGCTCGGCGATCGTTTCAAGGAAATGTTCGGTATCAAATCGCAGCCGGAGCGGGCGCCACCAGCGTCGGGCGCGACGGCTTCCGCACCCGAGGACCTTACTTGTCCGCCTGTGACCATCCGCTCCGGCGCATCGACTTACGCGGTCGGTCTGCCAGGCAAGACGGCGAGCGGCCCCGATCTCCGCTACCAGGCGACCATCGGCGAGACCGCGCGAGAATGCGACTACAACACCGACACTCATCAGATCGCGATCAAGGTCGGGATTCAGGGGCGAGTCATCGTGGGGCCGGCGGGCGCGCCGCCGACCGTGGAGGTGCCGTTGCGCGTCGCGGTGGTGGAGGATGGCGTGTCCTCGAAAACCATCGCCACCAAGGCCTATACGGTTACGGTGAACGTGTCGGGCGAGGACGGCGGAACTTACAGTTTTGTATCGAGCGACATCGTCTATCCGGCGCCGCAAGGCGCGGCCGCCGACCGATACGTGTTTTATATCGGGTTCGATCCGCAGGCACTGAAGCCTGAGCCGAAGCCGCACGGTAAGCGGAAGAAGTCGTAGCGACCGCGAGAGCACGGTGCTGACACCTGTCTGGCCGTCATACCCGCGTAAGCGGGTACCCAGTACGCTGCGGACGTTGCGTTTTTTGTCACGAAGCTTTTGGGGATACGGGATCATCCGCCTTCGCCGATGATGATGCCGGGATAGGCAGCCACCATCACGGTCCGCCAAAGTAAAAAAGCCGGCGCGATGGCTCGCACCGGCTTTCGTTTCTATCCCGAAAAACTCAGTTCAGCTTGGCGCGAACTTCGCTGAGGCCCGCGGCGAGCAGGTCGTCGGCGACCTGTCCCTTCACCGAGCTCGACAGGATGGCGGAGGCTGCGGCGACCGCGGCGTCAGCGGCGGCGGCGCGGACATCCGCGATAGCCTGTGCTTCCGCCGATGCGATCTTGCCTTCCGCACTCTTGGTGCGGCGTGCGACGAAATCTTCCATCTTGACCTTGGCGTCGGCCGCGATGCGCTCGGCTTCGGCTTTGGCCGCAGCGATAATGTCTTGCGCCTCGCGCTCGGCGCTCGCGTGGCGGGCCCTGTAGTCGGCGAGCAGCTTTGCGGCTTCGTCTTTCAGGCGGCGCGCATCGTCGAGTTCACCCTTGATGCGAGCGCTGCGACGATCGAGCGCGGTCAGCACAGTGCGGTGCACTCCGACATAGGCGAAGACGCCCATCAGGATCACGAAGGCTATGGCAACCCAGGTTTCCGGCTCGGCAAACATGGTCTCGTCATCCCTTCATCGAGGCTTCGACGGCGCTGTCGACAAGCTTGCGGTCAGGCGTTGCGCCAGTCAGTTGCTGCACGATAGCCGCCGCTGCATCGCTTGCGATGCCGCGAACGTTGCTCATCGCCGCCGCGCGTGTCGAGGCGATGGTCTTCTCGGCGTCGGCGAGCTTGACGGACAGCCGTCCCTCGAGCGCCTTACGCTCGGCGTCGGCCGCGGCATTCAGCTTCTCGCGGGTCTCGTTGCCGATCGTCTGCGCCCGGGTCCGCGCGGCTGCGAGTTCGGTCTCGTAGGCCTTCAACGCAGCGTCGGAATCGTCCTTCAGCTTTTGCGCCTGCGCGAGATTGCCATCGATCGTATTCTGGCGGTCGTCGATGGTCTTGCGCACGCGCGGCAAGGCCAGTCGCGACGAGATCAGATAAAGCGCAACGAACGCGATCGCCAGCGACACCAGTTGAGACGCAAACGTGTCCTTCTGGAATGGCGGAAACGGCGCAGCCTTGTGGCCGCCGTTGGCTTCGGTGTGGGCCGTCGCGCCCTTTGCGTTGCCATGACTCTCAGCCACGGGCTTCTCCTCTGCGCTTGATCGGGGCCCGGTTGTCCGGGTCCCGTCAGCCAGTCAGTGATCTTAAAGAGCGAACAGCAACAACAGGGCGATCAGAAGCGAAAAGATGCCGAGCGCTTCGGTCACGGCGAAGCCGAAAATCAGGTTGCCGAACTGGCCCTGGGCGGCCGAGGGATTGCGCACCGCCGCGGCAAGATAGTTGCCGAAGATGATGCCCACGCCGGCGCCAGCGCCACCCATGCCAATGCAGGCAATACCAGCGCCAATGTACTTCGCTGCGACCGGATCCATAACGAACTCCTTAGTTGAGGTTTGTTGAAAATAACACGCGGTTAGGGCGGGCTTTTTAATGGCCCGGATGAATTGCATCGTTGATGTAGATGCAGGTGAGGATGGTGAAGACGTAGGCCTGAAGGAATGCGACCAGCAGCTCGAGCGCAGTGAGCGCCACGACCAGCGCCAGCGGCAGCACGGCGCCGAAAACACCGACGATGCCCATGGCGCCGAGCATGGTGACGAAGCTCGCGAAGACCTTCAGCGTGATGTGGCCGGCCAGCATGTTGGCGAACAGACGCACGCTGTGCGAGACCGGCCGCGACAAGAACGAGATCACCTCGATCGCCACCACCAGAGGCAGGATCACGATCGGAATGCCCGACGGCACGAACAGTTTGAAGAATCTCAGGCCGTTCTTGTAGAAGCCGTAGATCAGCACGGTGAAGAAGACGAGGAATGCCAGCGCGGCCGTGACGATGATGTGGCTCGAGATCGTAAAGGTGTAGGGGATGATACCGACCAGATTGGAGACGGTCACCAGCATGAAGATCGAGAACACGAAGGGGAAGAACTTCATCCCCTCCTTGCCGGCGGTGGTGCGTATGGTATCTGCGACGAACTCGTAGCTGATTTCGGCGATCGACTGCATGCGCCCGGGGACGAGCTTGCGGCCGGTGGTCAGCATCAAAAGCGACGTCAGTACGACGGCAAGCAGCATGTAGGCGGAGGAATTGGTGAAAGCGATTTCCTGACCGCCGATATGGCCGATCGTGAAAATCTTCTCGATGTTGAACTGGTGGATCGGGTCCATCATCCGCGTGCAACTTTCGGTCTGCCGGCAGGCCGGCGTTCAAGCAATTCAGTCATCTCGGCAGCCATCCGTCATCGGTCAGTCTGCTCGGGGATCACGCCCGCCGACCGCATCACGTTGATCACGCCGGCCACAAAGCCGAGCAGGAAAAACACGATGAGTCCCCAGGGCGAGGTCGACAGCAAGCGGTCGAATCCCCAGCCGATCACCGCTCCGACGGCAACGCCCGCGATCAACTCGGAGGAAAGGCGGAAACCACGCGCCATCGCTGAGGCTCTGGCAGCTCCATTTCCGCTTCCATCTCCGGATTGGTCAGTCTCGTTCCTGCGGGCGCCCCGATGTTGGGACAGCCGCTGATCGAGATTTCCGAGCCTTGCGGAAAGCGCAGCTTCATCAGGATCTGAATGCTCGCGATCTCCGTGCCCGCCGCCGTTTTTGTCTGTGCCGTCAGCCATGCTCTCGACACCCGACACAACGCCGCGAACTCAGGAAATAACGCCCGTTACCCTCAAAAGCCGCGCGGACCATACTGACGGCCACAGGTCAAGTCAAGATTGTGCCGAAACTGGCTATAGCCTTGAATTAGCTGACCTTATTCTTGAAAATCAAAACCGGCTGCGCCCAGTTGCCGCGCTGCAAAAGCGGACGCGCCGGTATGTCGGGTTACGTTGGGTTCCCCGCCTGAGTCGGGGTGCCACGGATGCTGACGGATCGCGCGCTCGCGGATCTCATGGGGGTGCAGCAGCCCGACTTAACTTTCTTCGCCGAAGCGTCATTTTGGTTGGCACCGGCAATGACATTTAAGAGACTGTAATATCGACGAAAAATGCCACGATCGGTTCGGCGCTCTGCTCCATGCGGGTGTCGTTGATCGCTCGCCTGGTCGCCGGCGGGAGTGGCTCCGCCTGCGATCGACGTCGTCAGAGACGATCCGCCCCACGTCGCCGGGCCACCGGTTATCGCCGTGACCGCGAGGTTTCGAATCGCGTCGGGCCGATGCGTTGAAATCGGGCCGGCGGCGCTATAGCTCGAAGATATCCCGACGCAGGCGCCGGCCCAGCGGCGAAGCGATGGCATTGACGGAGCAGACACATGAGCGCAGCGAAGCCGCTTCCCAGACTGCTGCGGATTTCCGCCACCGCCGCGATGCTCGCCTGCCTCGCCGCGCCGGTGTTGGCGCAGGTGACCCCGGATACGGAGAAGGGGCGCTACACGCTCTCGCCGATGAGCGGCGGCTTCGTCAGGCTGGACACGCGTACTGGCGTGGTCTCGCACTGCGCGGACAAGGGCAGCGGCTGGGCGTGCTACGCGTTGCCCGAAGAGCACGTCGCGATGGATAGGGAAATTGGCCGGCTGCAGGCGGAGAACGAGAAACTGAAGGCACAGCTCGCTGCGCGCGAGCCGAGCGTCGGCGGCAAGACCCAGAAAGTTTTGCCCAAGACGGAATCTCCGAGGCCGGGCGAGCCCGGCGCCGCCGTGCCGAAAGCTGACGGATCGAAATCCGCTGACGCCAACCGCAACAGCATCGAGATTCCGTTGCCGAGTGATCGCGACATGGATCGCATGATGTCGTTCGTCGAGCGCGCCTGGCGGAAGCTGATCGAAATGGCGGGCCGCGTCCAGCGCGATACGTCCGGAGGAATCTGATCGGCGCGCTCCGGTTCACGACCATGCAAACGCGTGGGGTGCCGATGCAATCCTCGCGTGGTGGCCACGACGATCCGACGCAAACCGATCCCCCCGCGGTGCAGAACGCTCGCTGCTGGTCGCAGGACTTGCAGTGTTCAGGCGAACGGGATCAGGGTCCGTTAACTCGTTTACCTGTTCCGGATATTGTTGCCTTGCAAGACGGGTTCGAGCGGTGGACAATCGTGATTCCGGGGGGCTGAACCCGGCTGAGACCGCAGTGAACCTGAACGCCTGGCAAGCCCACGGATTCAATGACCGCATCAGACAGTACCCATATCGTGATCGCCGATGATCACCCGTTGTTCCGCGATGCGCTGCGGCAGGCGATTGCGAGCATCGTGCCGGCAAAAATCAGCGAAGCCGGCACGTTCGAGGAATTGACGGCGCGACTGGAACAGGAAGCCGACGTCGATCTGGTTCTGCTTGATCTGTCGATGCCGGGGATCAGCGGGTTTTCAGGACTGATCTATCTGCGCGCCCAATATTCGGCGATTCCGGTGGTGGTGGTGTCGGCCAGCGACGACGTGGCGACGATCCGCCGCTCGATGGATTTTGGCGCGTCCGGGTTCATTCCAAAGCGGCTCGGAGTCGAAACGCTGCGCACCGCGATCCTCAAGGTTATCGAGGGCGATATCTGGATTCCGCCCGATGTCGATCTGTCCGCCGCCGCCGATCCGGAGATGACGCGCTTGCGCGATCGGATCGTCACGCTGACACCGCAGCAGGTACGCGTCCTGATGATGCTGTCCGAAGGACTGCTCAACAAACAGATCGCCTATGAACTCAGCGTATCGGAGGCGACCATCAAGGCGCACGTATCCGCGATCCTGCAAAAACTCGGTGTCGAGAGCCGCACCCAGGCGGTCATTGCGGCTGCGCGGATTGCCGGGGATCAGTGGCGTCAGAGCGAGCCCTCGGCCGGCTAAGAGCAATTCTGATATAATGGAAACGCTTCCTCGGAGTACGATGAACTTTCTCTCCCGCTTGCGGGGAGGTCAACCGACGAAGTCGGGCGGGCGAAGGCATCTGGGAATTTCCGCTCACCCAAAGCGGCCTTCATCGTTAAAGTTCTAGCATTAGGCTGGGACTATGGTTGATTAGCAGGACTATGATTGCGTTCGATTGCAGCGAAGCTCGCTAATGCCAGTGATAGTGCTAGTGATATTGATACTAGCTGTCGTAATGACTGCGTTCGCGTTGATCGCGTTGAAGCTAGTTAAAAGCCTTCGATCGATGGAGATACAAATCGGCTTTGGTGCCGTGCTGCCGAGATACAAGAGTCCGCTGCTTTTCTGGGTTGCAATCGCTTTGCAGTGTTTGGGACTGGTGGCGCTGCTTGCCATCATATACTTCATATTTTTTGTTCTTCCGAACCAAGTCCAAGTTATGAGCTGAAGGCTGAACCATTGACCAGCACACCGCTTAGCCAATGGTCGATGTCAGTTCATGGCTCAATCCCGAAATGGCTCAATCCCGAAATTTCAAACTGAGATACCGTGCCTTCGCAGGAGCCTATTCCGCGGCGATCTGCTGGCTTCGCCATTGGCCGATCAGCGCCCGCAGAGATGCCGGCTTCAACGGCTTGTTGAGCACTGAAACCTGTTCCAGCCTCGCCGCCTCACGAACGTGAGGACTGCGGTCGGCCGTTATCAGGATCGCCGGAATGGTCTCGCCGAATTTCTTCCGGATCTCCCGAATCGTTGCGATGCCATTGCCGCGGTCGAGATGATAGTCCACCAGCAGTCCGGTGATCCGTCCGCCGGCCGTTTCGATCGCTTCGATTGCCGCCTCAGATTCGACCACGGCGATCACACGCGCATCCCATGATGTCAGCAACGTCCTCATGCCGTCGAGGATCGCTGCATCGTTTTCGATGCAGACGATCAGGGCTCCGCTCATCGGCGCGTGCGACAGCGGCGTGCTGCTGGTCACCGCAGTGGTGTGGGTGGTGTGATTGACGGCCGCCGCGATCGGAACCGTGACGGAGAACACCGAGCCGCCGCTCCGATTTGAGTCAAGGGCGATGTTGTGATCCAGCACGCGCGCAAGCCGCTGGACGATCGACAGGCCGAGTCCGAGGCCGCGCGCAATGCGCGCTCCCTGCTCGAGCCGATGAAATTCCTTGAAGATTTCGCCGCGCTTGAGGATCGGGATTCCGACGCCGGTGTCAAAGACGTTGATCCGCAGCGACTTGCCGCAACGGCGGCAGCCGATCAGCACGCGGCCCTGCGGCGTATATTTGATGGCGTTCGAGATCAGGTTTTGCAGCAGTCGCCGCAGCAGCAGTCGATCGGATGCGATCGGCAACGAACTCGGCACGAACGTCAGCCGGACCTGCTTCGCCCGTGCGATCGGGGCGAACTCGATTTCGAGCGAGCGCATCAGATCGCCGACCCGGAAACTCGTGATCGATGTCGTGATGGCACCGGCGTCGAGCCGCGAGATGTCGAGCAACGCGCCCAGAATCTCCTCTATGGCCTCCAGTGAATCGTCGATGTTCTGGACCAGCCTGGAATCTTCGCCCCCAGTCTGCCGTTCCACCAGGCTGGTGACATAGAGCCGTGCGGCGTTGAGCGGTTGCAGGATATCGTGACCTGCAGCCGCCAGAAACCGCGTTTTGGAGTTATTGGCGTCCTCGGCATTGCTTTTGGCGCGCGCGAGTTCGGAATTCAGCCGGGTCAGTTCCTCGGTGCGGTCGCGCACGCGCTTTTCGAGCGTGGCGTTGGCGCGCTCAAGCGCCTCGGCGGCTTCAAAACTCGGGGTCACATCGGAGAAGGTGATCACCAGACCGCCGTCGGGCATCCGGTTGGCGCGAACCTCGATCACGATGTTGCGGTCCGGTAGCCGCTCCAGATGCGGCTGTCCCTCCGTCGTGTATGCAGTCAGTCGGGTCTGCTTTGCAGTCTCGCGGTCGGCCTGTGAGTGATCGATGGTGCCGAGAACGTCGAGAATCTCGGTCAGCGGAATCCCGATCTGCACGATTTGAGGCGGCAGTCCGAGAATATTTCCGAATTGTCGGTTCGAACAGATCAGTTGCAGATCGGGGTTGAACACCGCGATTCCCTGCCGCACATGATTCAGCGCTGTTTGCAGCATCTCGCGGTTAAAGTGGAGCGCCGCGTGCGCGTCGTCGAGCAGCTTCAAGGCTGCCTTCGCCGACACGGTGCGGCGCCGGAGCAATTGCGACATCACCAGCCGCGATGAGGCCGCCCCGATCGACGATGCGATCAGATATTCGGCGTGCTGCAGCAATTCGAAAGCGGCGGGTGCCGCCGGATCGAGGCTGAGCCGCCGCATGGAGGCGAACTCCTCGAAGGATTGCCGGGCGCGGTTAGGACCGAGATACTGCGCCACGGCGTCTAAAATATCCTGCACCGTCACCGTCGACCGCCAGCGTCGGAACGGCGGAGACAACGGCGCGGCGTTGGGTGCGAAGATTTCCGCCTGCAACCGCTCGATCGAGGATGGTCGCCGCGTCAGCGACAGCGCGACATATGTCAGGACATTCAGCGACAGACTCCATAGCACACCGTGCATGAGCGGCGGCAGGCTGACGCCGAACAGCGCCTGCGGCTTCAGTTCGGCGATGCCAAACGGGCCGTGTTGCAGCAGCATCATGCCGACGGCGCTTCCGTTGAGGAAGCTCGGGAGAAACAGCGTGTAGGCCCAGACGGCAAAACCGGCGAGCATGCCGCCGATCGCGCCGCGCGCCGTCGCGCGCCGCCAGACCAGGCCGCCGAGAAACGCCGGCGCGAGTTGCGCGATGGCGGCGAACGACAGCAACCCGATCGCAGCGAGCTGTGCGCTGCCGAGCGCGCGGTAGTACAAATACGCCATGATCATGATGGCGAAGATCGCAAGACGGCGGGTCTTGAGCAGGAAGTTGCCGAAGTCCTTGCGGCCTCCGCGGGATGCCGGACTGCGCTGTAGCACCAGCGGGACGACAATGTCGTTGGACACCATGATCGCCAGCGCCACGCATTCGACGATCACCATCGCGGTGCCGGCTGAAAGTCCTCCAATGAAGACTGCGATGCTGAGCAGCCTGGACTGGCCTTCGATCGGCAGCGCCAGCACATACATGTCGCTGTCGATAATGCCGAACGGGAACGTGACGAGGCCTGCGAGCGCGATCGGAACAACGAAGATGTTGATGGCGACCAGGTAGAGCGGAAACAGCCAGCGCGCCCGGCTGACCTCTGCGTCGCTGGAGTTCTCCACCACGCTGACATGGAATTGCCGGGGCAGCAGCATGATCGCGAGAAACGAGAGCAGCGTCATCGTCAGGAAGTTGCCGATCGACGGCGTGTGCTCGATGGCCCGCACCGCCTCCGGGGATTTCATCGCGGCCTCGATCAGTTCGACGGGGCTGAACATCCAGAACGTGACGAAGGCGCCCACGGCGATGAACGCCACAAGTTTGACAATCGACTCGGTCGCAATCGCCAGCATCAGGCCGTGTTGATGCTCCGTCGCATCGGTCTGCCGGGTTCCGAACAGCACTGCGAACAGGGCCAGCGCGATTGTCACGAGCAGCGCGATGTCACCGATGACGGGAATTCTGGTGATCGCCTGATCGTCGATCAGGATGGTTCCGAGCGACGAGGCAACCGCCTTGAGTTGAAGCGCGATATACGGAACCGACCCGATCATCGCTATGATGGCGACCGTTGCCGCCACCGCCTGGCTCTTGCCGTAGCGCGCGGCGATGAAATCGGCGACCGACGTGATGTTCTGCGATTTCGCCAACCGGATGATTCGCCGCAGCAGCGGCGTGCAGAACGCGATCAGCAGGATCGGACCGACATAGATCGCGAGAAACTCAAGGCCGGTTCGGGTCGCGAGTCCGACCGAGCCGAAAAACGTCCAGGACGTGCAGTATACTGCCAACGACAGCGGATAGATCAGCCGGCTGGTACCGCCGCGGGCAAACTTCGAGTCCCGGTCGCCAAAGCTCGCGACCAGGAAAAGGAAGCCGATGTAGCCGATGGCGGCCGCGATCACGCCCCAGTCGTGCAGCATTGCGGTGGCTCCTCCGGCAGGCGCTGCCTTGGACCCTGCTTCGGGTTGGCCCCGTAGCCGTTCCGGTCAAAAATCTAGCGCCTTACGCGGCTCCACGCGACAACTCTGCTGTCATGATTTGCACACCGGCACGAATCAGATTATACACGTATAAGTTGTGTTGCTCATCGATCTCTATTGAGGAGGCCGCAGGTGGGCCAACTTCTGTCGTTCGTTCCGGATATCCCGGTTTTTATCGTCGACGATGATCCGTCGGTGCGGGAAACGCTGGTCCTCGTTTTGAAGATCGAGGGTTATGCGGTGCAAAGCTTTGGCGACGGCGCCTCGTTTTTTGAAGCGGTTCGGAGCGCGTCGCCCGCCTGTGTCATTCTCGACCTGCATCTTCCCGGCGAATCCGGGTTCGATATCCTGCGCAGATTGGTGGCCGAGCGGGCTGCCGCGTCGATCCTCGTCATCTCCGGCGTGGCCGACATCGCAACAGCTGTCGAGGCCATGAAATATGGCGCGCTCGATTTTCTGGAGAAGCCATTTTCGTCTGATACGATCGTCGACCGAGTTCATGCCGCGGTGAAGGTGTGGCGCGAGGCGCGGGGCGGCGAGATCGACGGGTTCGCCCATTTCCCCGGCCGTCATCTGCTGACCTGCCGAGAGCGCGAGGTCCTATCCCAGGTGGCCAAGGGTGCGTCGAACAAGGAAGCGGGACGCAGACTCGGCATCAGTCCGCGCACGGTTGAAGTTCATCGTGCGCGGATCATGGACAAGCTCGGCGCTAAAAATGCCGCCGATCTGATTCGGATCGTGTTGTCGGAGGCGAGTGCGCGGCGGCGCTTGTCCGCCTCCTAGTGGAGTGAATTCGAAATTGAAACGCGTTCGCGTTACATCAAAAGCGAACGCGTCCTGGCAGAGCGCTACTCGGCCGCCATGGATTTCGCCTGCAACGGCAGCTCTAGACGCTCCCAAACCTGAAGCAGGGCTTCCGCCAACTGATCAATCAGCGCGTCGTCGTGATATGGCGACGGCGTGATCCGCAGCCGCTCCATTCCCTTGGCAACGGTCGGATAGTTGATCGGCTGGATATAGATGCCGTGGTCATGCAGCAGCATATCGGACGCCTGCTTGCAGTGCTCGGGATTGCCGACGAAGATCGGGACGATGTGGGTCGAACTCACCATCACCGGCAGACCGGCTGCGATCAGGCTTGCCTTGGTGCGCGCCGCGCGCTCCTGATGGCGTTCGCGTTCCCATGTCGATGACTTGAGATGCCGGATAGCGGCGGTCGCCGCCGAGCAGATCGCAGGCGGCAGCGATGTGGTGAAGATGAAGCCCGGCGCATAGGAACGCACGGCATCGATGATTTCAGAATTGCCGGCGATGTAGCCGCCGAGGCAGCCGAATGCCTTGGCGAGCGTGCCTTCAAGGATGTCGATGCGATGCATGACACCTTCGCGCTCCGCGATACCACCGCCGCGCGGGCCATACATGCCGACGGCATGCACCTCGTCGACATAAGTCATCGCGCGATAGCGTTCGGCGAGATCGCAGATTTTCGAAAGCGGCGCGATGTCGCCATCCATCGAATAAAGGCTCTCACAAGCGATCAGTTTCGGCCGGTCCGGATCGGCTGCGCGAAGCAGTTCTTCCAGATGCGCCACGTCGTTGTGGCGGAAGACGACGCGCTCGCAGCCCGACTGGCGGATGCCTTCGATCATCGAATTGTGGTTGAGCGCGTCCGACAGGATCAGGCAGTTCGGAATGAGCCTCGCGAGGGTCGAAATGCCGGTCTGGTTCGAGACATAGCCAGATGTGAAGACTAGCGCCGCCGGCTTGCCGTGCAGATCAGCGAGCTCCTGCTCGAGCTGGACCAGCGGATGGTGGGTTCCGGCGATGTTGCGGGTGCCGCCGGCACCGGTGCCGACGCGGGTCGCGGTTTCGACCATGGCGCCGACGACCTTCGGGTGCTGACCCATGCCGAGGTAATCGTTGGAACACCAGATCACCACGTTGCTCGGCCCCTTGGGCGAGTGCCAGGTGGCGTAGGGGAACCTGCCGGCGATGCGCTCAAGATCGGCGAAAACGCGGTAGCGCCGCTCGTCATGAAGGCGATTGAGCGCGTCACTGAAGAACTTGCTATAATCCATGACAAAATCCGGAAAAAAGCCCGGGACGCCGGACGTACAACACCTTTTTAGAGCCTTTCCAGCCGGGCTGTCGAGACGGAATTCGCCAAGACGTCCGTTTCAGGGTTAAAAATCGCCATTAATTTGCTCTAGCGCAAACGAATCCAGTCCGCCGGGGTCTTGCGGGACTGGCGGTTCACCCAGCTCGAAAACCCTAGCCAGGGATGTCAGGACAATGGCCCGTTTTCCGTGACGAGCCGACCCTGGTGGATCCGATCAGTGAGGCGGAGCGGAGACCTTCGCGTCGTCCAGCGGTGAGCGGATGCCGAGGCGGTCGAGCAACGCGGCATCGCGTGCGGTCTGCGGATTTTTGGTAGTCAGCAGGACATCGCCAATGAAAATGGAGTTGGCGCCGGCCAAAAAGCACAGTGCCTGCAATTCGTCGGTCATATATTGCCGGCCCGCCGACAGTCGCACCACGCTCTTCGGCATCATGATCCGTGCCACCGCGATCATGCGGACCAGCGCGATCGGATCGGGCCGCACGGCCGTGTTATTGACGGGCACCGCTTCGACCTCGTTCCACATGTTGATGGGGACGCTTTCGGGGTGCGCGGGCAGATTGGCCAACAGCATCAGCATTCCGAGCCGGTCGCCGACCTGTTCGCCCATGCCGATGATGCCGCCGCAACAGACCTTGAGGCCGGCCTCGCGGGCATGGGTGAGCGTGTCGATGCGATCCTGCATCGTGCGGGTGGTGATGATCTTGCCGTAGAATTCAGGCGAGGTGTCAACGTTGTGGTTGTAGAAATCGAGTCCGGCGGCATGCAGCCGCCGAGCCTGATCGGGTGTGACCATGCCCAGCGTCGCGCAGGTCTCCATGCCGAGCTCCTTGACGGCGCTGACCATGTCGCAGACTCGCTCAAGATCCCTGTCCTTCGGACTGCGCCATGCGGCTGCCATGCAGAACCGGCTGGCGCCGGCATCCCTTGCCCGCCGCGCGGTTTCGATGACGGCTTCGCGGTCCATCAGCTTCGTGGCTTTAACGCCGGCGTCGTAATGCGCGCTCTGCGAACAGTAGCCGCAATCTTCCGGACAGCCGCCGGTCTTGATGCTGAGCAGGCTCGCGGTTTCGACGTGATTGGGATCGAAATTGCGGCGATGAATGGTCTGGGCCTGAAAGACCAGATCCGCGAAAGGGACATTATAGAGTGTCTCGGTTTCCGATCGCGTCCAGTCGTGGCGTACCCGCGAGGACAAATCGTGGCCGCTGTCGAACGAAACCGGTGCTGAATCCATGTTGTCACGATCCTCGTATTGCCGCGTGACGCGGAACCGGCTTTTGAAACGGTCGTCCGCGTGGCGCGACGATACCATGGCGTGCCGCGAATTTCGAATGCGTTGCGGGTTATCGGAAGCCATTACGTTCATGAAACACAAAACAAAAAGGCCGGCATCTGATGCCGGCCTTTTCTTATTTCGAAACCCTCAAGGGTTGTGAGGATCAGTACCTCGCAGCGACCGGGGCACCCCAGTTGAAGCGATAGTTCAGACCGACCTTGACGGTGTGCTCGTCGTTGGTGAAGCGGACGGGGGTAATGACGTTACCAACGGTGAGAGTGGAGCTCGCGCTGCCGAAATTGTAGTACTGATACTCGATCTTGCCGGACCAGTTCTGGGTGAACAGGTATTCGAGGCCACCGCCCACGGTGTAGCCGTCCCGACCGATGTGGGTATCGGAAAAGGTGCCGGTGCCGAAGCCGTTCGTGAATCGGGTGTCAGCCCAGCCGTAACCGCCCTTGACGTAGAGCAGCGCCGGACCCCAGGTGTAACCAAGGCGGCCGGTGACCGAACCGAGTCCGCGGTTGACGAAGGGATCGTTATTGGTGTCGAGGAAGCTGTAGTTGGCTTCGATGCCGAACACCCAGTTCGGTGCGAACTGGTAGTCGTAGCCGACCTGCACACCGCCCATGAACACGCCGTCGTTGCCGTTGCCGGTGAAACCAGCCGCGGCGAGGTTGTTGTCGCCGCCGAAGGCGCCGCCGACGTGACCGCCGATGTAGAAGCCGGTCCAGTTGTAGATCGGTGCGGCTTCGTAGGCCGGAGCCTTGGTGTAGTGACGAGCGGCGAGATCGGCGGCCTGTGCCGGCACGATGGCGCCGAAACCGATAAATGCCACAGAGGCGAGCAGGATTTTTTTCATTACGTTCTCCAGGAATTCGTTTTTCGAGCAGCCGTTCGTCGGCCCCGTCATTCAAACCCTAGATCGATTCTGCGCAAAAAGCTGTCACTGATAGGCCACACTTGGGAAGGTTCGTAACCCGTTGCGGAACAACGGAACTTGCTTGCTTAATGATGCCTTAATCAGAGCTAAATGAGGCCTTAATTCGTATCCTGCCCGGGACGCAAAAAAGATTAGCAGGCCTCCGTGAAAAATCTTCTCCTAATTCGGGCTGGAACCTGAGTTTATTTTTCTAAGTGCGCGGCAGAAACGGATCATGAGCACGATCTGGTTTCGCGGCCTGCCTCACTACCGCTTCCCCGGCACTCAAGATCGCTTTCCGCGCTTTCCAAGGGAAGGCTGGTGCTGCCAGACAGGATTGAACTGTCGACCTCTCCATTACCAATGGAGTGCTCTACCACTGAGCTACGGCAGCAAGGCCCAACGCGGGAATCAGCTAAAAAAGGCCCGCAAGGTGGGCCGATCCTTGCCACAAGGCTGGAAGGCGCGCAAGCGCGGGGCAGGGCTTGGAACTGCCGCTGTTGCGGCAAGGGGACTGGCGTATATGTTGCGGTCGTTATTCCACCGACTCGGGCGGATCGGGACCGCGTCCCGGACACCCAAGCAAGGGGGACCATGATCGACAAGCCGGACAGGGATTGCAACAGAGGAAATGCGGAGCGCAAGATGCGGCTGCGTGCGGCGCTGCGCGAAAATCTCAAGCGGCGAAAATCGCAATCTCGCGGCCGCGCTGATCAGGCCGCTACCGCGGAGAGGTCTGATTCGGAGTGCCAGGACGAATGACATTGAGGCCCATCGCGTTCTCTCCGGTGCGCGACAAGCGAAATCCGGAAAAGGCTACCGCGCGAAAGTCTGTACTATCCTGGGCAATCTACCGTAAGCCCCTCATATCGCCTTGATTTTCCATGTTTTTGGAGCGTCGGGCGATTTGCCCTATAGTTCATGCATAGAAAACAGGAATCGGTATGGATCGCATTCGCATCGTCGGTGGCAATAAGCTCAACGGCACCATTCCGATTTCCGGCGCGAAGAATGCGGCCCTGCCTTTGATGATTGCTGCGCTGCTGACCGAGGAGACGTTGATCCTCGACAATGTGCCGCGGCTGGCCGACGTCGCGCAGCTGCAGCGTATCCTCGGCAACCACGGCGTCGATATCATGTCGGCGGGCAAGCGCTCGGGCGATCACGAGTATCAGGGGCAGACCCTGCACATTTCGGCCGGCGACGTCATCGACACCACGGCGCCTTACGAGCTGGTCTCGAGGATGCGGGCGAGTTTCTGGGTGATCGCGCCGCTCCTGGCGCGGATGCATGAGGCCCGGGTCTCGCTGCCCGGCGGCTGCGCCATCGGTACCCGTCCGGTCGATCTTCTGATCGTGGCGCTGGAAAAGCTCGGCGCCGAGATCGCGATCGACGGCGGCTATGTGATCGCGAAGGCGCCCGGCGGCCTGAAGGGTGCCGAAGTCGATTTCCCCAAGGTGACCGTGAGTGGCACCCACGTCGCGCTGATGGCGGCGACGCTGGCGAAGGGAACTACCGTCATCAGCAACGCGGCCTGCGAGCCGGAGATCGCCGACGTCGCCGACTGTCTCAATAAAATGGGGGCGCGCATTTCCGGCGCGGGCACGCCGCGAATCGTCATCGAGGGCGTCGGCAAGCTCGGCGGAGCGCGTCACACTGTGCTGCCTGACCGGATCGAGACCGGCACCTATGCGATGGCGGTGGCGATGACCGGCGGCGACGTGCTGCTGCGAGGCGCGCGGCCGGAACTATTGCAATCCGCGCTCGACGTCCTGACCGAGGCCGGCGCTGTCATTACGCCGAACAACCAAGGCATTCGGGTGGCACGCAACGGCGCCGGCATCGAGCCGGTGACCGTCTCCACCGCGCCGTTTCCCGGCTTCCCGACTGACCTTCAGGCGCAATTGATGGCGCTGATGACGCGCGCCAAGGGCTCGTCCCATATCACCGAGACCATCTTCGAAAACCGGTTCATGCACGTGCAGGAGCTGGCACGGTTCGGGGCGCGCATCCATCTCGACGGTGAAACCGCCACCATCGAGGGTATCGGGACGCTGCGCGGCGCGCCGGTGATGGCAACGGATTTGCGCGCCTCAGTGTCGCTGGTGATCGCGGGGCTCGCCGCCGAAGGCGAGACGGTGGTCAATCGCGTCTATCATCTCGACCGTGGCTTCGAGCGCCTTGAGGAAAAGCTGTCGGCGTGCGGCGCCTCGATCGAACGGATCAGCGACTAGAGCATGATCCCGAAAAGCGGGTCCGGTTTGGCTGGCCTGCTGGCAGCGAGGGTTGACGGCGATTTGAGGCCGCGCCATTGAGCGCTGTACCCGTGACTGGGTTCACTCCACCAAGTCTTGCCACCAGGTCTTGCCGGGAAAGATCCCTCATGCCGATCCGCATCGATAGCCGCAGCGCCGACTTTGCCTCGCGCTTCAGGGCGTTTCTCGCGACCAAGCGGGAGGTTTCTGCCGATATCGAAATTGCGACCCGCGCCATCGTCGACGACGTGGCTGCGCGTGGCGACGCGGCGCTGATCGAGGCGACGCACAAGTTCGACCGGCTCGAAGTCGATGCTGCGGGCCTCCGCTTCACGGCTGCCGAGATCGACGCCGCCGTGAAGGCCTGCGACACCGCGACGCTCGATGCGCTGAAGCTGGCGCGCGACCGGATCGAACTGTTTCACCGCCGGCAACTGCCGAAGGACGACCGCTTCACTGATGCGCTCGGCGTCGAGCTTGGCTCGCGCTGGACTGCGATCGAGGCGGTCGGACTTTATGTGCCCGGCGGCTCCGCGGCCTATCCGTCGTCGGTGCTGATGAACGCGGTGCCGGCCAGCGTCGCCGGCGTCGCGCGCGTCGTCATGGTGGTGCCCTCGCCGGACGGCAGGATCAATCCGCTGGTGCTGGCGGCAGCGCGGCTCGGCGGGGTCTCCGAAATCTATCGCGTCGGCGGCGCGCAGGCGGTCGCCGCACTCGCCTACGGCACGGCGACGATCGCGCCGGTGGCCAAGATCGTGGGGCCTGGCAATGCCTATGTCGCGGCCGCCAAGCGCCAGGTGTTCGGCAAGGTTGGCATCGACATGATCGCCGGTCCCTCAGAAGTGCTCGTCATCGCCGACGACACCGGCAATGCCGGCTGGATCGCCGCCGACCTGTTGGCGCAGGCCGAGCATGATGCCAACGCGCAATCGATTCTGATCACCGACAGCGAGACACTCGCCGCTGATGTTGAGCGCGCGGTGGACGCGCAGCTCGCGACGCTCCCGCGAGCGGAGATCGCGCGGGCATCGTGGAACGAGTTCGGCGCCATCATCCTGGTTAGCAACCTTGATGAGGCTGTGGCGCTGGCGGACTCGATCGCGGCTGAGCACCTGGAGATCATGACTGCCGACCCTGAGAGCCTCGCTGCACGGATCCGCAATGCCGGCGCGATCTTCCTCGGTCCCCATACCCCGGAGGCGATCGGCGATTACGTTGGCGGCTCCAACCATGTGCTGCCAACGGCGCGCTCGGCGCGGTTCTCGTCGGGGCTTGGCGTGCTTGACTTCATGAAGCGGACGTCGATCCTGAAATGCGGGCCGGAGCAGTTGCGGGCACTGGGGCCTGCGGCGATGACGCTGGGCAAGGCCGAGGGCCTCGACGCCCATGCCCGCTCGGTCGGAGTGCGCCTTAATTTGCAATGAGCAAGGCCCCACCAAAGGAAGATTCCCGGAATCGTATCGTGGCGGTCACGCTCGATGAGGATTCGATCGGACGTTCCGGGCCGGATATCGAGCACGAACGGGCGATCGCAATCTACGATCTCGTGGAAAAGAACTTGTTCGCGCCGGAAGGCGCGGGAGGTGGCCCGTTCACATTGCGCATCGCGATCACCGGCAACCGTCTGATGTTCGACATCCGGCTCGAAGACGGCGCGCCCGTGGTGACGCACTTGTTGTCGTTGACGCCGTTCCGTCGGATCGTGAAAGACTATTTCATGATCTGCGACAGCTACTATCAGGCGATCCGGACCGCAACGCCGGACAAGATCGAGGCCATCGACATGGGTCGCCGCGGCATCCACGACGAAGGCTCGCGGACTCTGCAGGAGCGGCTGAGCGGCAAGGTTCGCGTCGATTTCGAAACCGCGCGGCGGCTGTTCACGTTGATCTCTGTCCTGCACTGGAAGGGTTAGCGCATGATTCGAATCACGGAATACCCTTTGTCGTCGCGATGCATGCGAAACGGTTGCGCGGAGGGTGCGCGCGAAACGAAAGCGGCCTGAGCGCATGGCCGCGCCTGCGCGCGTGCACAATCCCCAGTCGGTTCTGTTCGCATGCGCGCTCAACAGCGTGCGCTCGCCGATGGCGGCGAGCCTGTTGCAACACATGTTTCCGCGAACCCTGTATGTGAGATCCGCTGGCGTTCGGACTGGCGAGCTCGATCCGTTCGCCGTCGCCGTCATGGCCGAACTCGGCCAGGACATTTCGAAACACCGGCCGATGACGTTTGAAAATCTCGAGGACTGGGAAGGTCTCAACTTCGATCTGATCATCACGCTGTCGCCGGAAGCCCACCACAAGGCGCTCGAACTGACGCGCACAATCGCTGCCGAGGTCGAGTACTGGCCGACGCCAGATCCGACCAGCATCGAGGGTAGCCGCGAGCAGCGCATGCAGGCCTATCGCGATGTGTGTGACGGGTTAGTGTCGCGCATCCGCAAACGTTTTGCGCGGGGCGGCAATGTGGGCCTTTAGCGCCATTTCATAACTTGAACGGAATCAGGTTGGCGTCATTGCGAGGCACCTCGCGATCTCGCAACGACATCGGAATGAATGCGTTTCTGTCAAAACCTGAAGTGTCCTGCGGCATTGATTCACGCTTAGCGCAAGCCGGCCAACGGCGGGTTCAAGATGGCGTGTTGTGGCGCGTGAGCGGATCCCTTAATCCCAGTCGTGCCGCGCCCTGTTTAGAATTAGACTAATTCAATGTTCAAGCTGCGCGTTGGTCTCATGAAACCATTGTGCCGCAGGCGCAAATGCAACACATCGAATCCGAGCCGCGCGGCAATGTGACGCGCGAATTCGAGGTCATTGCCGGCTATAGCCACATCGATCCGCGGGTGACAAAGAGCCTTGCCAGCAATGCTGGCAAGTTTGCATAGCACTGCGCTTGATCAGACTTCGCTGTGGAGTAAATACACTTGGTACAATGGGCTGACCGGATTCGGCATCGGGGCCGGCGTGCGTTATGTTGGCGACAGCTAAGGTGACGGCCGGAACACCGTCGTAATCCGGTACACCCTGTTCGATGGCACTAAGAGCTATGATCTCGCTTATCTGAGGCCGGATATGAGAGGCTGGAAAATGCAGGTCAGCGCCACTAACCTCGCCGATCGTTTCTATGTCCAGTCCTGCCTGATCGGACTGCCGCATTGCGCGATGGGCACGGGCCGCACCGTGCTCGGTACATTGAAGTATAGCTGGAACGCGGATCCGCGTCAGGCACTGATCACGAAGTGAGTCAAGGGATGGCGCCAAAAGCTTTGCGCAAATGGAGCTGGGTCCACAAGTGGTCCAGCATCATCTGCACCCTGTTCATGCTGATGCTGTGCATCACCGGCCTGCCGCTGATCTTCCACGAAGAGATCGACGAGCTGTTGCATGACCAGGTCAAGGCGGCCGTCGTCCCTGAAGCCACGCCGGCAGCGAACCTCGACCGCGTCGTCGCCAGCGCGGTGGCCGCCATGCCCGGCCAGGTGCCGCATTTCCTGATCTGGGACCGCGACGATCCGAATGCGATGCTGGTCAGCGTCGGCAAGACTATCGACGCCAATCCGGCCGACAACCGCATCGTCCGCGTCGACGCCCATACCGGGGTTTATCTCGACGCGCCCGATGTCACCGGGCGCTTCACTTATATCATGCTCAAGCTGCACACCGACATGTTCGCCGACTTGCCCGGGAAGCTGTTTCTCGGGCTGATGGGCATTCTGTTCTGTGTCGCAATCATATCCGGCGTCGTGGTCTATGCGCCGTCGATGCGCAAGCAGAAGTTCGGCGCCTATCGCGCCGAGCGTCCGCGCGTGGTGCGCTGGCTCGATCTGCATAATCTCGCGGGCATCCTGCTAGTGATGTGGACGCTGGTCGTGGGATGCACCGGCGTCATCAACACCTGGGCCGACCTCGTGCTCAAGGCGTGGCAGTACGGTCAGCTCGCCGAGATGACGGCGCAATATCGCGACCGCACGTTGCCGACGCATCCGACCCCGGTTCAGGATGCGGCGGAGTTGGCCTCGAAGGCGGTGCCCGGCATGCTGCCGTCGTTTATCGCGTTCCCCGGCACGATCTTCTCAAGCAAGAGCCACTATACGGTCTTCATGCGCGGCGATACGCCGGTGACGTCGCGGCTGCTCAAGCCGGCACTAATCGATGCCGAAACCGGCAATCTCACCGACAGCCGCGACATGCCTTGGTACGTCACGACGTTGTTCATCTCGCAGCCATTGCATTTCGGCGACTATGGCGGGATGCCGCTGAAGATCATCTGGGCGCTGCTCGACATGATGACCATCATCGTGCTCGGAACAGGCGTCTATCTCTGGATGCGGCGGCGCAAGCCCGGCGAAAGCGCCGCGCGCGAGCCCGCGGAGGCCGCGGCCGCGATCAACCGGCCGATGTTGTCGTCATGACGTCGCGCGCCAGACTGCAGAACGTCGGTCAGATTTTCGCGTGGCCGGCCGTCATCGCCGCCCTCAGCACGATCGGATTGCTGTCGGCGTTGCTCGGGGACGGCATCTGGGACGGCGTTTCGTGGGTCGTGCTGGCGCTTCCTGTCGCGCTGTATTGCGGATTTGTCCGGCGCGGTGCGTGAACATTGCACAGCGTGGGTTTTCCCGTCGGTTCTCCGTGGCAAAAGCGATCGCCGGTTGTCGAACTGCATGCGTTCCGATAGGTTCCGCGCGTATCGATCCTTGCCCCGACACATGAAGACCGCATGTCAGGCCGTCCCAAACTCGTTCTCGCTTCCGGCTCGCCGCGGCGGCTCAGCCTGCTCAATCAGGCAGGCATCGACCCCGACGCGCTGCGCCCTGCCGACGTCGACGAGACGCCGACACGGGGCGAGCTGCCGCGCGCCTGCGCCAATCGCCTTGCCCGCGCCAAAGCCGATGCGGTGTTGAAGGCGGTGCAGCTCGACGACGACCTGCGCGGCTCGTTCATTCTGGCCGCCGATACTGTGGTCGCGGTGGGTCGCCGCATCCTGCCCAAGGCTGATCTGGCTGACGAGGCCTCGCAGTGCCTGCGGTTGCTCTCTGGGCGCAATCATCGCGTCTACACCGCAATCTGTCTCGTGACGCCGAAGGAAAACTTCCGTCAGCGCCTGATTGAGACCCGCGTGCGCTTCAAGCGGCTGGCCGATGAAGACATCCAAGCCTACATCGGCTCTGGCGAATGGCGTGGCAAGGCAGGCGGCTACGCGGTCCAGGGCATTGGCGGCTCGTTCGTGGTCAAGCTGGTAGGCTCGTATACCAATGTGGTCGGTCTGCCGCTTTACGAATCGGTTTCGCTGCTCGGCGGCGAGGGTTTCCCGATCCGCTCCGGCTGGTTGAATGCCGGCTAGGAAACCAGGCGGCGCGGGGCCGGATAAGCCGTGTCCGATCTGCGGCAAGCCGGCAGTCGCAGCGTCACGGCCGTTCTGCTCGGAGCGATGCCGCGATGTCGATCTCAACCGCTGGCTGTCCGGCAGCTACGCCATCCCCGTCACCAAGACCGACGGGGAGGATGCGGAATAGACCGAGCGACCTCCGGGTCGGAGATTTGTCGTCGGGTCGATGGTTTGAAGGCCTCGCGGCGCTCGTTTCCCCCGTCGCCGGGTGGGTGGACAGGGCCATCGGGCCTGACTATAAACCGGCGCGCCCCGGCTAAAGTCGGGCGATGCCCAGGTAGCTCAGTTGGTAGAGCATGCGACTGAAAATCGCAGTGTCGGTGGTTCGATCCCGCCCCTGGGCACCACGATGCTTTTAAACGTTTGTTTCGAAAGCAAATAAGCAAAATCAAGGAGCTAACGCTACCCGCCTGGTACAAAAGGTTGGTACAATGCCCCTTGCAATGTCACGTCCCTGGAAGCATCCCAAAACCGGTGTCTATTGGCTCCGTCGCGCCGTGCCGGCCGAGTTAAGACGGCTGGTCGGTAAGCGCGAAGAGAAGCAGACGCTTAGAACGAAAGACCCCGCGGAGGCAAAGCGGCTGCATGCCAAAGCCTTAGCCGACCTTGAGGCCAGATGGAGCAACTTGCGGGCTGGATCCAGACAGCTGACTGAGCGCGAAGCTCACGAATTGGCAGCTCCGATTTATGATTTGTGGCTCGCTAAACACCGAGACAACCCGAGCGAAAATCCGTGGCGTACCGATGTTTTCGAGCGCATGTGGCATGCCCCCACGGCCCAAGAGGTTGTGACGAACCTCTTTGAGGAAGACTTACAAGCCGCTCGAAAACGCTGGGCAGACGATGAGCGGGTGACCCGCCAGCAGGCTTTGTGCCTCATCTATGCTGGTGACGTCCTTGAACAGCAGGGCCTCGTGCTCGATCAGATAGGCGCAATCAAACTAGAGAAGGCAGTTGGCCTCGCGATTCAGCGCGCGAGCTTGGTGCTTGCTGGCTTAAAGCGCGGGGAATTCGAGGCTATCATTTCCAGTTCGTTGGCTTTCGGCATTCGCCCCATGGAGGCGAGAAAGCCGGTCTCATTCAAGGTCCTGCTGGATCGGTGGCTGGCAGAGCGCAAGCCGGCGGAAAAGACCCGATATGAATGGACCCGTGTGTTCAATGAGCTTCGCCGGCACGTGCAGCACGATGACGCAACCCTTGTCACCGCCGACGATATCGTCAGCTGGAAAAACAGCCTCGTCGACGCGGGAGGTTCGACCAAAACCATCCGCGACGCAAAGTTGGCTCCCATTCGTGCCATCTTTCAAGTCGCCGTTGATAATCGGCTTCTTCCACTCAATCCGGCTGCAAACCTTCCCATGAGATTGAAGGCCAAGCCGGGACAGGCACGCCGTGGTTATACCAACGCAGAAGCTCGAATCGTGCTTGCAGCCGCCGCGAAGGCGCGCGATCCGGTTCGCCGATGGATCCCGATGTTGGGTGCTTACTCGGGAGCCCGGATTGCTGAGATCTGTCAGCTGCGGGTGCAGGACATCACGGAGATTGATGGGATCCACTGCATGAGTTTCACTGCCGACGCTGGCCCTCTAAAGACGGAAAGCTCCGAGCGTACGATACCAATTCACACGGCAATCATTGACGCTGGTTTCTTGGAGTTCGTGGCCAGCATCAAGAGCGGTCCTCTGTTCGTTCAGTTGAAGCCGGACAAGTTCGGCAGCCGGGGTGGCACAGGCACCAAGGTTCTAGGTCGGTGGATTCGGTCATTGGGCCTCGAGGACACGCGCTTGGCTCCCAATCACTCCTGGCGCCATCGTATGCGTACGCTTGCACGGGACTACATGCTGCAGCCAGACCTCATTGACGCCATCACAGGCCATCGAAAGAGAACCGTTGCGGATGGGTACGGCGAATTCCCGATGCCCGCCCTCAAGCGGGAGCTCGATAAGATTCCAGCGTTGTCACTTGAAACGTCTCGAGAAGTAGGTGTGACAGTTAATTGATCTGGAGTGTATTTTGCGGTTTGAAGGCCCCAGACTAGTTCGAATCTCTTCGGGCGCGCCATTTGTTCAACGGAATCAAAGCTTCCGTTTCGCCATTTCCCTAACGTTACCATAGCCGTTACGCGTAAGACGCGCGGGCTAATGCGAGCTCGTCAGTAGAGAGCGCCGTCTGGATCGTGCCCCCGTCCCAGGCACTGAATGTCCCGAACGGCATATCAACTTGGACGGCTCGTTCTGCATTGGTCTTCGAGCTGGCGTGGGCATTACGGACGAGACCGCGCCTGCCTGGTGGAAAAAGCTCCACGCCTTCGCCCTGTGGCAGGAGACGGCTGTCGAAACGGGATTTTGGCCGAGCGAAGGACAGCTTTCGCATGGAGAGGCCGCCGAGTGGGAGCTCGCCGCCGAGAATGCGGCCGATCAACTTGGCCTGCGGTCTGTCTATCGCGAGGCGGTTGCATTTGACACCGGCATCATCGCTGCTGGCGTAAGCAGGGTGAGCACGAAGAATGGTGTGCTCCGGAACGGACGAAGCGCGTGCATCTGCGGGCGCACCGATCGACGAGGCCGGAGGTTGCTTCGAAGAGATTGCCGCGACATTGGGCAGGGCTGCCCGATTCTTTTTGAGCACCGAAGACGCGTATCGATCGATGAATTTTGGCGAGGGCTCCGCGGGTGCGTTGCGTGCTGCGGGACAATGAAGGAATGCCCGCTACGGGCCGGAGACGGGACAACTGTCGACGGAAGAACGTTGCCCGCCGCGGAAACGCACACGGCACAATTCGGAGGTAAGGCATGAAGGTTTGGCATCGTATCTGGCGGATCGCGCATCCGATCATTCTCCTCGCCACGGTCGCTGGTATGATCGCCATCGGCGTCTTCATCGGTCGTCCGGGAGAGAAGGGCGGCAACCAGTCGAACTCCATCGAAACGGATCAGCAGCCGAAGCGCCTTGCAGTCTTCCTCGACGGTACGTGGAACAGCGTCGACACCAATACGAACGTTTGGCGCATGCGTTCTCTGTGCGCGCCGATAAGCAAGGACGGCAAGCCGCAGTTGGTCTACTACTCCGTCGGCGTGAACGGTTTTCTCGGCGGCGCCGTCGGACAGGGGCTCGATGACAACATCCGCCTGGCCTACGAATGGCTGATCGAAAACTACCGGGAAGGAGACGAGATCTTCATCTTCGGCTTCAGCCGCGGCGCGTACACGGCCAGAGCGCTTGCGGGTCTGATCGCCATCGACGGACTACTGCAGCAGGGCTCGCCTATCGGCGTGAATGAGCTTTTCGACCGCTACAAGAGGGGCGACGAGGGGACGATCTGGACGCTGAATCAGATGCAGAGGGACGGCGACACGGCGAAGATGACCCCTCAGGAACGCTGGCTGCTCAAGTACGCGCGGCCCGTGAACATCAAAGTGGTCGGCGTATGGGACACCGTCGGCTCGATAGGCATCCCAGCGGGCGATTTCACCGGCATCAGCAGTAAACAGTTCGACTATCTGCAGACGGGCCTGCGGCTTCCGATCCAGAACGGCTATCACGCGCTCGCCATCGACGAGCATCGCGCCAAGTTCGCTCCCACGATCTGGGACGTCCATCGCAGCACCGCCAAGCCGCGATCGCTTTCGAGCGTCGAACAGCGGTGGTTCGTGGGTGCGCACGCCAACGTCGGCGGCGGCTACGAGACCGATCTGCTCGCGCAGCCTCCGCTGCGCTGGCTGATGAAGAAGGCGGAATCACAGGGGCTGACGTTCCGGTCCGAAGTCGACCTAGACGGCGACGACGTCACCGCGCAGATCAAGGACTCCTACAAGGAGTTCATGTACGGAGCCTACTCGGTCGTCTCCCGCCCGTTCTTCCGGACCATCGGCGCTGCGCCGGATGTGCGCGACGACGGCACTCACACGAACGTCAACGAGACCATCGACGCCAACGTCTTCAAGCGCTGGCGCGCCGATCCGACCTATCGACCGCAGAACCTGGTGGAATGGGCCCAGCACAAACACGTGGATCCGAGCAAGTTCGAGTCGTCGGTCCGCGCCGACGATCCCACTGTCGCCGTATCCGATCCGTAATCGGACGAGATTGGCGTCTGACCCCGCAACCTAACGTCGGTCCAATAAGCTCCATCGCGAATTGGCGGAGGATCGATGCCGGCGCTGCGATTTTGGTTCACTAACCAGGAACCGCGATGGCCTCGCCGCCATATAGATCGCCAACACGGTCGGGGCCATTCCCATCGCCTTGACCCGAACGAGCGCGAAAGCGAAGCAGATCAAAAGTGGCGCGGCGAGATCCAGGGAAGCTGTACCGCAAACGTCGGGCAGACCGCTCAACCTGGTGAACAGCGCCGGTCGGTCGAATTTACATACACGATAATGCCGGGAGCCTTACCGCACCTGACGCGCGGTTTGCCTGGCCCGTGTCGTCATAATCATGGCGCCGACGCCATGCGACTGGAGGCTGCCCGACGCAGGCCATCTGTTTCATGGCCGAGCGCCTGCCCCTATCTCCATGTCTCCCTTGAGGTTACGCGCGCGCAGTTCTCGGATATGCTTCCGTGCTCGAAGCAGGGCGGATCAAGGAATTTCACTTCTCCGTGGAATCCAAGATCGAAAATTCATGGCCGATCCACAATTGAGGCATGGCGTCCGTCCGCTGAAGCGCGGCAAGGTCGACAACGATGAGTGTCGCTCCGATTGTGCAGAAGAAACCGTACGACCGAGCGAGACCTGTGGAGCGTTAGGGAGAGCCAGAAGCGCAGCCGAAGCTCGTAGCCGTCTTGGATGCGCCGGAGTCACTTTTGCGGCTGTGAAGAGCCCCGCTTCTCCTCCAGCGGCGCGTATACCTCCTCTAAAGCGGCTAGAACCTGCTCTCCCCTCTCGACCGCCAATCGGCGGTGACCGGGTCCGCTAATCAACATCGACATCGACATGATCGGCGAGAAGTCAGATTTGATGACGTCGCTGTATTGACCATCGGTACACTGTGAATCCGTAACCGTGTCAAACAAGTCTCTGGGAACAGGATATTTGGCATGTGGGTTGTGGAAGAGGTTCGCCTCCTGCCCCCAAGTTTCTTCGGGAGCTCCTTCGTCGCCGACGATATACGCGAACGGGAGCGGTGCGTGCGCGTTCGGGTCGAAGTCGAAAGCAGTGCCGTAGCGGAGATCGGTCAATTCTCCATCGGGGTAAGGTCCCGCAAGTGCCATGCGCGTGAACTTCGCGACGGTACCCGCGTTCGTCCATAAGACGGCAGACACGTTCTCGGAGTCAGGAAGTGAAAAAAATCCAGCGGGAATAACCCGACCTTCATACGCATGCTCGAACACCCGTTCCGCATTAATGACGAGATTTCCGGCGTCGTCCCATGTTGGCGAGTGCTCTATGCCGTAGAGATATCGGACGACCGCGGCGTTCGAAAAGCCGAGGGCGCCATGTTCGTGGAAGGTCTGAATGGCCAGGATGAATGGCTTCCCGGCTACGTGTGGCAACTCCCAGTACGCCTTCGGATCCTTTTTCCTATCCAATCGGTGGAGCATCTTGCTTCTGAGCGCACCCGCGATCTTGATAGGCACTTCGTTTTCCTGACGCTCGCGTAGGCCTTCGATGTCACGGTCCTTCTCGTTGGTGCCTTCGTAGACGTGCATGCCGCCTTTGCCGTCGCCGGTCGGGTTCGCTGTCGTGCATTCTATGGCGATGCTTGTGCCGTTCTTGCTGACACAAAAGTCCGGTTGGGGCTCTTTACCTTCGAATTTGAAACCTTCAGCATGTAGTAGCTCGCTTACGTAGAGTTCAAATGTACGCGTGTTGAACCCGGTGGTTTGGAATTGCTCGACAAAATTGCCATCCTTTTCGGTCAGGCGCGCAAACGCGTCGTTCATGAGTCGCCGGGTCGACTTATTTCGCGGCGAGCTCTGAAGGATTTGAAATGATGGATGAAGGAGTTTTTTTGGCTTTTTGGTACTGAAGAGACCTTGCATTCAACCCTCTCCTTGAAGCGGCCCGATGAGCAGCGACCGGACACGAAGTTCGGAAACGGCCGATTGGCTTAGTTCATCGCTGGAATCTGGAAGCCAAGGAGGAGATTAACCAGTATCCGGGAATCCGCAATGTGAGCACGACGGCGCGCATTTGGCGAGAGCACTTCTGCGAAGCCGCCGTCGAATCGAAATCGGCCGTTGATTCTGGTTTTTGCGGGTCAGTCAGATGGCAAAGCGGAGTTGCAGTGCTTCGCCCTGATCTTCTCGGAGCGAGGACAACAAAACGCCGAACGGCCGGACAGCTTGTCGAGCGGTTTTGCTGACGCCAGCAAAGAGACCGCCAAGCGCTCAAGTTCTCCCGGCTTCCGACGCTGGTCAAGATTGACTGGCTCCGCGACATGCTCGCGAAGTCGGCAAGCTTCACCTTCGGTCACCGTCCGGCCGCGGGTGCCAGTGTTTCACAGTGGCGCCACACCTTGTCGATCGGCGGCGGCAATTCGGCGACCATCTCATCTAATACCAAATCTCGGAGAGCGTGACTCTGTGGGGCTTTTCAAATCAGCGGCGGGCTGATTCAACATGCGAACGAGGGAGGTTCGCCATGTCGCCCCTGCCACTCCGAGCTGATTTTAATGCGCAGACGACACGGTCCGCTGCCAGGCGGTCGAAAGATGGGCCGCAGGCGCGGCGACTTCTGGCTCTGGCCGCGATCTACGTGTAAACCGGCGCTGAACAAAGCCCCTTGAAGCTGCAGCGGTAACTCCTTGTGAGAAGTAACGGAATCTACGTCGGAGTGGGGTCACGATCGGCGCCGATCGTGACCCCACTCCGATCGGCTTTTTTTCGATTGTCTTTATGGCGTTACTGCCGGCACCTGCAGCGATCTGACCCCGGTGCCGATTCACAGGGTGCATACACCACATAGTATGCTCAGCCCCTTGATCGGCGGCATGTTGGCGGTCGTACAGGGCACCGACGGCCGGGATGACAAAGCGCGCCGTGACGGTGTCGCCCTTGTCGGTGCGCACGGTCCACAATTCGGTGTCGTCATCGAAGACGACTTCGACGACGCTCTTGCCAAACTGGATGTCAGGCTTCAGGTCGAAGCGCTCGGCGCAGTGCTCGAGGTAGCGCAGGACCTCGTCTTGCTCTGGATAGCGCTCGGACCAGTTCCATTCCTGCAACAGGTTCTTGTCGAACGTGTAACAGTAGATGTAGCTGTCGGAATCGCAGCGTGCGCCGGAATAGCGATTCCAATACCAGGTACCGCCGACGCTGTCGCCAGCCTCGAACACCGTGACGTTCAGGTCAAGCTTGTCGCGTAGCGAATGCAGCATGTACATGCCGGAGAATCCGGCGCTGATGATGACGGCATCGAAGTTGGCTTTTCGCGCCAGCCGTCTGGGGTTGGCCTTGCACATTCGTCATGACGTTCCTCCCGTTGTGAGCACACATCTTTAGTTCAGTCGGCTTCTTGCCATGCGTAGACGCCGATCTGCGCGAACAGCAGGCATGCTGCGGCACCATCGCAAAGCACGCGCTCACGACGCCGCCGTCGCTCTCTCTTGAGTTTCGAACGCGGCGCGCACCATGGCGCAGTTAGGCCGCGCTTGCCCAGCACTATGCTGCGGCGCGCGCCTCGCCGGTCGCATAGGCGGCCGTCTCGAATTCCAGGTAGCCACCGAACGAAGTCGGGTCGCCAAACGGCAGGATCTGCGTCGCCCAATACCCGCCGACCCCGTTCTTGCGGTCGATCCAGTAGAACGTGTTGGCGAGCCCGGCCCAGCCAATCGCGCCGGCCGGCCGGCCGGTTGGCGCGTCCTCGTCGTTCACCATGAAGGTGAAGCACCAGGATTTCTTCAGACCGGGGAAGAACTCGGCATCGTTCGACAGCGTCGGAATGACACCGGGTAGCATCGTGACGGCCTGGTGCGCCTGCAGGCCGTTGCGGACGGCGGACTCGACCGTCTCTTTCTTGAGCACGCGGCCCTGCGGTCCCGCCCCGTCGTTCAGCCACATGCGGATGAATTTCATGTACTCGCCGATCGAGCCGTAGAGACCGTGGCCGCCCATGTGGACTTCCGGCTTAGGCGGCAGTTGCAGATCGGGAAGGGGAGTCAGCGATCCGTCGGCCTCGCGCTGGTGGATGGTGGCGAGGCGCGCACGCATCGAAGGGGTCAGCGAAAAGGTGATGTCCTGCATGCCGAGCGGCGCAAAAATCCGCTCCGTCATTACCTCGCCGAGGCGCTTGCCGCGGATGCTCTCGACAATTTGGCCGCACCAATCGATGTTGCTGCCATATTCCCATTTGTCGCCGGGATCGAAGATCAGCGGCGTCATCAGTGACGCCTTCGAGCAGGTAATCACGCTTGGCTGGCCGTGCTCCTGCGCCAAGCGCAGGTAATTGGCGTTGAAGAAGTCGTAGCCAAGGCCGGCGGTGTGCAGCATCAGCATGCGGGTGGTGATGTCGCGCTTCGGCGCCCGCAGCTTTGGCCTGCCGTCAGCGTCGAACCCGTCGAGCACCTCGAGCTTGCGGATGTCGGGAACGTAGGTTTTGGCCGGAGCGTCCAGGTCGAGCTTGCCTTCCTCGACGCATTGCAGGACCGCTGTCCCGGTGATCGCTTTTGTGGTCGAGAAGATCGCGAAGACGGTATCTGTCGTCATTGCCTGACCAGCGCCAAGGATACGCTCGCCGGCGGCGCCTTCGTAGATGTTGGCCGAACGATCCGTAATCATCGCCACTACGCCGGGAACGCAGTCCTTGCCAGTCACGACCTTTTGAAGGATCCCGTCACATGCGCTTTTCAAGTTGCTACCCATAGACGTTCCTCCCGTTGCCAAGTTTGATCCCGCGCTTCGCGCCGAACGAGCCGATGCAACGTGTTGAAGTTGGGTTCCAGTCTGATTGTCTCGACGCCAGTTGCGCGAACAAAAATCCCACCGCGGTCGTAACAGCAATAGCGACTGGAGTTTTGAAAATGAGTTGGCTCCAGGTCAGCATCACATTTCGACCGAGCGTCTCGAAGCGTAGACCGTTTTCTTGCGATCGGCCATGCATTTCCATCTGGCATTTTTTTGCAGAGGCGGGTCAGCGATGCTGACACTTGATCTACCCTGAAACGGTTCATTGGCACTTTGCGCGTCTCTCTCGCTGCGCTTAGCGGTTCGGTGAGGATTTCCTCTCGTGGCATTTTTCGGATGAACCAACTGGCCGCGGATGTCCGGTCATGGCAGATTGTGTTGAAAAACTCGAAAATCGCGGGACGCCGAAAATCTCGCAAATGTAGCGCATTGGCGATTTCTGCCGCTGCAAGGCACGGTAGAATCGATACGAGGGCAAGCGGTCGCTTTTGCGGTAATTCATGTGGTCCCTCACGTCGCAGCGAGAGAAACGCACCAGCGGTCTTGAGAATTTTCAGTCATGAGCGAAAAGGACTTTTTCAACACAATCGGCACAAAGCGGACGTTCTATCACGGTTCGATGCGCGAATCCGCGTGTAGCAGCAAAGCTAGAATGTCAGCACTAAGCAAAGTTCAGATGTCAGTTTCTGGTCCTTTTGGGAACTTCGGAGATGAGCGGGGTGTTGATGAGCAAGCGCGAACTGAATCGTCTTGATGTCCTGGCACGGTTGGATAGCAAACGGCTGAGCGTTGCCGTTGCGGCCGGACTGATGAACATAACGCCGCGGCAGACGTATCGGTTGTTGAGCCGGTATCGCGACGAGGGGGCAGACCGTTGCCCAGCGCTGGGCGCCGCCTGACCACCACAGCTCGTCTCGTCAGAAATCGATATCGATGGCGATGCCCTTCTCGGTCGCCCGCTCGACAGCTGCAGAGGCCACAGCAAGATCCTGCAGGCCGACTCCTGTTCCGTCGAACAGCGTGATCTCCTGGGCCGAGGTTCGGCCAGGATGGGTGCCGTTGATCACCGCGCCGATTTCGACGATCGCCTGCTCGGTCAGAAGGCCTTCCGCCACCGCATGCTGGGCCTCGCCGATCGTGACGGACTGGGCCACCTCGTCGGTGAAGATCGTTGCCGCTGCGACGAGCTCGGCCTCGACCTCCTGTTTGCCTTTGGTGTCCGTGCCCATGCAGGCCAGATGCGTTCCTGGCTTGACCTGCGAGGCCTTCAGGATCGGCGCGAAAGACGAGGTGATGGTGATGATCACGTCGGATTCCGCGCCGAGCTGGTCGAGATCGACGGCTTCGAAGGGAAGGCCACGCTCCTGCGCCACCGTCTCGAGACGGCCGAGCATCTCGGGATGGAGGTTCCAGCCGAGGATACGCTCGAAGCCGCGCTGGTCGAGCGCGGCGCGCAACTGGAAGGCCGACTGGTGGCCGGCGCCGATCATGCCGAGCACTTTGGCGTCCTTGCGCGCGAGGTACTTGATCGAGATCGCGGAGGCGGCGGCCGTGCGAAGCGCCGTCAGCAGGTTACCGCCGACTACGGCACGGCACCGCCCCGTATCGGCGTCGAACAGGAAGACCGTGGACTGGTGGTTGGTGAGGCCCTTGGCCATATTGCCCGGCCAAAACCCGCCCGACTTCAGGCCGAGCGCGAGGCTCTCGCGATCGAATCCGGATTTGAAGCCGTAGAGCGCCTCGGCATGGCCGATGGCCTCCCGGACGACCGGGAAATTGTTGGCGGATCTGTTCGCCATGGAGGCGAAGACCTTTTCGACGGCGCTGAAGCAATCGGAAAGCGTGAGCAGCCCTGCGATCTCCCGTTCGGGAACGATGATCATGTCGTCGGTTCTCGATGAAAGTGGGGCGCCCAAAGGCGTTCGTTGATTTTCAATAGGCCTTGCCGCGCGCCGAGACGGGCCAGAGCGTCTCGACCACGCCATTGCGCACGCCGACATACCAGTCATGGACGTTGCAGGTCGGGTCGCAGTGCCCGGGGACGAGGCGCAGCTTCTCGTTGACCTTTAGCAAGCCCTTCGGATCGTCGATGACGCCGTGCTCGTCCGAACACTTGACGTATTTCACGTCGTCGCGGCCATAGACGAAAGGCAGACCGGAATCGACTGACTGGGCCTTGAGGCCGGCGTCGCAGATCGCCTTATCGGGCTTGGCGTGGCTCATCACGCTGGTCAGGATGAAGAGGGCGTTCTCCCACTCGCCCTTGTCGATGCGCTTGCCGTCCTTGTCGAGGATGCGTCCGTAATCGGCGTCCATGAAAGCGTAGCTGCCGCATTGCAGCTCGTTGTAGACGCCCGAGCCGCTCTCGAAATAATAGCTGCCGGTGCCGCCGCCGCTGACGAGCTCGGGCTCGAGACCCTCCCTCTTCAGAGCCTCCACCGCCTCCTTGACCTGGGCAATCGCCGCATCGAGCTTGGTCTTGCGGTCCTCGTATTTGTCGAGATGCTGCATCGCCCCCTGATAGGCCTGGATGCCGGTGAACTTCAGGCCCGGTGCGGCGGCGATGGCCTTGGCAATGGCGACCACGTCCGCGGATGTCTTCACGCCGCAGCGTCCGGCGCCGCAGTCGATCTCGACCAAGCAGTCAAGCGTCGTGCCGTGCTTCTGAGCGGCCGCGGAGAGTTCGGCGACGTTCGCGAGGTCGTCGACGCAGACGATGATACGCGCGCCATAGCGCGGTAGCCGCGCCAGCCGATCGATCTTGGCCGGGTCGCGGACCTGATTGGAGACCAGGATGTCCTTGATGCCGGCCCGGGCGAAGACCTCGGCCTCGGAGACCTTCTGGCAGCAGACGCCGATCGCGCCGCCGAGCTCCTGCTGCAGCCGAAGCACGTCAACGGATTTGTGCATCTTGCCGTGGGCACGGTGGCGCATATTATGCGCCCTGGCGTAGTCGCCCATCTTGCGGATGTTACGCTCGAGAGCATTGAGATCAAGGATCAAGCAAGGCGTCTGGATCTCGTTCTCGCGCATGCCGGGCAGGGCAGGAACGTCGTATCCGACCTCGAGGCCGGAGAGCTTCGCTTGGTCCGAGAGTTTCGCTTCCAGGCTCATGTGGCGGTTCTCCCCTACTGCCAGGGCAACTTGTCGAGATCGACGTTGCCGCCGGTGATGATCACGCCGACGCGCTTGCCAGCGAAGACGTCGCGGTTCTTCAGAATGGTCGCCAGCGGCACAGCGCTCGACGGCTCCATGACGATCTTCATCCGCTTCCAGATCAGCTTCATCGCATCGACGATTTCCTGCTCGGACGCCGTGAAGATGTCGGTGACGTGCTTGCTGACGAAGTGCCAAGTGAGCTCCTTCAGCGGCACCTTGAGCCCGTCCGCCACGGTGTTCGGGGCATCGTCGGCGATGATGTGACCAGCCCTGAAGCTACGATAGGCGTCGTCGGCCTGCTCGGGCTCGGCCGCGTAGATCTTGATCTGCGGAGCGAGATTCGACAGCGTGAGGCACGTGCCCGACACCATGCCGCCGCCGCCGATTGGGGCGATGACCGCATCGAGCCCGTCGACCTGCTCGATCAGCTCTTTCGAGCAGGTGCCCTGTCCCGCGATCACCCGCGGATCGTTGTAAGGGTGGACGAACTCTGCTCCTGTCTCTGCGACAACCTCGGCGAAGACGGCCTCGCGCGAGCTGGTGGAGGGCTCGCATTCGACGACCTTGCCGCCATAGCCGCGAACCGCGTCTTTCTTAGTCTGAGGCGCCGTGCGCGGCATCACAACCGTGCAGGGAATACCACGCCGGCCGGCCGCATAGGATAGACAAGTGCCGTGGTTACCAGAGGAATGCGTTGCCACGCCCTTCGCGGCCTGCGCGTCGTTCAGACCGAATACGGCGTTCGAGGCGCCGCGAGCCTTGAAGGCGCCGCCCTTCTGGAGATTCTCGCATTTGAAGAAGAGCTCGGCGCCAGAGAGCTCATTGATGACGCGCGAGGTAAGGACGGGCGTCCGGTGGATGTGAGGCTTGATGCGCTCATGCGCGATCAGCATGTCCGCAAGCGAAGGAATGTTCATCGTGGCCAACTCCTCACGCTGCGGCCTAGATCTCGGCAACAGCGGTGCTGCGGTAGTATTCCTGGGCGGCAGCCACACCGGAACTGCGCCTAATGCCGAGACACTAGATCGGCCCTCACTATCTCTGCCGTCGCAACATCGGCGAACACCATGACATCAATCAGGTTGCCGCTGATGCGGAAGACCTTGCCGGCGACCTCGCCAAGCAGAAGGTGACCTCGTATTTGCGCGCCGCGTGCGTGAGGATTTTAGTGGCGCGAAAACCGTCCGGCGTGCGGATAGCGCTCACCGTATCTCGATCAACAGGCTGCCGTTTTTGCCGCTTTCCATTGATTCACATTGACTCAGTGCACATGACAAGTAAAATTTCGATATCCTTCTTTGAACAAAAAATTTTCTTATACGATCTCTCGGAATCTCGAGATGTCACTTTCGTCGGCTAACCTACACGGTTTGTGCACTGCCGCGCCTGCGGCAAAAAAGTGCCCGCCGAACGTCGCCAAATGCTGAGCAGGAATGCCGGGCACGTTCTGAGCCACGCATCGAATCTGCCCGATTGGCGCTCTCTGCCGGTCGACGAACAGATACCTTTCACTTTTGAGTCGCTATGGGTGCGTTGGGAACGCGAAGCAAGCCGACCTCGAATGGCTGATGATCGACTCAACCATCGTTCGCGCTCATCAGCACGCCGCCGGTGCGCGACGGTCAAAAGGGGGGGCGGATGCCAGGGCCTGGGCCGGTCTCGCGGTGGCCTGAGAACCAAGATCCACGCCGCAGGCGACGCGCTCGGTCTACCGGCGCGCCTCATTGCAAGCCCAGGGCAGCGCAACGACATCGCCTTCGCGCATGGCCTGATCGACGGTTTTCAGCCAAGCTGCGCAATCGCCGACTAAGGCTATGATGCGAACCATCTCATCGACAAGATCGTTGAGATGCAAACCACTGTCGTCATCCCGCCAAAGCGAAACCGGAAAGATCAGCGTCCTTACGACCTCGATCTCTACAAGGAGCGCAACATCATCGAGCGCTTCTTCAATAGGCTCAAGCAGTTTAGGCGCGTCGCAACACGTTACGACAAGCTGCTCGCCAACTTCATGGGCTTCGTCAAACTCGCCGCCATCGCTATCTGGCTCAGATAGTTAAATCGTCACTACGGCCTAGTGCAGAAATCCAAACAGCCAGAGCAAAATAATGATCGGAATCGGTATGCCGAGTAACCAGAGAAGAGCGCCTTTGCCCATAGTTTGTGTCCTCCTGTTGTCATCGCCATGGAGCAACAAGGAGGGCCCGTTGGCGGTTCCAGTTGCTAACTCAAACTTCGAAATTCTTGGTCCGTGACGGCATGATCCCGCTCCGCGCTTTCCTGATCCCACTGGGCCGTGGCGGGGCTGATCGTCATGGGCGGGTGCGGTCCGTCTGGCCCGATCGAAGCCGACATGGCCGGCTGCGCGGCGGCGGACCGCCGCTCACGAACCGTGAGGTTGCCGACTGTGCCGTTGACCGCGCTGAGAAAACGGCGGCGTGAGCGCGAGTAGTCGGCGGATCTACGAGTTTGGCCGCTGAGTTGGTGCTCGCCAAAAGGCCCGCCAAAAGGGAGCAAATAGCGGGCCTATTCGGGTCCGGGAATTTGCGTGGTGGGGGGTATCCCGTTCCAGCCGGTTAACGCGTGGGGTGGGAAGAGGTTCCTAATTCAGCGACGGGCGGTGCACAAAAGACCCGCCGGCGCTGAGGAGCGACCCATCTGTCGCAGCTTGCAACGACGCCGCCGATCACGCTGACCGCTTCGCCAAAATCCACCTCCGCATGGCCCGGCGGATGCGACAGCGGCACGAACGTCTCGCGGCCTCTTGCCGGCGCGATGCGGACGTAGTCCTTCACCACCGTATAGCCACCGTCGAACTCGTCGCGCAGCCGCTCAAAGATCCGCTTCGCCGTGTGCCGCTTCTTCACCGGACGCGTGCGGTCCGCCTCCAGGATCGCGGAGATCACCGGGAGCAAAGGGCCAAGCTTCGGCTTCGTCATCGTGCGCGTATAGCCCGGCGGCAGCGCGAACCGGCACATCTTCAGGACCGTCTCACGGCTCAACCCGAATACCCGGGCCGCCTCACGACGGCTGTGGCCCTCAATGAAAACAAAATGCCGGACAGCGGCGTACACTTCCACGGCAAACATCCCGACCGCCCCCCAAAAGGGACCAGCCTAGCCACTGGTGGGCTTTTACGCCGCCCGCGCCGCCTATGCCGCGCTTCGTGGCCTAATTTGTCACCGCCGTGCAACGTGACCAAGAACCGCGTGCGGTACCGCTATTATATTTCCCAACCGCGGCAGCGCGGTCAAACGCGAAAAGCTTTCCCATAGCGCTTGATTACCTCAACGCGCGCGCAGGCGGGTCGGTTCGGGCGGCCCCGCTTCCAATGCTGCGTGGCGGTCGGCGACTGCATGATCGAACAGTTCGAGTACTAAATCTGCTCGATCCCTTTTCAAATCCACCCGTCCCCGGTGCTCCCAGCGCCGCAGCGGGGTGTTTCTTTGATGCCCGCAGGGTAGACAAAGGGGCGTCAACAGCGATGTGTTCCAGGACAGAACCGGTTTAGTCTTGCGACGTTGACGCTTCACAAGTCGGCGGGAAAAGGCGTAAGCCGATGAGCGGCCTCACCTCCTGCTGAGCCAATGTTGGACACGCTTAAGCGTTCCTCGACGATGTGTTTCCGCCTTAGTTGGTGGCAGCTCTAGATCTTGAAAGTGAGCAATATTGACCAGCGAGTCTCGACCCGAAACGACATGCTGGATTATCACCGCCCCATCACGGCATCTACCGGTGACTGAGAGTTCTGTAACGCTCCCGCCTGATCCGAGACGAAGCACCCCTGGCGGCAGGCCGCTGCCATTCTAATATCTGGGCTTTTCCCGGAAATGCTAACAGGAGACGACTGGATGCGCATCGCGCAGATAGCCCCGCTCACGGAAGCTGTACCGCCTAAGCTTTATGGCGGCACTGAGCGCGTGGTGCACTGGCTCACGGAGGAACTGGTCGCACTTGGACACGATGTAACGCTATTCGCCAGCGGCGATTCCAGTACTTCCGCAAAACTGGACGCAACCTGGCCGAAAGCCCTGCGCCTCGATGGATCAGTGCGCGATCCCAACGCTTTGCACATGATGATGCTGGAGCGAGTGCGACAGAAATGCGACGATGAAGAGTTTGATTTTCTGCACTTTCATTTAGACTATTATCCGTTTTCGCTGTTCTCCCGGCAGCCGACACCATATTTGACCACGCTGCACGGCAGGCTCGATCTGCCCGAACTACAGCCAGTTTTCACCACGTTCTCGTCAGTTCCGGTGATCTCGATTTCAACGGCGCAGCGGCGCCCCGTGCCGCAAGCAAGCTGGGTCCGCACAATCCTCCACGGAGTACCGGAAAAGCTGCTGACGCCGCGATCCATCTCGCCGAGCTATCTCGCCGTGCTCGGTCGCATCGCGCCGGAAAAAGGCGTCGACCAAGCCATCAAGATAGCCATACGATGCGGTATTCCCCTGAAGATCGCCGCCAAGGTTGATCGCGGCGATCAGGAGTACTACGACGAAATCATTCGGCCGCTGCTGCGTCACTCGCTGGTCGAATATATCGGCGAGATCGGCGATCACGAAAAATCGGATTTTCTCAGTGGTGCAACCGCCCTATTGTTGCCGATCGATTGGCCGGAGCCCTTCGGTCTTGTGATGATCGAGGCCATGGCGTGCGGCACGCCCGTGATCGCGTACAACCGCGGATCTGTCGCTGAGATCATCGATGAAGGCCTGACCGGCTTCATCGTCGATGATGAGATCGGCGCTGTCGCGGCAGTCGGCCGCCTTGCACAGCTGGATCGCAGCGCGGTCCGAAAGCAGTTCGAGGCACGTTTCACCGCGCGCCGCATGGCGCTTGACTATCTTGCGGCGTATCGCACCCTGATGCATGCCGCTGAGCCGCGCATCAAGCTGGTGAGCAGCGCCGAATAGCGCGTGCTACTTGTTCACTGCAACTTGCATTCCCCGATAACGGGCCAGACCGACCCTGGTTGATCACGGCAATGTCCGCTCAGGACAGCCCTTCTCGCGGGCCGGGAACGGGCAAGTGCTGTGCATGTCCCTCGCCGACATCGACGCAGAGCCTACCACGCATCCGCCGAGCCATCAGCAGATCTGCTCGCGCCCCCAAACCATCACCGGCGGCGGCCGACGGCAACTCCTAACAGGAATGCGATTAACAGCGAACCAAGAGGCGCCTCGCGCACGATGTTACTCAAGATGCTCAACGGCATCCCTGGCTTTCGACCCGCTTCCATCGCGCCGCTAACGCCGTGGACCGTCCTTTTCACAGCTTCGGAGACTTCCGCGATGGTGGATTTCGGTTCTGGAACGGGATCCGAGCCTTCGTGGGCGAAAGGGGCCAGCGGGATGTCATCATCCACGATTTAATCTCCAACAAACAGCCAATCAATCAAAAGGCGTGAACTGTTCCGATATGCCCGTCTTAGCCGTTATCGCCCGCGCTGCGGCGGGCGAGTCAGCAATAGCGCCAACGCAAAGCCGATCCCGCCCGCGATCAACATCGAACCGAGCGGATTGTCCTGCACCCTCTTCGCAATCGCTTGCGAGCCGTCACGGAAAGTATCGCCGCGGTTCTCATAAGCGTCTTTGGCGTAGTTGACGGTGGCATCCGTAGCTTCGCGCGCTGCATCCTTGGCCTGGCCGTACAGGTTCTGCGCGGCGCTTGTCGTCTCGCGAATGCGGCCTGCTGCCTCGGTCTTTGCGTTGCCGGCGAAATCCTTCACCGATCCGGCAATTCGATCCTTCTCCATGGCGCACACTCCCTAAAGAAGACGTCCCGGAAAGCTAACCGACAAGGTCAGTCTATGTTCCTGCGCGCACAGAACGCCGGCTTGCAAAATGTGGTGTGGCATAAAGCTCTTACCATTCCACACCCGCTGCTGTGCTGACGAAGGTGATCGAATATTCAAAAAGCTGTTGCGATACATGGGTCCCTGATTGGCATTTCCTGACTTGGTCCTACCGGCCGGCAACCAACCAAAGCGCCAGGCCGAAGATAAAATAACCCACGCCCAAATCGCCCCGAGATTCTAGGTGTATCTTATCGACCCTCAAACGGCCCCAGCGCCGTCTGGGTCTTGAGGGCCACCACAGAATGGCTGCGGCTTCGGTTGCGGCCGACCGAATCCAACAGTGTCGCGCTGTTCACTTTTGCCCACTGTCCCAAATTGCGGGTGTCCTAACCAGGACGGCACCGGACGGCGGGTACTGGCGTGTTTCCGACCACTGCGGCCTCGTTTTGAAGGTAGCATGGCCTAGATGCATTACAGTTGTGGTTTTGATTTGAGGTGGGATTGTCGAGCTGTGGCCTGATGTGCCCGTCGCCACAGCGACCATGCGATGATATTTGCGGGGTTGATACGTCGTCGGGCGAGACGTGTGGCGATGCGGCGGATTTCCTGAACCGACCAGCGGATCAATGGCGAGTTCGGGACCTTGTCCGGCGCGTCGTTTTTGGGGGTCCGAAGGACGGGCGTTGGCATGATGGCGGATCGCGGCCATCATGGCGAAGGCGAGCATGACGAGCGAGACGTGGCGATGTCAGCCATGCCAGGAACGGGTCTCGTTATGATCGAGGCCGAGTTCGCTTTTGGCGGTCTCGAAGCTGTCCTCGATTGCCCAGCGATGACCTTCGACCCGCACCAACGTTTCGATGGGCGTGTCGGCCGGACACCATGTCGAGAAGTAGGCGAGATCGCCATCGGCGATGTTTCGGCGGATCAAAAGGCCGCGCGTCCACAAGCCGGTGAGGCGCCGTTGTACTCGCTGGCATCAAGATCGGCCAAGTCGAGATACGCCCAGTCGTGGAGCCTCTCGCCCTTGGTCCCGTCACCTGCTGACAGGCGCCGCCAGGCGGCTTGGGAAAGGCTCTCGGTGATGTCCTTGGTGGTTCCGGCGACGGCGTGCGGCTTGGCCCACGAGCGGAAGGGATGATTGGCGTTCACGCCCAGAACATAGCCCCTTGCCGGCTCGCCGCAATGCGATCTCAATGTCGCCGACGCCGTAGACGCTGTCAGCCGCGACCCAACTGAACGGCGCGTTCGCGGCAATGGCGCGCTCGATCATGGCGCGCGCGATAGCCGGCTTTGTCGCAAAGCGGGTTGCTTCGGGAACATGCACCGCCGCCATGCGCTTGGAATCTTCCGCCCAGGCCTTCGGCAGATACAGCGCCCGGTCGATGAAGGCGTGGCCGTGTTGCGAGACGTAGGACGCGAATACGCCGATCTGGCAATTGGTGATCTTACCCGCCGAACCGGTGTACTGCCGCCCAACGCTTCACCGCAAAGCGTATTCATGATTTCGTCGCGCGGTGATTGACTTCGTCGGCCGGCGTTATCTTCTAGTTTTAACCTTCGATGATGTAAACGATCTCATGGGTTCGCGGACGTAGAATGATGTACTTTCCACGAACGAGAATAAAATCGTAGCCGTGCCATTCAGGATAGATTTCTACGATACGAGAAGGGAGCGGATAGTAACGAACGGTACTCGGAACTGCCGTTCCAATTGAGATGTTGAAGTTGATGTTTGTTACCTCTTCAACCTTTTCCTGCTTAATCGCGGATATAATCTGCGTCTGCTTTTCGGCGGGGGGAGCCCCCGTTGCCGAGGTCGCAGCGTTGCCCGACGTTTTGGTGTTTGGCGTGGAAGGCTTGCTGTCGGCCGCAGCGGGAGCCTTAGTGTCCTTCGAATTGGTCGTCGAAGTTGTCGGCTCCGTTGTCTTAGACTTACTATCACCCTTCGCGTCACTCGAGGTTTTTGCATCGGATCCAGCCTCTGGTGTTTTCGTACCCGCACTTCCGGCCTTGTCCTGCGCTGCCTTTGGCTTAGCCTTGGTGTCACTGTTGTCCTGAGCTGATGCGCCTGATTTCGGGGCAGTCGGCGCGGTCTCCGCCCCCTTAGCGGCAGGCGCATTCATGGGAGCGCTGGTTTCACCTTTGGGCGATGCTGCCGCAGGCGTGTCTCCACCCTTCATTCCACCAGGATTATTTTGCGCAACAACTAAACCTGTAGTGGCGAACAAAGTAACGGCAGCCACGGACGCTAAAAACTTATTCTTCATCGTAACATCCTCCACAACGGTGCCGAAGAACTCGGCTCAGCAAGAAACACACCGCAGACCGTTGGGTTCCCTGAGACACTTTTGCGAGAGAGCTGCATTCTCGTACAAAGAAAACCCCTCCGTCGACGACGGAAGGGTCTTTGCTATTTTACCAGCGACCGCCGCCAAAGCTAAAACCAATGCTTGGTCCGCCACCGTAGCCGTATCCATAGCCAGGTTCGCTATAGCCATAGCTAGGTTCGACGTAACCACGCCGCCCATAAGCGTAAGGGTCTCCGTAATACCCCCGCTGCACATAACGGGGGCCGCGGGTGCGGTAACAGCGCCCATAATCATCGCAAACGAGCCTGACGTTTTCAGTTGAAGACGAGGGTGAGATAGCGGGATTCTGGTTCATGAGGGGTGCAGCAGACGCGCTGGTGGCGAGCAGCGCACCAGCGGCTGCAATTAGAAGAATTCGGGCCATAGAAAGCCTCCGTGTTCTGTGAAAACTGAGGGCTAATCTCAGGTTACCGAATAGGTTCCAACGAATGGCAGAGGTGTCAGCTCCCGCCGTCTATTAAGAATTCCGCGCCACCGCGTTGGTCACGAGAGCAATGACAGCAATTCGGAAGCTGCCCTGGCTCAGAAGCGCTTCCGGGATAGGTGGCTCTCGCCCTTCCCCGGCGACGGTTTCTCAATAACATACAAGAGCGCGGCGGCCGACGACGTAACCCCATCGATTTATGTGATGCCTTCGCACGACTGAGCTGCACCCGGTTCGGTTGACACGTGCTTAACTGGCATCGAGCGGCTGGTTTTGCCATTCCGCGACCTCGTCCAGACCGCGTCGGGCCATCCGTGTCGCACGGAAGCTCAGGGCGACCGATGTCATCGAGGCACTCTGCGAGCTGTTCGTCTCGCGGGGCATTCCTGCGCACATACGTTCCTACAAGGGACTGTCAGGAATCTTGTGTTTACGGCTGAACTCGTCGATGATGCACAACATCCGGAACGCTTTGCCGTCATGGGTACGGTCGGCGACGAAGTCATAAGACCAGAAATGGTTGGGGCGCTCTGGCCGCAGACGGATGCACGAGCCGTCGTTGACCCACAGACGCCCGCGTTTAGGTTGTTTTAGGGGGATCTTCAGTCCCTCGCATCGCCAGATCCGTTCACACGCTTCTTGTTCACCGTCGACCCAGCTCTGCGAAGCAACGCAGTAATCCGGCGATATCCGTAGCGACCATATTGGCGGGCAAGCTTGATGATGTCGGCAGTCAAAGCGGCCTCGTCATCGGTGTCGTTGGGGTCTTGCGCTGCGTCGATCGGTGCTGACCCAAAGCCCGGCACGCCCGTCTCTCGGAGATGCCAAGCCCGGTCATCATATGATCGACGCACGCACGGCGTCGGGAGGGGCTAGAAGTTGCCTCCGCCAGGATCAGCTTGTCCAGCGTCAGCTCCGACACCGCTCGCCGGAGCCGAGCGTTCTCGGTCTCCAACTCCTTCAGCCGCCTGATCGCCCTTCAGGCCACCATACTCATTCCGCGAGCGATAGTACGTGACCTCCGTCACGCCTATCGCTCGCGGACTGCGTCTGCTACCTGCCCGCCTGTGCCCAGCAGCACATCAACCTGCCGCAACTTCGCAACGATCTCTTCCGCCGTACGCCCTCCCATGCCATCTGCTGACCGGCCCACGTCCGCCATCGAACCGTCAACGCAACGGCCGATGGCACGTAAGTAAGCTCACGCGCCGGTCATCAGCCATGGCCCTCCATTTAGTAAACATTTCTTGAAGCGGTCGCTATTGCAACACCTCGATCAACGTCTGAGCACGCCGTTGCCTCTATCGTGTGCGATTGGAGGGGTGCGCCGCCCGCTGTGTGCTGTGTAACAAAACTTGAAGCCGATCATTTGATCGAACAGCAGCGCACATCGTTGGTTCGAAAATCCGGGACGGCGTCACAGCGGGACCACGGAACATTCCAGGAGGCAACGCCCTTTCAAATCCCGCAACATTGAAGGGGAATAAATGTCCGATTCAACGACGAGCCGATCCGGTCGCCCTGCGCCCGGCGGGCGTCATCCCGTGATTCTGCGCGTATCATCTTTGGTAGTTGCCGGGGTTCTCTCCGCGCTCATGGTTACGGCCGTCGTTCCGCCCATCGTTGCCGATCAATCCGATCGAGCGGTGGTCGATGCCCCCGTCAAACTTCTGACCGCTCCGATCAATGGCGACATCGATTCGTTGTCGGCGACGCCGGGGGGCGAAGTGAACGCCGGCGACGTGCTCGCGCGGATTTCGAACGCCAGGCTCGATCGAACCACCCTCATCATGCTGGAGCAGAAGACGTCCGATGCCCGACAGAAACTGGCGGCGACGCAAGAAAAGCGGAGCTCCGACCTGAATTATCTGACGTCGCTGAATGAGGAAATCGACGGCCAGCTGGCGCAACTGAAATCGCAATTCAAGTCGCAGATCGAGGAGTTGCGCGCCAAGGTCGCCGAATCCGACTCACTTGGCGGCGCGAAGAAGGCGCTGGTCGATCGGCAGACCAAGATGGTGGAACGCAACACCGCGAGCATGGACATGCTAAACCCGACGTTGAAGCAATATTCAGCGGCGCTTCACAACACGGACGCGGAGAAGGCGAAACTCGGCCAGAAAATCGGCCAGCTCGAAGCCTTGGAAAAAGGAATCTATGTCGGCGACGATCTGACCCCCATTGCCACACTCGTTCAGAAGCGGCGCGATATCGATCTCGACGCCAAGCGGCTTGCAATCGAGGAGACTGAATTGTCCGCGCAACTCGCCGACCAGAAGGGGCTGATCGATGCGGAACGCACCCGGCTTGACAAGCTGGCCGCGGCGGAGGTGCGGGTTCCGGGCCAGGGCATGGTCCTGACGGTCCAGGCCTCCAAGGGACGCCATGTCAGTGCCGGCGACGCGCTGGCCTCGCTGATCGATTGCGAGCAGCAATTTGTCGTCGCCATCTTCTCCTATCGGCAGGGCCAGAACCTGGCGGCCGGCACCCATGTCCGGGTCGATGGAGCACCTTTCAAATCCGGCATCATCACCTCGCTGCTACCAAAGACTAGCGACAAGCTTGATGAACGCTACGCGGTGCCGTTTCCGCAAACCGAACGGCGAGAAATGTACGCGATCGTGATGCCGGATCAAAAGAGCGGCGACGGTCTGCGCACCGAATCCGCCGAGGCTGGGCAATCCGCACCATGCTCGGTCGGCAAATGGGTCACAGTGACGCGGGACAACGGCGTCGCTGTCCCGTCGATGTCGGTCGCCTGGCGGCAGCTCGCGGCCTTCGTGACCTCGTGGGGATCCGCCAACGCGCAATCGCTCCATGAGCGCAATCGCAAGGCGGGGCACGCCCGGCTCTCGGCGAAATTCCGCGAAGCGCCGCAGGACCGCTACGCCTTGGCGAAATGGAAAGACTGGCCGGCCCGCACCGAAGCGGTCGTTGCGAAGTGATCCGGCCCCTCGTCATCGGCCTTTGTATTGCGATCGCATCAGGTTCCGCAGCAATGGGCGATCCGGTCTCCGGCCACAATCCATATTGCGCCGGGCTGAGCCGGGCTGTGGCATCGCAGGCGCGCGGTTCGGAGCCGGTCTTTATCCGAAGCTATGAACCCGGGCAGGATGAAGATCATCTGCCTCGCGGACTGGCCACGACGGCATTTGTCTATGACAATGCCTTGGCCGCGATCGCGCTGGTGGCGTGTGGAAACCTGCCGGCGGCGCGGCTGATTGGCGACGCGCTGAGCAAGGCGGCTCGCACTGACCGCACGTTCCATGACGGCCGCATCCGCAACGCCTATCGCGCCGGCCCGGTCGGCAAGGGCCCGCCCGCGCTTCCGGGCTGGTGGGACAGCGACAAGAAATTGTGGGCGGAAGATCCCGCGCAGGATGGCACCGCCACCGGCAACGTCGCCTGGGCTGCGCTGGCGTTGCTGACCTTGCATCAAGCGACCCAGGACACGGCCTATCTCGCCGATGCCGAGCGACTGCTAGCGTGGATCACGGTCAACACCGCCGCCGAGACCGAGGGCTTTCGCGGCGGTTTCCACGGCTACGATCCCGCCCAGGTGCGGCTTGATTGGGTGTCAACCGAACACAATGCGGATGTGTACGCGGTTGCCAACTGGCTGTTGCGGCTGACGGGCGACGCGAAATATGCCGAGGCGGCGTCGAAGGCGCGGCGGCTTCTTGAAGCTTCGTTTCGCGGCGACCACTTTCTGCTCGGGCGCAACCCCGACGGAAAGCCGGCTGACGGCGCGATGCTTGCGCTCGACGTTCAACTCTGGCCATGGATGGCGGTCCCTGATGCACCTGCCGAGTGGCGAAGCGCGCTTCGTTTCGCAGAGACGCATCTGGCGGTGCCCGGAGGCTTCGACTTCAACGGAGACCGTGACGGCCTGTGGGTTGAAGGAACCGCGCAGGCGGCCCTGGCCTATCGCATGTCCGGGGATCTTGCGCGCAGCCGGGAGATTTTGTCTGGGCTTCGTTCGGATCAAACCGAATCCGGCCTGCTCAACGCGACGCGCAACGCCAGGGTGACTACCGGGTTGTCGATCGACCCGACCAGCACGAACGCCGACTTCTTCTACTATCGCAGGCCCCATCTTGGAGCCACCGCATGGGCCGCGCTGGCGGCAACCGGCTGGAACCCGTTTGCCGGAAGAAAGACGAACTGATGCTGGAAAGCGCTGCTGACAACGCATCGATTCTGATGATCGATTTCGGACTGTGGATCGGGCTGCTTGTGAGCGCACGCCTGCTCAACCCCTCACGGGCGCTCGACCGGATGATCTTTGGCACGACAGCCGGATCATTGCTCGTAATCTATGTCTTCTGGCGTTGGCACGATACCTTGCCGCGGCTTTCGATGTCCGCCGAAAGCCTTTGGCCGCACCTTTTCTTTACCCTCGAGTTCATCGCGGTCGTCTACACGCTGATGTCGATCGTGATTCTGTTCCGCAGCATTGATCGATCGGGACAGGCTGACCGGGCTGAGCGCGAGATGCGCGTCCGCGGCACCTATCCCGCGGTCGATGTCTTCATCTGCACCTATGACGAGCCGCTTGAGGTGATCGAGCGCTCCATCCTGACGGCGCTCGAGCTCGATTATCCGGACTTCACCGTCTGGGTACTCGACGACACGCGGAGAAGCTGGCTTCGCGACTACTGCCTGGAAGCGGGCGCGCGGTATATCACCCGGGCGGACAACAAGGCGGCGAAGGCCGGCAACCTCAACAATGCCCTCGCGGTGACATCCGCCTCGACCAATGCACCCGTCATTCTGGTTCTGGATGCAGACTTCGCTCCGCAGCGGCATTTGTTGAAGCGAACGGTCGGCTTGCTGGCGGACCCGGGCGTGGCGATCGTTCAGACGCCGCAATTCTACTACAACGGCGATCCGATCCAGCACAATCTGCTGGCCACGCAGAGCATGGTCGACGATCAGCGCTTCTTCTTCGACGTCTTTCAGCCCGCCAAGGACGCCTGGGGATGCGCGTTTTGCGTCGGCACCTCGTTCGTCGTGCGCCGCGATCGTCTGGTTGAGATCGGCGGATTTCCAAGTGAGGCGATCTCGGAAGACATCAACTTGACCTACACGATGCTGGCGCACGGCTATCAGACCTGGTGGCTCAACGAGAAACTGAGCTGCGGATTGTCCGCCGAAGGCATTCCCGAATACATCACCCAGCGCAGCCGCTGGTGTCTCGGCACGATCCAGGTCGCGCTGTTGCGCGACGGTCCGTTGTTCGGCCGCGGATACTCCGCGATTCAACGGCTGCACTATGTCCACGGGATTCTGAACTGGCTCTGCAAGCCGTTTCTGGTTCTGCTTCTGATCGCGCCGATGATGTACTGGTTCGCCGGTCTGCCGGCGTTCGAGGCCGACTATCTGGCGTTTCTGCGCTACGGTGCGCCGGCCATTCTGGGCCAGACCATCTACATGGCCTGGATTTCGCGATCGCGCACCCTTCCCTTGTTCATGGAGGCGACGCACGCGATCGTTTCGTTTGCGGTCTCCGCGACATTGATCAGCGCCGTCGTCAAACCGTTCGGCCGGCCCTTCAAGATCACCGACAAAGGCGGCGACCGATCGGCGCCGAAGCTGCGGTGGAAGCTGGCGCTCACGTTCGGCCTGATTGCGTTCGGCTCCGCGGCGAGCATCGCATGGGCATTTCTTTCTCCTTATGCTGCCAGCGAAATTTCATCGCTCGACTACTTCAATCTGCTGTGGGCCGGCATTTCGATGCTGATCGCATTCATCGCGTTCGTGGCTTGTTTCGAATTGCCGCGAGGCGACAAGTTCTTTCCTGTCAACGAGGCCGGCGCGCTGGCGCTCGGGGGCGATGATCATGCTGTTCCCTGCCACGTCGCCGCGCTCTCCACCTCTGCTGTGGAATTGACTTGGACGACGGCCATGCACCCGCCGGCCGAAGGCGCCCAGCCTTGGCTCTACATGGAACGGCTGGGGTGGGTCGCGGTCACGGTCGCTGCGGCGACCGGAAGGACCACCCTAGCGCATCTCCATCCGACATTCGAGCAGCGAAGGCGGCTCGTGACGTGGCTGTTCGGATCGCCTCCGGATGACGTCGCCGAGACCGTGCGCATCAGCGGCGCCGTCGCGGGTCTGCTAAGGCGCGGCTTTCGCGGGCGCTAATCTGATCAGACACGATCATAGCCGGGGGCGGCGAAGAAGTTCATGCATTCCTCGGCCGTGAAGGCAGCCAGTGCGACGGCAATAGCGTCAAGCAAAACCTCGATTGATCTCGCGGCCGCCTTGCTGAGGGCAGCCTTGAGTTGGCGAAGGCCATTTCGATTGATGGTATGATTGGCTCCTGCTCCGGCGTCGTATTGGGCCATAGTCGGGTTGCCATCGTCCCGCTTAAGCGCGCAAGGCCCGCATTGAAAAGCCTGCTCGCCGGAACTGACACGAACGGGCCGCCATGCCCCGCGGCCTTGTGGAGAGCATCAGCGGCGCGCTGCCATGATGGGGGTATTGCCGATCTCGCGGGGAGCTTGACGGCGTATTCTGCCGCCTCGCCAATCGTGCTGATGATACGGCCGTCTGGCAGATCGATCGGATCATCGAGGCGGGACCCGTCGGTCGGCGACGATCTGCTAGCTGCATCGCCTGCTCCTGAAAGAGCGGCACCCTTAATGTCTTGCCGCGGACCTTCTCAAGCGCTGGTTTCAGGAATTCGATAGACTCTTTACCTCCGCGGGTTCGGCATTTGCGTGATCGAATGCAAGCTGCGCCGCTGCTTGTCTCTGTGTCAATCTGGGATGGGCTTCTTTCTATGCCAATGCAACCAAAGCACGGCGCCAACCCCGAGCGCCAGGGACACAACCAGAACCACAATCAATGCCGAACTCTCAATCCACGCAATCGCCGGAATGCTCAGGGCCATGACGAGTCCGAGAAGGCAGATCTTCCAAGAAGCGACATGGATGCCAGCGGTAAACGTACCAAGTGCCAGCAACGTGAAAATGGCGAGCCCACTCACATTGGCATTGAGGATCCTCTGCACGCTCGGCAACAGTATCATGTTCATCACGAGCAGAAATGCGCACCAATGCAGTACCTGCGTCCGAACCAACCGCCATCGCGCGTCTTTATCGTCCGCACTCTGCCATCCAGAGCCGATACAGATGGCTCCAATCACCACCGCCAGAATCTCCCAATAGACAACAATCGGTTGTTTCGAGAAGCTCGTATAGGCAACGCCGATTATGGTTAGTAGCATAACGAGACTATAGGGGAGTTCTTTCATCCAAATGCTTGTCCGTCCTGGCTCAACGGACATAATTCGTAGATCGGCTGGTGGCGCCTGATCAGGGCTCGCTTCTGCGCGCATGGTGTCTACTCTGGATCGAAGGTCATCCATTGTGAGTCAATTGGGGCCGGGCAATACCCGCTTCTTTAATGATGACGTCGTATGTCCGGTCGTCCGATAGCCCTTGTTAACGCCGGCGTTACCTGCGAGTTCCGGTCGCGGACTGTCGCGCCGAGGCTCGCAAAAGTTGCTTGAGCTTGAGCGCGTCAGCATCAACGTGCCCCGCTGCCTGATGGCCGCTTGTCGACGACGTAATTGTGAAGGGCGATGGCGAGCTACACCTTCGACCGCATGGAGGCGGCGTAGTACCGAGTATTGATCGCTGCGGCCGAAGCTGTCGGCGACGCGCAAACTCAAGTGGTTTGCCAACGCATCTTGCAGGAAGAGCTTTCGATGGCGTCCGATCTGGAGCACCAGTTGCCGATCTTGACGCGCGAATATCTGAGGCGTTTGGAAACTAGCACTACTTTGGCAGATTTTTGCGCTTGATCTGGGTAACTGGATTCCCGAATCAGATTTTCGATGATTCATGGGTGGTCGGCTTTTGGAGGGCCGACCATGGCGGACATGAGATCGAAGTGGGGAGATGAGCTTGGACGCTGGCTGAAGCCGTTCCTGGATTGTTTGGGTCACAAGGCGCGGCGGCGGATGTGTCCACTATATGTTTCCGGACTGATCGGACCGGGCGATCGCAAGAGCGTCCAGCCGATGGCTGCACGGCTGGCACCGGGCGACTATGACCAGTTGCACCATTTCATCGCTGATGGTGTCTGGGATGCGGCGCCATTGGAATCGGAATTGCTGGCTCAGGCCGATCGCCTTGTCGGCGGCAAGGATGCGGTGCTGGTCATCGACGACACGGCGATGCCGAAGAAGGGCGATCGTTCGGTTGGTGTCGCTCCGCAATATGCCTCATCGCTCGGCAAGACGGCCAATTGCCAAACGTTGGTATCGCTGACACTTGCGTGCGGTGAAGTGCCGGTAATGGTGGCACTGCGGCTCTTCCTGCCCGAGAGTTGGACGAGCGATCCGGCGCGATTGAAGCGTGCGGGCGTTCCCGTCGAGCATCGCGCCGGGCGAACCAAGCCGGAGATCGCGCTGGCTGAAATTGATCGCGTGCTCGCAGCCGGTGTTCGCTTCGGCTGTGTGCTGGCGGATGCCGGTTACGGGCTCAGCGCGCCGTTCCGTCAGGGTCTCACGGCCCGTGGCCTGGCCTGGGCAGTCGGCATCCCGGGGCGTCAGAAAGTTTATCCGGCGGCGGTCAAGCTGATCTTTCCGATCGCCGGTCGAGGTCGCCCCCGTCAGCGGCACATCCCGGATCTGTTGTCGATGCCGGCGGAAAACATGCTTGCTGATACTAGGTGGAAGAATGTGAGTTGGCGGCTGGGAACCAAGGGCAGACTGAAAGCGCGGTTTGCCGCTGTTCGCGTGCGGATCGCCGATGGGCCGCCACAACGGATCAAGGACAAGGGTCAACAACATCTTCCCGGCGAGGAGGCGTGGCTGATCGGTGAGCATCGCAGCTCGGGGGAGAAGAAGTACTATCTGGCCAACTTGCCAGCCCGGACGAATTTGCGACAGTTGGCTGCAGCCGTCAAAGCGCGATGGATCTGCGAGCAAGCGCATCAGCAGTTGAAAGAGGAGCTCGGACTTGATCACTTCGAGGGCCGGTCCTGGCACGGCCTTCACCGTCATGCTCTCATGACCATGATCGCTTACGCCTTTTTACAGCACCGCCGCATCGCCACAGTGGCCCGGAAAAAAAAGAATCAACGGCCCACCGCCACAGCCGAGTTTGCCGGCCGTGCGCCACGCCATCATCGAACTCATTCTTCGACCACCAAATCAGCGATGCCCATACTGCAGAAGACAAGTCGGCGAAATGCAACGGCGTGAATAAATCTGCCAAAGTAGTGCTAGGCAGTCGATGCTAAACTGACGAGCACCGACAGCGCCATCACCAACCTGTCGACGCAGGTCAACTCCGGCGGCATTGGCCTCGTCACTCAGGATCCAACCACACGGCAGATTACCGTCGGCAAATTGACGGACGGCGCTCTTGTCGATTTCACCGGCGCGGCCGGAACGCGAAAGCTGACAGGACTGACGGATGGCTCCATCGCGCCCGTCGCCGCCAATACATCAGCGATCGGCGCCCACACATCGCGATCGACTTCCTCAATACGAACTCGACCACGCTCAATCAACGTCTGGCCGCGGTGTTTGGCGGCGGCGCTTCAATCGATGCCAACGGGGTTCTCACGGCGCCTTCCTTCAGTGTCCTAGGGAGCAGCTACAACAATGCGAACAGCGCGCTCAATGCCCTCGGCAGTCGTGTTGACCGTGACCATGGCCGGTGTTGCCCGCGGCGGCGTGCTTGGCGGCCTGACATATAGGCGTTTCTGGAATGTTGAGTCGGCTGATGAACTGACCGAGCCCCTATCGAGGCGCCTTGCTGAGAAAAGCCGATCAGGCGGAATCCGCAGCGGGAATTGAAGCATGGTCGAGGTCGTCGGCTTCGAATGCGGATGGACGCCGTCCACCGAAGTAAGGCCGAACAGCGCATCAAAGCTCGCCTATCGTGCCCACTGCTGAAACCTTGAAAGAACATTTGCGTCGGAGGTCACCTCTCGTAGCGTTCGAACGATCCTTTGCCTCCCAGCACGAAGCTCACGCTCACTGAGGGGTCGGCTGCGTAACCAGGGGGAAGTCCGGGAGTCGGCCACAAGCTCATCATGAACAACCGTAAAGGCTGCCCCAGTGACCGGCCAGAGACCCCGGAGCGGAGGGATCAGATCGGGGCCGGTATTCGGCTTACCGGCAGTTTGGAATAGCTTGAAACAGCCAGATTTCCCTTTGCGTTTCGCGACACGGTCCAACAATATCCGGCCCGTGTCCGCGTGTCGCAATTGGGTTCCGTTTCATGATCGTTTGTTCCTGTAACGTGTTGACCGATCACGACGTCCGCTCCGCCGTGACCGCAGCAGACGACCTGCGGCGTTCGCCTAAGCAGGTTTACGGATGTCTCGGATGCAGCGCTGAATGCGGGCGATGTGCCCGGACCATCAAGACCATCATCAAGGAAGCGCTCGGCGCCTGTGCCCGGAAATGTTGTGACGGGTGTCCGCACTCCGCGATGCATGCGGAAGTCGAGCGCATCCAAGCCGAAATCACCGTCTGACGGATCCCCCTCGCGGATTTCTTTCTGCTCCGGAACCACCTCCCGGGCGATTGTTACCAAGCGGTGCGAGATTAAAACCGGCATGATCCTTCCTAAGCCAAGTTTTGATTCCAGTCGCAGTGGTCTCCGTCGCGGCAGCATTGCTGATGGGCCTCATAAACAATATGATGCGCGGCGGCAATCCCTGGCGCTCGGATGAGCGCTAATCGAGCTGATTGCGGCATTTGAGCGCCTCGCTGTGGCTATTTCCTGAATAACAGGGGTCAGTACCCGGAAGCGCTCAGCCACATGTGCAACCTCTATTCGATCACCACCTGGTCGCTCATCAGGTGTTTCAGCATCGCATCGCAGGCGGCTTCGGCCTCGTCGAAAGACTTAAAGGGTGAGCCGATGATCTTGATTGCGCCACGGCCTCGGTAAAGCGGACGCCATGACGCCACATAGCCTGGCCTTCCATGAAATCCGGGACCGGCAAAAGTTTCGAAAAAACTGATTACGAAGGAATAGCCGTCGCTATTTGCGCTCCATATTTCCATCTCCTCGACGACACGGGAATTTGGAGGGGCATTCAGTCGCTCACCTGTGGCTGCCAAAGGAGGCGACACCCGCGCGGCTGGACAGCCCGGCAGGCTGCGGGGAAACCTGCAGTGCGCCTTTCTGCTCGAGGGCGCTATGCTGATCTCGGCGGGAGGGGGCCACCGCAATGGCCAGTCAGCCCCCCCGGCAGGCGAACCGAAAGAGGATCCGAAGAAGACGACCGGCAAGAGCATGGAAGAGCTGACCAAGGAAAAAGAGAAAGAATTGGAAGAGAAGAAAAAGCAAGGTGGTGATGCGGAGATTAAGGAATCCACCAACAACTGGCTGTATTGAGCGCCACCGTAGCCTTCAAACCCGTCAGCGGGGGTTTCTTTATCTTTGCTTGCGCTGCAAGTCGGCACGGATCGAAGCAACCTCACCAGCATTCCAACGTTGACCTCAGGCTAACGAAGAGGTGTGCCATGGATATCAAGGATGTTGCCCGGAACGCCGATAAATTACGAGAACAAGCAAATCACGAACACGATCCCGCTATACGTGACCGTCTGAATCGAATGGCGGATGCCTACGGCCGCATCGCCAGCACCGAAGCTGAGGCCGCGCCGGCGTCCGTGCGGGCCGCGGTGATGGTTGCGCACACGGCGCGATAAACCGCTCCTTCACGATTGAAGGAGCGAGGGTTTGGCCAAAAAGAAAAAAGTAATTCGCCGAGAGTGGACGAAGGACGATGTTCGCAACTTGAAGATTCTCGCCAAGCAGAAGGTTGGCGTCGCGAAGATCGCGAGAAAGCTAAAGCGCACGCCAGGCGCTACTGCGGCTAAGGCGTACACGCTCGGAGTGTCGCTGGATACGCGGGGCTAATCCGGAAATCGATCGCAGTTGTTTTGTTGGGGAGTCATCACCACATCACCACATACGATATGACCCCAACAAAGTAGGTATTGTCGTGAAACCATTTAAACGTAAGCCCGAGGAAGATCAGTCCGAGGAACTTCGGCCTCGGAACCCTCAGCGCGCCGACATCATTCCAACCGAAGGTTTCGCAATGGTCGTGGATGGAAAGCTAAAATCTTCCTTTGACGATGAGCACATCGCCCAAGCTGCGGGTGCAGAACTCCTAGCAAAATTTCCGATGCTTCGCGTCGAGGTGTATAATGCGGAAACTAAGGTCCGCACCAAAGTCGAGGCAGTGGCCGTAAGTTAATCCAGCAAATCGTCAGGTCTTCTTCCGGTGGCCAGCTAACCTTTGATTCATCGGCCGGCACTTCGTCGGCTAGTGGTTCGCTATTGCCAGGACGGAACAATCTCGCCCAAGTCGCGTTACGTAAGATGGCCAAAGATTCAGACGCATTTCGCGAAAACGCAGATAATTGCCTGTATCTCGCTGAAAAGGCGGCCAATGAGCCGACGTCGATCCGTTACCGGCGGATGGCGCGTGCTTGGACTGCTTTGGCCACTGAGCAGGACTGGCTCGATGGGCATACCGCGCAAACGCAAAACGAACGTGCGAGCGACTTGGCGGAGGGCACGGTCGACGGCCCTGAGCGATGAGCTTGCTAGTGGTGCCGATGTGAAGGACCGCAAGAGTCAGTTGATCAATGGACCAGCTGAGTTCCGGGATACTCGCGTCGATAACGACTAGGAATACGCACCGGGCTACGCCCGTCCGTGCTAGGGTGATCTTAGGAGGCCTTTCCCGAAGGCGCGCAAGCGTTGTTCGTCGATGTCGCGCACAAGGCTATCGAACGCGCCGATCTCGGCGCCTCTGACATCGACACCGTCGTCACATGTGTTCGACCGGCATTGCCACACCAACACTGGAGGCCCGCGTCGCCGGGAAACTTGGTTTCCGGCCGGATGTGTCGCGCGTGCCGGTCTTTGGACTGGGCTGCGCGGGTGGCGTAACTGGATTATCCGTCGCATCGCGGCTGGCGCAAGCGCGGCCCGGTACCAGCGTGCTGTTGGTGGTGCTTGAACTTTGCACGCTAGCAGTCTGCCACGATGAATTGACCAAGGCCAATATCGTTGCTGCCAGTCTATTCGGCGATGGGGCCGCCGCCGTCGTGCTGCGCGCCGGAGATGGAGGTGCAACACGCAGCACGATCCCGGATTTCGTGACTGCGCACATGAAGTCCGGGGTCTCACAGCAATTAGCAATTCTGTCCGGGATGGGTCTTTCGATCGACCGCTTCATCTACCATCCAGGCGGCACGAAAGTTATGATCGCGATCGAGCGGGCTTTCTCGCTCGATCAGGGAACTCTGGACGACGAAAGAGGGATTATTGCCGATTATGGAATATGTCGGCGGCCACGGTCCTCTTTGTGCTCGAACGCGCCCGCGCGCAGGGCCTGCCGCCGCGGGCACTAGTGACCTCACTCGGGCCTCGGTTCACCGCAAGCTGCGTGACTCTGCGTCACGCCGCGTGACCCTCGCCACTCTAATTCTCGCGCTCGCTGCAGCGGCTATCCGCATTCGCACCGAAGCCGTGCGCTCGAGGCTGTGCGGCGTCAATTATGACTGCCAGTAATCAAGGCCCGAAGACCAGCGTTAGGAAGACACCTCCGAAGGCAACGCGATCTTGATAGACGCAGGGGACCTTAATCTCCTTCTCGTTCTTTGGCGCGGATTCAACAGGAGGCGATCACGTGGACTGGAATCGAGTCGAAGGAAATTGGAAGCAGTTAAAAGGCAAAATCAAGAGCAGTGGGGCAAGCTTACCGATGATGATCTTGATGCCATCAACGGCAAGCGCGACCAGCTCGAAGGGAAAATCCAGGAACGTTACGGCTATCAGAAGGATCAGGCCCAGAAGGAGATTGACGACTGGTACGGTCGTCAGAATTGGTAAAAGAATGCCCCGCTCCGGCGGGATTTTCTATTTCTTCCCCGGCTTGTGCTGGGCAGGGAGAAGCGCTCTGTTTGCGATGGGGAGGATCGTATGAAGTTGATCAGAAACGGCTTCGATGTCATTGAGGTCGCTCGCCGTTTTTATCAACCTTTTAATATAGACCAAGGCCTCACGTTCGTTCATTGAAGATCTCCAGCGGAAGCGCTCCGGCGGGGGTTTTATTGGGGAAGAGGCCGCCCGCTAAGGCCGGTTTACTTGGGCGGCCTCAAAATCATTGCTCGCGATCCAGCCCTGTGCTTTCCGAGGTGACGATAGGGTCACGCGCGCCATCGCACTTTGGACAGACAAACTTGGGACGCTGGTGCCGCTTGACAGTAAAGACCGTCGCGAGCGGAGCTTGGCATTGCTGTTTTGTTGTTGGCATGCGATTCCCTCCACATTGGCCGGGAGCGCATCCGGGCGTTCTCATCAGCGATGACTGCCATAGAGGACCAGGCGGTGACAGATAGAGTGTGCACCGGAAAATTGCTGGCGAGTCTTATGTTTGCGTCGATGATGGAATCAATGGGCTGAAGAGGAACTAACCGTGCAAAGGGATGTTTTGTGCTTGATGGAGATTTTCCATGCACAGGATTTTAAAATTCGGTGAGCACCAAAGGTACGTATTGTTGATGCTGGCAGATTTCGGCACCGCGGTTTTCTCTTCGGCGCTGATTGTCGGCATAATCAGTCGTTTCTAGGCTGTACTGACAATCTAGGGCTCGGACCCATAAAATTGGTTTGAGCGGACTGCGTTTGTGATTCAGGGTCTCCGACAGGAGGCCTTTGATGAAGCGGGATCAGTTCTGGCTGACAGATGCACAGTTTTCGCGGATCGAACCGCATTTGCCGACAGATACGCGAGGCAAGCCGCGCATCGATGACCGTCGGGTGATCAGTCGTCCGTGAAGAACGAGATTTCATGCGACCGAGAATGATTGATGGTTGGCATGTGGCGGCATGATCGACACTAACCATGCGCGCAAAAGCAGCCTTAGCCACGCGAGCAATCGGCGGAAGTTGTACCCGGCGGCGGCGAGCACGGCGTTGATGGCGTCGCCTTCGGAGCCCTTGAGATAATTGCGATCCATGCGGTGGTCTGATTTTGCGTGACCGATCACAGGCTCGATCGCCGAACGTCGTCGCAGGTCACGCTTGATCGGGTCGGTGACGCCGCGTTTCTGGCCCGAGATGTAAATCCTGAACTTGTATTCTGGCGGAGCATTGTGGCCCCTATAGCCCTTGTCGGCGACGAGCCGATTGATGGTCGCGCCGATTTGATGCTCGACATCGGGGATGATGCTTTCCAGCGTGTGGCCGTCGTAGGGATTTCCCGGAAGCGCCTTCGCGTGCGCAATGAACTGGCCGCCCCTGGAATGGTTGAGCGTCGTGGCGATGGAGACTTTCACGCCGAACTCATAGGGCTTGTGCGATTTGCCCTTGGCGATGCATTCGATCTCCGGCGCGTGCAGGGAATAGATTTTCTTGCCGCGCTGCCTTTGTTGTTGATGACGCACCGCGTGGGCCAGCGACAACAGTTGCGCGAAAGCCGCCTGCCTGTCCGGATCGCCGGCGATCTTGCGCCTGATGTCACGCATCACGCGGCCGAGATACGTGCGCAATGTCTTCAGCGCCCGGTTGGCGCGCCTGAACTGTTTCGCGTGAGCGTAGCGCTGATGCGCGATCAACGCGTGCTTGCCAACACGCTCGTAGGATTGTCGCAGGACGACGCCGTGCTTTTTGGCCAACCGCGCCAGCTTCTCGCGGGCGCGATGCATGAGCTTGGCATCGGTCGGGAACGCCACCGCCTTCGGCTGCACCGTCGTATCGACGATGATGCTGGTGAAGTCCGACGGCTTGGCCGCGCCAACGCGCGTGGCGACATTCAGGCTCTCCTGAATGAGCGCGACGATCTTGTCTTCGCCCATGCGCTGACGCCAGCGCGTCATCGAGGAGCGGTCGAAGGGAACGTCGTGACGAAAGAACGCCTCGCCACAAAACAATTGATAATAGGGGTTTTCGACCCAGCGTTCGCACAGCGCCTCGTCCGACAGATTAAACGTGTGCTTGAGGATCGCCAATCCCGCCATCAGCCGCGTCGGCAGGGGCGGCCGGCCGGGAACATCGGCGTAGACCGCCCCGAATTTGCCCTCGAGAAATCCCCAGTCGATCTTGCGCGCCAGCTTCGCCAACGCGTGGTTCATGTCGACGATCTGGTCGAGGTGCGACTTGAACAAATCATTCTGTCCGCTGTCTCGCCGCTCCTTCGGAAGCATCGCGATATCTCCGACTCAAACCCAGCCGGAGACATGGAATCACGCCGATTCCGCCAAATCAAATTGCAAGGAAATCGATGTCGACATCCCCAAAACCGGCGATAGCGAATACTTTCAAAACCCGCGAAATCATTCCGCCAGGATGGCTTCTGCATTTTTCACGGGCGACTGATCAGTGGGATCGTCCACATTCTCAAATCCGGCGGGCGTTGGATCGATGCACCATCCGATTATGGACCTCGCAAGACGCTCTACAATCGCCGCTATGTGCGCTGGGCCGCCAAGGGCGTCTGGGTCGATCTCTTCCATGCGCTGGCTAGTGCCGGCGGTCCTCCGGCCGCCATCAACTTCCTCGCCGCCGTCTGCATCGCCGCAACCGTCAGCTATTGGTTATAAGTCCGGACCTTAACGGTTGAGGATTCCCACGGGAGTGGGAGCGCAAATCGGCAGGCGAGTTAGTGCAATCGCCCTGCATGGCGCTTGGTATCAAATTCAGGTGGCCGGGATGACTTCTCGACCACCCAAAACACCTAAGTCTTACTTGCTTTCACAAACAGTAATTGTCTTCATAGCGGCTGTGGCATCGGCCTCTGTCGTGTAGACCTTACCAGCCGGGTTGACTACCATAGACGTAGTTGTAGTTGGCTTTTCATGTACGACTGTACATTTCTTCGTCGTGGAATCTTGCACGACATAGTATGAATTCGCCGCGAATGCGGGAGCTGAGAAAGCAGTAATGATGGCGGCTGCGGCCAACAATTTCAAATTCATTTTTGACGCTCCTGTTTGCCACACAGGCTTTCCCGTGTTGTGCGTAAACTCGGATCGCGAACGAACGTTCCGGTGGAATACGCGTGGGGGCAGGGTCAGCGTTGATAGAGCGGCGCCGGTTAAAGCCGGCGGGGTGTTACTAATTGACCTAGTTCCGCTTCTCGGCCTACCAGCGAGCGTTATGTTCATCAGTCCGGCCGCAACGGCAACGCTCAGCCGTTTGCTATTCAACCGTGCCAGGACATCCAGACGGTTCAGCTCGCGCTTGAGATATCACCAGTAGTCGTCGATCTCTTTGCTACTGGCGGGATCTGACCAGTTCCAGCTGCTATCGGTTTTATACTTCGGGGCACTCTTCAGCTGATCCGCGGTTACGTCGATCCGGTAGCCGCCAAGCCCGGTGTCGTACATCAGGGAATTCCAGGGCAGTGGGTAATGTTCGTTACCCATGCCAAGAAATCCACCGAAACTCAGCACAGCGTAGGAAACTTGCCCGCTGATCTTTTCAATCATGATGCGTTCGATTGAACCGATTTTCTCATCGTTGGCACCATAAACAACTGTCCCCTGAACTTTATCGCTGCCGATCAAGGAGCCGGTAGTTTCTTCCATGGCCATGGGATTCTCCTTCGTTACAAGAGAAAAAGCGACCGCTGCGGGAAACGTTCCCTAGAGCCAGGAAAGAAGTGCGGTCGTCGTCTTGCTCGAGGTGTGGTGGATATTCGTGGTCCCGCTGTCGGTTCCGCAACAGCTCCACGAAGTCGACCGGCTTGCCTTTGGCGTCCACCTTTGCCGCGCGCTTCTCGGCCGATTCCATGAGGGCAAGTTGCGATGCCGGCATGCCCCAACGTGCCATGACGATCTCGCGATCGTCGGTGGCGTTGCGCACGATCGGGGCCGGATAATCGGAGAAGATGCCGGGCAGCGACGGCAGGTTGCCGACCCGGCTATTGAGCGCCACGAACAGCCGCCGGATCGCGTCGACGCTCTTCGTCATCGAGTAGATGGGGTGATTGCGGTTCACCACAACGAGCTCCGCCGCAGGCGGGGGCATGCCCGAGAGGACGAGGTCGAGACGACTGCGCTGTAACCGACGCGTACGGCGCTGGATGCCTCCACCTCAACGATGACGGCATGATCAAGGTCGATCAGGTAGTTCGTCGCGTAGGCGAAGAACGCGAGGCCGCCGTTTGCCGCGGTCCACCGCGCGGCCGGATCGACCGGCGCGAGATATTTCGGCGCGACGGACGTCGCCGCACCGAAGGCCGCGTCATCCAGCACCGCCAGATGCTCACGAACTGCACGACGAGATCGAACTGGATCCAGTCCCTCTGCGCCCTGCACCCGCTCTGGCGGTTGGCGTCGGCCTTGATCAGACTGGCATCGACAGCGAAGCCTCACCGCCGACCAAACCCGGCGCACCACGGTCTCGAACACATGCCGCAGCACATCGCTGTCACAGAAGCGGCCGTGCCTGTTCTTGGAGAAGGTTGAGTGGTCCGGCACGTCGCCGTCGAGGTCTAATCGGCAGAACCAACGATAGGCGAGGTTCAGGTGGACTTCCTCGCACAAGCGCCGCTCCGATCTGATGCCGAAGCAGTAGCCGACAATCAGCATCCGGATTAGCAGTTCCGGATCAATCGAGGGACGATCCGTCGAACTGTGAATGCTGCCAAGTGCGCCCCTGCGTTTGAACCGACAGCCAGCGCCGATTGACTTATGTATTTATGGCCAGTCTCCGCAGGAGGTGGACATGAGAGACCATGACCTATTGCTTCACGCCATTGTTGAGATAAGGGAATTATTGACCGATATCTTGAAGTCGGCACCTCGTGTCCAGAAATTGCGATTGATCGTTTGGTCGAAATTATGGATCGGCATGAGCTGGTGGTCGCGATCGACCGGCTGGAGCGTGGGTTTGGACGGCCGCGGCTGATCAACTGATACGCGACGCTGGACCGTCAGAACATACAGTTGGTTGCGAAAGGCTATTGGCGTAAATGCGCATAACGCCGATTGTCGCGGCTATGCAGCTGCAGTCAGCCTGGCGCAGCCGCGGCGATATTTCGCTTATCATCGCAGTGCACACGTCTCAACGAGGTGCCTTGCGCTGGCGCAGGAAACGACCCAGCAGGCGGCGTTTTCCCTTGCGCGGAATGAGGTCAATATCGCTCACCAGCTTCGCGCCACCCTTGCGTCGCTCCAGAACGATCTTTCGAGTATGAAAGGCTTCGAGTTCGACGCGATGTGCCACGCTGACGACGGTGGCGTTGGGAAGCTCCTTATTGAGGAGGTCCATCATCTTATCCTGGCTCTTTGCGTCGAGCGCGGATGTGGCTTCGTCCAGCACGATAATATCGGGGTTATGCAAAAATAGCCGGGCGAAAGCGAGCCGCTGCTTTTCGCCGCCCGACAGCGTCTGGTCCCAGGGCGCTTCTTCCTCAAGTTGCTCCTTGAGATGACCAAGTCCTACTTTGTCCAGAGCAGCGCCAATTTCTTCGAGAGTCCAGTCTTCCGCACCCGCGGGATAGGCGGCAGCGCGACGTAACGTTCCAAACGGCACGTACGGCTTTTGCGGGAGCATGAACAACCGACGGTCCGGATGGAAGCCGACGCTGCCGCCACCCCATGGCCACAGGCCAGCGATAGCCCGCACTAGGGTGCTTTTGCCGGTCCCGGACTCGCCCGCCACCAGCACGCGCTCGCCGACCTCTATGATCACTTCTGCTTCTCCCACCACGGCGGTGCCGTCGTCGAGCGTCACAGACAAGTCGTTAAGGCTGAGCATCGCGTCGCCCTCGGTCTCGCCACGCTGGATACGGCCAACACCGTCGCCACGCTCGGCGCGATCCAGCCCGTCGATTGACATCATCAGCGACGCAATCCGCCGCGCGCAGGCATTCCAGTCAGCCAGACGCGGATAATTGTCGACAAGCCAGCCGAACGCGCTTTGCACGATGGTGAAGGCCGATGCCGCCTGCATCACCTGTCCCAACGTCATGCTGCCATCGAGGTATTTCGGCGCGCATAGCAACAGCGGGATGACCGGAGCGATCAGGCTCGATCCCTGCGATACGACGGTGGTGCGCATGTGCTGACCGCAGAGAAGTGCCCATTGCTTGATCACGCCGGCGAACGTTTTGTCGATTCCGTTGCGCTCTTCCTCCTCGCCACCCAACAGGGCGATGCTTTCGCCGTTTTCGCGAACGCGCGTCAATGCGTAGCGATATTCGGCTTCGGCCTGGTTTTTACTCTCCGAAACCGCGACGAAGTGGCGGCCGATGTAAGCCATCGAACTGCTGGTCACTCCGGCATAGATCACCGCCGCCACCACGAGGAAACCGGGCACGGTGAATGTCGATCCGCCGAACGTTACGGTCAGTGCGCCACCAATGGTCCAGAGCACCACAATAAAGGTTGCGGCCGAAAGGAACGCGGATATCACGCCGGAGGCGAAATCCACGGGCGCGTCGGTGGCGACCCGCAGATCCTCGGCGATGCGATATTCCGGGTTTTGGTGGTCACCGCTGACAAGATTGAGTTGATAGTAGCGGCCGTTGGTTAGCCACCGGGACACCACTGAATCGGTCAGCCACGCGCGCCAGCGGCGCTGGATGCCCATGCGTGCGAACACCTGAAAAACGCCGAGCGCCACGCAGCCGATCGCGAGCGGGAAGAACACCCCCGTTAGATAAAAAACCGTGGCGGAGTCACGCTTCTCGATGGCGTCAAAGATCGCGCGATTCCAGACGTTGATGGCGTATTGGAACGCGACGTTTGTAATAATCAAGGCGATCAGGCCGAGAGAAAACACCCACGCCAGCTTGCCGCCATTGGCACCCCAAAATCCTTTGGCGCTGATCCAGAATCGCGTGAGCAGATAGTCCCTGCGCGCCTGCTCAATCTCTTCCGGCGAGAGATCCGCGTCTGGTTCCAGGATTTCCGGAGGCGGGGGTTCGACGGCTTGTCCGGTCTCCGCAACAACTTCCAGGATTGGCCGCTTCGGCATGGCTCACGACCTCGGTTGAATTCGGTAACGTCAATGTCTTCGGCAGCGGAAGCGCCGCAATAGGCCACGATCCGGAACAACGACAAAAGCAATCCAGCCCATCTCGCTTTGCTCGATATGCTCGTCGGCTTCAAAGGTGATATTGAAATGTAATAAGCGACTTAGGCGCGTCTCTCGAATTGGTGCGCTGCGATAGGAGTTCTGGATTCAATTTCTGCCAAATTCTGAAGATGATACAATCAAGGCGACGACAGGCCGATCGGTCAATACGCGTCTCGTCAGGACGTCGCGAGAGGATGGGACGTGGTGAAAGCAAAATCTCGCACAACCGAACGCGTAGACCCGGGGAGACCATCGCCCACGGTCGTCGGCATCGGCGCATCAGCGGGGGGCATCGAGGCGCTCAGCCGCTTCTTCGAGGCCATGCCGAGCAATAGCGGTTGCGCGTTCGTGGTCGTTCTGCATCTCGATCCGGATCGCGAAAGCGAGATGGCGCACATTCTGGCCGTCCGCACGGCGATGCCGGTCGCGCAGATCCAGGACGGAATGCAGATTGATCGCGACCACGTCTATGTGATCGCGCCCGATACAGAGTTGGAGGTGCGCAACGGTCGGCTGCAGGTGTCCAAACCGTCGGACGCCCGCGGTCACCGCCATCCGGTCGATGTGCTGTTCAAGTCGCTTGCCGTGGAACAGCACGAACGGGCGATTGCCATCGTGCTCTCCGGAACCGGAAGCAACGGCACCGATGGATTGAAGGAGATCAGGGCAGAGGGCGGCATGAGCCTGGTGCAGATGCCTGAGACCGCAAAATTCGACGGCATGCCGCGAAGCGCGATCGCGGCGGATATGGCCGATCACATTTTGGCTCCGGAAAAGATGCCGGAGACCATCATTGCCTATATGCGCCATGGTTACGTCGCCGCACCAGCTGAACCGGGACCGGCGTCGCCGGACGATCAGGCAACCATCGAACAGGTTCTCGAACTGTTGCGCGCCCGCGCCAAGCACGATTTCGGCAGCTACAAGCGCAGCACGCAGCGGCGGCGGATTCACCGCCGGATGGGGCTCCGAAATATTGGAACGCTTGACGAATATTTGGAGAAGCTGCGGGCCAATCCAGATGAAGTCCAGACCTTGGTCGCGGACCTGATGATCAGTGTCACCGGGTTTTTCCGCGACGTCGAGGCGTGGGATGCCCTCACGGTATCGGTGATCGATCCGCTCGTCGCGGAGTACGACTCCGGTGCTGCGATCCGGGTCTGGGTCCCAGCGTGCGCCACCGGCGAGGAGGCCTATTCCATCGCCATGCTGGTGACGGAGCGGGCGGAGGCGGCCCGGAAGCGGTTCGACCTCAAGGTGTTCGCGACCGACGCCCAGGACGACAATTTGCGCAAGGCGCGAGACGGCATTTATCCGGCCGCCGCCACAGCCACGTTTCCGCCGGAACGTCTGCAGCGCTTCTTCGAGAAGCTCGATGGCTCCCTTCAGGTCCGCAAGGAACTTCGCGACATGATTGTGTTCGCGCAACAGAATCTGCTGCGCGACCCGCCGTTCTCACGGCTAGATCTCATTTCGTGCCGCAATTGCCTGATCTACCTTGAACCGGCGGCCCAACAGCGGATCATCGCTCTATGTCATTTCGGCTTGCGCCAAGGTGGCCATCTGTTCCTTGGCAATGCTGAAACCGTCGGACGACACGGCGACCTGTTCGCGACCGTGTCCAAAAAATGGCGGATATATCGCCGGGAAGGCCAGACCCGGCACGACCTGATCGATTATCCGCCAACAACACACAGCCCCCTTGAGCCACGCCGGGCGGATGAACCACCACTAGTCGAGCCAACCAACGCCTCGGTGACCGAGACAGCGCGGCGCATGCTGCTTGAGCGCTATGCCCCAGCGTCGGTGTTGATCGACCAAAAAGGTCGTGTGCTCTACTTTCACGGCACGACGCGGGATTATCTGGAGCAGCCGCCGGGCGAGCCGACCAGGGATTTGCTAAGCATGGCACGCAATGGCTTGGCCCTGAAACTTCGCGGCGCAATCCGAGATGCTTCAAAGGGAGCCGGCAGCGTCACGGTCGACGCCCATATCCGGCACGGCAAGACGATCCGGACTGTCGCGGTGACGGTCGTGCCATTGCCGGCGTCCTCGCGTGACAGCAACTTTCTGCTCGTCAGCTTCGCTCCGGGTCCACCCGCATCCGACCCGGTTCGGGCGAAGGTTCTCCGCGAGGACGTTGTTGACACGTCCGCGAGCGAACAGGCGCTTCAGGATGAATTGATCTCGACCCGCGCCGAATTGCGCAACACCATCGAGCATCTGGAAACCGCCAACGAGGAGTTGAAAGCGTCGAACGAAGAAGCGACCTCGATGAACGAGGAGCTTCAGTCCACCAACGAGGAGCTGGAAACCTCGAAGGAAGAGCTTCAGTCGTTCAACGAAGAACTCAACACCGTCAACAATCAGCTTCAGCACAAGATCGGCGAACTGGAAGCCGCCACTAACGATCTGACCAACTTGCTAGCGGGTTCGGAAACCGCCACTTTGTTCCTCGATGAGAAGTTCTGCATCAGGTGGTTCGCGCCCGCGACCAAGGAACTATTCGATCTGGTCTCGACCGATATCGGCCGTCCGATCGCGCATTTCGCGCGCAAATTCGCCGATGAGAACCTGTTAACCGACGCCGAAGCGGTGCTGAAGAAACTCACCACCCTCGAGGCTGAAGTGCCGAGCGACGCGGGACGCTGGTATCTACGGCGCATGCTTCCATACCGGACACAGGATAATCACATCGCAGGGGTCGTCGTCACGTTCAGCGACATCACCGAACGCAAACACGCCGCTGACGCCGCTGACGAAGCACGGATCTATGCCGAGAGCATCGTCGGAACGATCCGGCAGCCGTTACTCGTTCTGAATGGAGATCTGCGTGTCCAATCCGCCAACCGTGCCTTCTATGACCAGTTTCACGGTCGACCGCAGAACACCGAAAGCTGCCTTGTCTATGAACTTGGCAACGGGGAATGGGATATCCCACAACTGCGAATGCTTCTCGAGACGGTGCTGTTGAAGGACCGAGCGATTACCGATTTCGAGGTTGAGCACGACTTTCGCGACATTGGCCGGAAGTGCATGCTACTCAACGCCCGCAAGCTGGAGCAGGAAGGCGGGCGCCAGGATCTGATCCTGCTGGCCATCGAGGATGTGACCGCGCGCAGGGAGAGCGAGCGCGCGATCCGGCAAGGCGAACAGCATCTGAAGGATCTCATCGAAGCATTGCCCGGAGCGGTCTACACAACAGATGCTAAAGGATTGATCACCTCTTACAACCCTGCCGCTGCCGAGCTATGGGGCCGCGCTCCGGAATTGGGTTCGGACGAGTGGTGCGGTTCTTGGAGGATGTACAAAACCGACGGAACGCCGCTGCTGCACGACGAATGTCCGATGGCGATCGCCCTGAAGGAAAACCGGCAGATCAGGGGGGCGGAAGCGGTGGCGGAACGGACCGACGGTCTCCGGGTGCCGTTCCTCGCCTACCCGACCCCACTCCGAGACGCCTCTGGTGTGGTCATCGGAGCGGTGAACATGCTGGTGGACATCACCGAGCGCAAGCGCGCCGAGGTGCTTGCGGAGCAGTTCGCCGCGATCGTCCGATCGTCCGATGACGCGATCATCAGCAAGGATCTCGATGGTATCATCACCAGTTGGAACAAGGGTGCGCAGCACCTGTTCGGTTATACGGCCGAGGAAATCGTCGGCAAGCCTGTCATGACGCTGATCCCACCGGATCGCCACCTCGAAGAGGTCGAGATACTCGCCCGCATTCGCGCCGGCGAGCACATCGAGCACTACGAAACTCTCCGCCAGCGCAAGGACGGCAGTCAGGTTTGGGTGTCATTGACCATCTCGCCGCTCAAGGACGCCCGGGGAAGCGTTTTCGGCGCGTCTAAGATCGCGCGAGACATGACCGAGCGACGCCGCGCGGATGAGCACCGGAACATTCTGATGGGTGAGCTCAATCATCGCGTCAAGAATACGTTGGCGGTTATCCAATCCATCGCGTCCCAAACGCTCGGGCATGCCGCAACAATCGAGGAAGCGCGCGAGGCGTTTGGATCACGGCTGATCAATTTGGCGAAGGCGCACGACATCCTAACCCGAGAAAGCTGGACAGGCGCGAATCTAACGGAAATTGTCGCCAACACGATTAAGCCGCATGCCAGCAGCCAAAGTCGTTTCCGGATCGAAGGTCCGGATGTTCATCTCGCGCCGAGCCAGGCCCTTGCTATTGCCATGGCGCTCCACGAATTGTGCACCAATGCCGCTAAGTACGGTGCGCTGTCGAACGAAGAGGGCCACGTCATCATCGTCTGGACCCTTCCAGGCAAAGGTGGCGATCGCCATCTGACGTTGCGTTGGAAAGAGATAGGCGGACCTAAAACTATGCCGCCTGACCATCAAGGCTTTGGCTCCATCATGATCGAGCGGGTGTTAGCGGCGGAACTTGGCGGCAAGGTCCACGTTGCTTATGAGTCCTCCGGCGTTGTCTGCACGATCGATGCACCGATGCCGGCCGGACATCATGGCACGGGTGGGCTTGATGACCGATCGGAGGACGAAACGCATATTGATCGTCGAGGATGAATTTCTTGTTGCCCTGCATCTCGAAGATGTACTGACCGGTATGGGACATCAGATCGTCGGACCTTGCACCCGCATTGAGGTTGCGATGGCGGTTGCCCGCGAAAGCAGCATCGACTTCGCGCTCCTCGACATCAACGTGGCGGGCACGCCATCCTTTGCCGTCGCGGACATCTTGCGCCAGCGCAGCATCCCCTTTGTGTTCGCCAGCGGATACGGTCTTGAAGGTCTTGTCGACGGATATCGCAACGAGACCGCGTTACGGAAACCTTACGATCTCGAAGAACTCAAGGTCGCCATCGCCCGGATCTTTCCGGAGCTCAGTCATTGACCGTCGGGATTTGAGGTCAAGCCAGGGATGCATCCGAAATCGGAGCGGACGCTTCCCAAGTTCTTAGCACGCGCTACCCGGGACACAGATCCCGCACTTTAAACGTCTTTCACCGGCGCCAGCGCGTTTCCGTAAAATTCCGGATACAATTCACGGGCACGGCAGCTGCGCTCGCTTATTGGGCGAAGCAACCTCATTTATTAGAAAGATTCTGATATTGCTCAGGAAGTTTTCGGAGCGCGTGATTTAGCCTCGCCCATCAGAGTCAACTCTTCGAACCGACTGGCCGCTGTGTCGAGCCGTAATTCAAGCTCATCGGAGCACTCGGTGGTTGTCGTCCTGTGAGACCAATTGAGGAACTTTCCGAAGGGAGCATTTCTGTTCATCGTAGCAGATGAAGAAATTCAACTCTGGCAAAGCGCCGGCGGACCCGGTGATAAAGGACATATGGCGTCAGACCGCCGGCATTATTCGGCAGAAGGGACGTGCTCCGAGGTATGCCGTCGTGAGAGCATTGACTGGATGTATCACGGCTGGGCCAGGAAGTTTTTCTTTTTGGGTTCGGTTGCGCGGCTCTAGTTCTGGTCGGCTGGGCTGCCCATATAGAGATAATCGCCAGACACTTTAATCGGCGCTCGCGACAGAGAGACGTTCCTGTGCTCCCGCCCCCAAGGGAGCCAGCTATGAACGCGATCATCTATCCGATTCATCTTCAGAGAAGCTCAGAGCGCAAATGGGCAAGCCGCGTCGCTCGTGAATTGCCTATCCGAAGATCGCGTCCCGAAGGGACTGATATTTGCGCTTGCGGGAATGCTGTGACAGCACCCGTGAACTCGCAATATTCGCTCCATGTCGTCACCAACAAATGGCACTGCTCTAAGTGCAATACCCGGTGGACGACGGAAGCATCCATTCGGTGCGGCTAACGCATCGAGCCTCCCTGATTCGGCTTCCTCGCCGCAAAGTCGAATAATGAACGGCGCTCGCGGCGTTCTGAGCGCTCGACCTCGCCGTTGCCGCCCGGGACCTCCGCATTTATCGGTGACTCCGAGTGTTGCGCTCCCGCCTACGGCAAACAAAGGAGCCACGCCATGCAGACTCGACCTCGCTTTCCACAGAATCTCAAATCGCTTTATCAACGCCTCAACGATGAAGCTCAGCGCCTCCGTAAAGAGGCACGCGGTACTCAGCCCGGCGTTGAGCGAGAGCGGTTAATCCGAAAGGCACGCCAGGCTGAAACAGCGTCGCACGGCGACCAGTGGCTGTCGTCCCCAAGCCTGGCACCAAAATAATGGGAAAATATCACGCCTACATCTTTGCAAGCACGAAACGTCTCGGTCATTTTCGTAAACGGCTGATGATCAGGTCTGATTGGGCGATCATGGCAGCGCTGAACTTGCTATGGGAACGATCAAACCATCGAAGCATCCTCGCTACCCGAGGACAAAAGACAAACGCGACGCTTAACCAAGAGGGGGGCGCGCCTCAGTAGGCGGCCCTTCTTCTAGTTATTATGTGGACGCGGCACCGATCAGCGCGAGCCGGGTTTGCACTGATCCCCCTCCAGCTTGCGATCCGCGTCTCGCGAACATGCAGGTTAGGCGTAGAGTCTCATCGCTCGAACTCCTTCATGGTGTGCTCAACGAGGCGGTTGATGTGCGGGATGTCAGTGTGATCACTGATCACATCGAGCCCGTTATTCCCGTTGTCGTAGATCAGAGTGATCATACCGACGCGCCGTTCTTCGACATTAAGCGTGAGCGTGTCCCTATTGGTGCTGAACATCGCCTTTGTGATCTCGGGGATATTCCGCGATCGGTTGACGACCGCCTCTTCCCCGTCATTGACGGAGATTAGAAAGCCGTCGTTGACCGCGTTATCGATGAGCGCGTTGGCGATCTGTTCGTCCAGTGATGTCTTACTAATGAAAGCTCTCCGGTTTTGCGCCTTCGATCACGAGATCGACTCAGTCCGGCGCGATCCGTAATTTCGGCGTATGTTGTAACAATCCGCTTAACGAACGCCGTGTTGTCTTTTTCGTCTTTTTCGCAGCGGCGTGGACCCGGCAACTTGTGATGCAATCATGCGTCAAGATTGCGGTGAGGATGGCGTAACTGTCCAAAAGAAGGAGCGCTGGCGCTGCGGGAACCGATCGGCCCATCCGGTCATTGATCATCAACGCAAACCAATGGGAGAGTGAACATGTCTCAGTGCGAAACCTGCGGAAACGACTACGACAAGGCATTTCAAGTCACCATGGGCGGGAAAACCCATACCTATGACAGCTTCGAATGTGCGATCCACGCCTTGGCTCCGGTGTGCGAACACTGCGGTATTCGCATCGTTGGGCATGGGCTTGAATCTGCGGACAAGTTCTACTGCTGCGAACATTGCGCAGAGAACAACGGCGTTAAGGGATTTCGTGATCGTCAGAACTAGAGGCTTCGTTGATGCGAAAGCGTGCCGTTGCCCATGGCCAAACGCCTTGAGAACGTGCGGATCGAAGTGTTGCCCGGCGCCGGCAGACCAAGACCCCCTGACGGCTATGCTCGGGAGACACCTTCACCCAGCCTCAGACCGAGCCAGACAGACGGCGAGGGGGGGGGCCTGTCCGGCCGCGACGCACTTGTCGAAGGTCGAGACCTGGCGCGAACTGCCGGACGGTGAGATCGAGTTCACGATGAAGAGATTGGGAGCGCGGATTAGCGCGGAGGCTCCGGCGGTTGGAGCTCGCTCTCTATCCATCCCAGTGTCTTGTCGTCGCTTAAAGGATCGCATTCGACGCACCGGAGCGTGCGCGCACCATTCCCTCCAGGCGGCAATGCCATGGTCATCGGTTTCCCGCACGTCGGGCAGATATTACTTCGAGAAAGCTGGCCCATTGGCTCTTCATTCCGTCAGAGGAAGGCGGGAGCGCTACCGGGCGTTCTCTTCACCGATGGGAGCCAGGGGACCGTGCGGTGATGGATTGATGGTGTGCCCCGATCGGGGCAGTGTCGAAACACGGTTTCGTGGGCCAGCGCCGCGCGTCGATCGAGCATTAAAAAGGCCCGCCACGGGCGACGAAGGCCGAGCTGAGTGAAGACAGACGCTGCCCGCCGGGCCGATTAATCCACGTGAGAGCAAGAGGTTACGTGAGAACAAATACCCGCCGGTGAGGGCTCACCGGGATGCGTTACTGGGAAAGAACGGCGGCTGGACCGGGCGGAGACGGGCTCCAGCCGAACGCCGGTGCGCGCAGCGACCTCCTGCAACCGATTTGGCGGCCGCAATCCCGGCGAGTTTGCAAATCTGTCTATGTTTATGGCGGTCGCGGCCCCGGCGATTTTCTTGAGAAAATCCTCTCGTTCCGGCCCTGGCTGAAGCGACCCGACCTTTCGGCTTTCCGGTAGTAGCCGCGCCAAGCTGGGGCCGTCCGCGGCGTCGATCACTCGACTCCTTCTTGCCTCGCGATTTGCTGGATTAACTTGTAGCCACTGCCTCGACTTTGGTGCGGACCTTCGTTTCCGCATTATACACCTCGACGCGAAGCATCGGAAATTTTGCCAGGAGTTCTGCACCCGCTGCTTGGGCAATGCGCTCTTCGTCAAAGGAAGATTTTAGCCTTCCATCCACGACCATCGCGAAGCCTTCGGTCGGAATGATGTCGGCGCGCTAAGGGTTCCGAGGTCGAAGTTCCTCGGACTGATCTTCCGCGGGACGTTTAAATGATTTCACGACAATACCTACCTTGTTGGGCCCATATCGTATGTGGTGATAACTCCCCGACAAAACAACTGATACCCGCTCGCCGACTTCGACCGTCTATCCCCATCGGATTGTCCTTCGGATTACCGACCAGAGTTCGGCTTGGTTCTCTCGCTTATTGGCTCATGTACCAAAGCGCGACCGCCACGAAAATGACGGCGATCAACCAAGCGACGTAGCCTACCCTCTTCGATATCGAATCCCACATTGCGCCGTCGTCCTAAGCGGGAGAAGCAGCTATAGTTTGGAGTTGTTTTTCTCCAAACAGCTCGGCGAACTACTGCAGGCTCTCGCCTCGCTCTTCATTTTGCTGTTGAACAACTTGGCCAATTTCTTGTCGTTGCCCGTAGTCGACCGGCATCGCCTGCGTCTTGGCGACACCGGCGAACTTCGCCCGGACTTGCGGATGGAGGTTAGACAGCCTGGACCAATCGATCACGTTCATAACTTCCGATCTGTCTGTATTCTAAGATCCCGCCGGCGATGGGATCACCGGCGGGTTTCTCGGTAGAGCGCGAACGGATGGCTGGTCCGTCCGGATTGGATAATGCGCGGGGTGGGGCGAGGTTCCGATCGCCAGCTGCTCTGGCTGGCGCATTAGACAGAAACTCGGCAGTCCTCGGAGGGTCAAGTTCCTCTGTTTTCTATTTTTGAATCAGTCCTTAACCCCTCCGTAGGCTCGCCGCGGTGTCGGGGGAGCATGACACCTAGCACTTATGCGGTCCTGGCCGCCGTTTTCCAACCGAGCAAGTTCGCTCCCAAGCATCATGGTTGTGCTGGCAGGACTTTCGATGTTGAGATCTTTCGCCTGTGATGGGGGCCGTAAGCGGTTTTCAACATCACAACTATATTTCTTATTATCACGCGCCCCTATTGTGATCAGCCGTTCATACCCCACTTCCATAGATTAGTTTTGGCGAAGTCAAACCCGCCGTTTTCGCAACGTGGGTTGTCACATCAATTCAGACACCGTTCGCCTTCGGGATTGGTTCGTTCCACCGATTCGTCCCTTTTTCCTAGTTGTGCGCTCCATTTTGGCGCTGGTGATTGAGATCGTGTCGTGATCGAGCTCCGCGCGCGGTTTAATCTTCTTAGGAGGTCCGACCGCGAACGTGATTGGATAGCGTCATGACCATCAGATCCCGTAAAGAATCAGTCGTTTTCAAGCATAGCTTTTGCATCGAAGCCATCGACCGAATGTTGCCGCCCGGCACCTATGAGGTTGTAACCGACGAGGAGGAAATCGAAGGTTTGTCGTTCCTCGCGTTTCGCCGGATAGCAACATCCTTCAGGGCGACGGATTCATCCAGAGCGCGTTTAACAACCGAGGCGTTCGATATTGATCCCGATGATCTGAAAGAAGCCTTGCGAATAGACGCGGCGGCCTAACTCCGAACTTTGTCATACAGCGGTGACGCTCCGCGTGGTCGCCATTCCCTATGAACTTGTTTTCCTGCGCCGCTAGCTGAGCGTCCGGAGCAAAAAAGGTCAATGATGCGCAATCAACGAAAAAAGAATGCGCTCCGAGGCGCAGAGAAAAGCGCTCCGTATCCGCGGCTTCTATTATCTATTTCATAATTATCGGTCGGTCACCGTCGTTGCACAATCGACGAGCTGTACGCTGGTGTACAAGCACGGCAAGATGTCAATCGGCTCCCAACTGGGCTCCCTCATTGGAGTGGACAAGTCAGGCTGCTGATTTGACCGTTCGCCGGGTGTGTTGACCCTCGAATTGCACGGGGCTGAGATAGCCGAGCGCTGAGTGAAGCCGTTTTTAATTGTTAAATCTCCTCAAGGAAATGCGGAAGGTTTTCGGTGACATCGGAGAAGACACCGTCCTCGCATGTGCGGCAGACATATTTCGGGCGGCGGGGCCACCAGCACCCGGAACTGCGCCGGCACTACGTCAAGTCGCTGTCCTCACGGATCGATACAGCTCGCTCCGGCAGTGCGGGCAGATCGTGTCGTTGAGGTCAACGATGATCCCGCGGCAGATGCGCCGGCCGCGGTTACTGCGGCGCTTCTCAGCCCGTGCCGCACGCTTCGTCGGACCCGGCTGATCCGGGATCGCTCGCGACCGTTCGCTCGACGTCCTCGAGGCCGAGCAGCATTTGATTTTCGGGCAGCGTCTCCAAAACGATGCCGCTGCAGTTCCTTTATGATCTGGCTTACCGCCCTTGCTCTCTTCGATATTTTAGCGCCCGCGCCTTCGGCTGGACGAGCACCTAAAGTCGGTGTGCTCGCCCTCAGGCGGACTCGATTTTACTATTATGCGCGGAGTGACACGCTCCTTCAAAAAAAACGAAACTGAGCTTCTTGGGTTGAGCGGCCTCTGATGAAATTGATTGTCCTTTTTGGACATCTAAGCTCACGACTCATTGATCAGAGTGGGAAGATGACTGCGATAGCGGACATGTGATGGGGCACATCGGTCGTAACGGGCATTACTTGTCATGTGCGCTGGTCAAAGTGAATCAAGGGAAAGCGACAAAACGACAGCCTGTTGGTCGTTGGCCGAGTGAGGCGACTGAAGGCTAAGCTTCCAGATTTCACGACCGATAATTGGCCTCGGTCAGAAGGAGAACATAACATGAACATAAACGAGAAGTCGCTGACGGTTCGCGGCAAGGACCGCTACAAATCCGGCGTCATGTCCTACAAGAAGATGGGCTATTGGGAGCCGGACTACACGCCGAAGGACACCGACGTCATTTGCCTGTTCCGGGTTACGCCTCAGGATGGCGTCGATCCGATCGAGGCCTCGGCGGCGGTGGCCGGGGAATCCTCGACAGCGACCTGGACCGTGGTATGGACGGACCGCCTCACGGCGGCGGAAAAATACCGCGCCAAGTGCTATCGCGTCGACCCGGTACCGGGGGCGGAAGGCCAGTACTTCGCCTATATCGCCTACGATCTCGACCTGTTCGAACCCGGCTCGATTTCAAACCTCACCGCGTCGGTCATCGGCAACGTGTTCGGCTTCAAGCCGCTCAAGGCCTTGCGGCTCGAGGACATGAGACTGCCGGTAGCCTATGTCAAGACGTTCAACGGGCCGCCCACCGGCATCGTCGTCGAGCGCGAGCGCCTCGACAAGTTCGGCCGGCCGCTGCTCGGCGCCACCGTCAAGCCAAAGCTCGGCCTGTCCGGCCGCAATTACGGCCGCGTAGTCTACGAGGCTTTGAAAGGCGGTCTCGACTTCACCAAGGATGACGAGAATATCAACTCACAGCCGTTCATGCACTGGCGTGAGCGATTCCTCTACTGCATGGAGGCGGTCAACCGCGCCCAGGCTGCGACCGGCGAGATAAAGGGCAGCTACCTCAACGTCACGGCAGGGACGATGGAGGACATGTACGAACGCGCCGAGTTTGCCAAAGAGCTGGGCTCGGTGGTTATCATGATCGACCTGGTGATCGGCTACACTGCGATCCAGTCGATGTCGAACTGGTCGCGCCGGAACAACATGATCCTGCACCTGCACCGCGCCGGGCATTCGACCTATACGCGGCAGCGCTCTCACGGCGTGTCGTTCCGTGTCATCGCCAAATGGATGCGGCTCGCCGGTGTCGATCATATCCACGCCGGAACCGTGGTCGGCAAGCTGGAAGGCGATCCGCTTACCACGCGCGGCTTCTATGATATCTGCCGCGAGGAGTACAACCCGACCCAGCTCGAACACGGCATCTTCTTCGACCAGCATTGGGCGAGCCTCAACAAGATGATGCCGGTCGCCTCCGGTGGCATCCATGCCGGCCAGATGCACCAGCTCATCCAGCACCTCGGTGAGGATGTGGTGTTGCAGTTCGGCGGTGGCACCATCGGTCACCCGATGGGCATCCAGGCCGGCGCGACGGCTAACCGCGTGGCGCTGGAGGCGATCATCCTCGCCCGCAACGAGGGCCGCGATTACGTGAGCGAAGGGCCGGAAATTCTGGCCAAGGCCGCCGCGAGCTGCACGCCGCTGAAGCAGGCGCTCGAGGTGTGGAAGGACGTCACGTTCAACTACGAATCAACCGACGCTCCCGATTATGTGACGACCCCGGCCGTAGCATAAAAGGAGGACATCATATGCGTATTACTCAAGGTTGTTTTTCGTTCCTGCCCGATCTGACCGACGAGCAGATTACCAGGCAGATTCAGTACTGCCTCACCCAGGGCTGGGCGGTGAACATCGAGTTCACCGACGACCCGCATCCCCGCAACACCTATTGGGAGATGTGGAATTTGCCGATGTTCGACCTGCGCGACGCGGCCGGCGTGCTGATGGAGCTGAAGGAGTGCCGGAAGGTCTATGGCGACCGCTACATCCGGATGTCTGCGTTCGATTCCAGCCCTGGCTGGGAGTCGGTGAAGCTGTCGTTCATCGTCAACAGGCCCAAGGAAGAGCCGGGCTTCCGGCTCGAGCGCCAGGAATCCGATGGTCGCAACGTTCGGTACACCACGACCTCCTATGCGGTGGCCGAACGTCCCGAGGGCGAGCGCTATAAGTGACAGTTCCATCAGGTAAAAAACCCGGACGGTTCATCCTCCCGAGCCCGAGCGGTTTTCAGAAGAAGCCCCGACCAAGGCTATCAGGCACCTTCGATGCAAGATAAAGTCAACCTTCGCGAGGAACTCCAGGCTGTTGGAATCGGCGAGATCCTCAAGCAGCTCGATCAAGAGCTGATCGGTCTCAAGCCCGTCAAGACACGAATCCAGGAGATTGCGTCGCTTCTCCTCGTCGAGCGAATACGCAAGAAAATGGAACTGACGTCGGAGACTCCGACGTTGCACATGTCGTTTACCGGAAATCCCGGCACCGGCAAAACCACCGTTGCCTTACGGATGGCCGATATTCTCCATCGGCTGGGTTATGTACGCCGTGGCCATGTCGTGTCGGTTACGCGCGACGAATTGGTCGGACAATATATCGGCCACACCGCGCCGAAGACCAAGGAGATATTGAAAAAGGCGATGGGCGGCGTGCTGTTCATCGACGAGGCCTATTACCTCCATCGACCCGACAACGAACGCGACTACGGCCAGGAAGCCATCGAGATTCTGCTTCAGGTCATGGAGTCGCAGCGCGAGGATCTGGTGGTAATTCTCGCAGGCTACGCGGACCGTATGGAAAGATTCTTCTCCAGCAATCCCGGTTTCCGCTCGCGCATCGCCCATCACATCGACTTCCCCGACTACACCAACGAGGAATTGCTTGCGATCGCGGAGGTGATGCTGCGCCACATGAACTATAAGTTCACCTCTGACGCCCGCGACGCCTTTGTACGTTACATCGCGTTGCGCAAGGCGCAGCCCCTATTCTCCAACGCCCGCTCGATCCGCAACGCGCTGGATCGTATTCGCTTGCGTCAGGCCAATCGCCTGGTCGCGGACGAGGACGCCATCCTGTCTGTCGACGATGTCCAGTCGGTGGTAGCGTCCGACGTTCTTGCCAGTCGCGTGTTCGAGACATCGCCGCCTGCCGTCGTAAAGCAACTGATGGACAAGCGAAAGCGGTAGCCATTCTGGGACCGGCCATTGCGGTCGCATCGCCGCGAAAGGCGACATCATACCGAGCATTGGGCGTTCCGGCGCAACCACCCGAACCGTCGGATTATCCACGTCATCAATCTTTCGGCGGCACCATCATCGGCGGGGGAATCGCATTGGTTTGGGCGATGCGAACCGCTCACCGAAGCGGCGAATCCGGCCTCATCAACGACGTGAAAAGGGAATTCTGTGGCCGAGAACGGCCTTATTTCACGGTCGACATCGGCACATTTGCTTGGTACAAAGCCGGCGTCTGAGGTGGCGTTAAGTAATTGATTTTGCTGACGTTAAGTGGACTGAGGGCCAACCCGCCCCTGGGCACCATTAAAATCAACAACTTAGTCAGTAGTCCTGCCATCCCGTAAATCGCTGTGTCCGCACTGTGTCCGCGTTAGCGTTGTTGGTCAGCCAACTTGCCTTCGTTCGTCAGCTAAAGATGTCGGAATCGTCGTACTCAGCGCGTGTCGATACGCCGAATAACTCGTAGCAAACGGACCAATCGCCGGACCGTCTGGCGAACAGCCACGCCGGCGCAAGCACCAAAACCAACCTGCACCGCACTTGCCGAACGTCTCCAGCGTGCGATCGGCATAGAAAATTTCGATGCTGATGCCGGTCAGAGGGTGGATGTCGTAGAGCGGCTCACGGCACTCTCGCTGGTTGAGGCCGGGGGCAGACGCCATCACGCCGCCCTCTCTGAGGGCGTGGCAATCGCCAACCCGCGCAGGTAGTCAGCGGCCTTGGAGGCTTGGCTGCAGGCGGTAAAGAATGCCCGTTGGTCAGCCTTCAGAAGCCCAATCCATGAGGCGATGTAGCCCGCATTCCGGACGTCACCGTCGAAGCCGAACTCTGCAGACAGGAACGCGGCGCCCAGCTCTGCAATGAGTTCCTCGGCCGCATAGGCCGCGTTGCCAAAGCGGTGTCGCAGGTCGCGATCAAGGCGAGACTTGTGTCCCGTCCAGTGCGTCAGCTCGTGGAAGGCCACGTTGTAGAAGTGGTCGGCACCCTTGAACCCGACGAAGGCCGGTAGCGAGATAAAATCTCGGCTCGGCACGTAGCAGGCTTCGCCATGGCCCTCGCGAATGTCTGCGCCGGTTGAGTGCAGGAAGGTGTCGGCAAGTTCGTCGCGCGTGTCGGGATTGCGAACGCGGATTGGCTTTCCCGTGTTGATGCTATCGGGCAGGTCCTCGCACTGGTCGACGTTGAAAACCGTATATTCGCGCATCATCGGGATCAGACGCGTTGACGAACTGTCACCTGCGTCTTGGTCGCGGACTTGCAGTTGCTTCACGAAATAGACCCTGGTGCCGTGCTCGCCCTTGCGGACGTTGCCACCCAGCTCCAAAGCCTGCTTGAAGGTGAGAAAGCGCGGCGTGCGATAGCCGGCCGCCTGGGCCATCCACAACAGAACAACGTTGCATCCAGAGTAGGGCCGGTTGCTCACTGCGTTGCAGGGGGTGTTCGCGCCCGGCGATGCGGACCACGGCTTAATCCACGGTGCCGCGCCGGCTTCTAGTTCTGCAACAATGCGCGCGGAGACCTGCGCGTAAAGATCGCGGTTCATGATTTGCCTCGCCTATGTCGGAAAATGCGCGGCCGGTATTGGCGGCGTGCATATGCCGCGTCGGGCTAGGCCTCTCGATTTAGTCAGGCTGAGGGGTGCAAATTTATCCCGGGGGTACCCTGGACAGGCCGGGGGCCTCGCTCGCGCGAAGAGGCGTGCTGCGCATACCTAGCCCCAAAAATAAAACGTTAACAAAACATGAACTACGAACCTATGGGACCGTGATGAGGATTTTGTAGGTCTGGCAGCTAGCGGTTTGTCGGCCGCAGAGTGTCGCCTATCAGAATCGAACTGGTGGTGCAGCGAGAGGCAGGTCGTTTAGCCGCGCCAAAGCGATCTTTGCCCTCTTGCTAAACTTCGAGTGAAAATTCGGGTTCGACCGCGCCGCCGAGATAGGTTCTCAGCTTTTCAGCCAAAATATCATCAAGACGAAGGTAGATGCTCCCGAGTTCTTGCTTCTCGGACGGACTGATCGCCATTCGAATGCCGATCCCAGTTGAGACATCCATCCAACGCTCTGGGTCTTGCCGCACAGGTTTTTTCGATTGACCAGGTTGTGCCGCCAATTTGTGCGCCAATGGCGGCTAACAGCGCGTCGAGCGCAATTATCTGCGCATAAACTTTTTGTGTGCCGCCTATCCAGCCATCTGCCGAAATAACTTGTCCGCGCCAATGGACACGTAGGCCGTAAGCGATCCAACCATATCTCCTCTCAATGTTGATGTAGGCCTGCAGAATTTTTCTGTCGCCGCGGTCAGAGTTTGCGAGCGGACTCATTTACGCCCCCGCCTTCGGCCTTGACTAGCAGCATATAGGCGTCCGGTGCGCTATGATCGGTACCGAAGGGCGTCACCTTGAAAGAACCGATGGCGGACCCGCGCGATCGGCGGTGCGCCGAACCATCTGCCATCGACTTAGACCGTAGCGCTCGCGACGCTAAACAGGAAATCTGCTGCAGGTTTTCTACGTCGCCGGCGGTTGGTCGCTCGCGCGGATCAGACCGCGCAGCATTTTAAGCGCGCGATACAGATCACCGGCGATAATCAGCGCATCGATATCCGCGAGTTCTCGATAGATGTCCGGTGAATCCGCCGCCGCCTGCGCAGCAAGCGCGGCATACGCAGACGTCGCGGCCGGCTTTTCATGCAGATAGGATTCTTGGACGTGGACGTATAGACGCTTAAGGGGCGTGGCGGCGTCCACCGCCGAGATGACGTCTTTCTCCTTCAAAACGGGGATATCACCTTCGAGGATGAACATCGAACGTGTGCGGCCATTGGTGATCACGCCGCGGCCGACATAAAGCCGCTCGCCGACGCCGAGGTCGAATCTCAGTGGCATCGACCCATTTCCTCCAATGTCCTATATGCAATTGATGCAATAATTGCGGTTAACGCCTCATAAACAAAACGGCGGGGTTTCCCCCGCCGTTTCCGTTGTCTGATATGTCGCTTGCGATCAGCGGAGCAGCTGCAGCACGCTCTGGTTCGACTGGTTGGCCAGCGCCAGCGCGGACACCGCGATCGACTGACGGGTGGACAGCGCCTGGCTGTTCGCCGCTTCCTCGTTGGTGTCGGCCAGCGTCAGGTTCGAAGAGCCGGTCTGCAACACGTTGATCAGGTTCTTCGAGAAGTCCTGACGGATCTGCACGATCGATAGGTTAGAACCAAAGGTCGAAGCCTGCGCACGCAGCGAGCTGGAAGCATCGTTGAGCGACGACAGGACCTTGTTGGTCGTGGCGTTGTCGAGGAAGTCGGTGCCCTTGGTCAGCGACGCCAGGCCGAGGCCAGCCGGATCGAAGGTCACGCCCTGGATGGTCAGGGTGGACTTGCCGGTTTCGTTGAACACCAATTTGAGCTGGTCGCCGTTGAGCAGGTTGACGCCGTTGAAGGACGAATCCTGCGCGGTGGTCTTGATCTGGTCGATCACCGCATTGTACTGGCTGATCAGCGTGGCGCGGGTGTTCTGCGCATTGGCATCGACCACCGCATTTGTGGTGACGATCGTTCCGAACAACTTGCCGGCGCCCACGCCGCTGCCGGTGAACAGAGAGCTCGTCAAGTTGACGGACGCCTCGTCGTTCGTTGTCGTCAGCGTCAGCTTGCCAGTCGTGTCAATGGAGGCCGCCAGGTTGCTGGCCGCCAGCTTGGTATTCAGGGCATCGAGCGTATTGACCTGGCCAGCGCCGGTTCCGAACGTGATCGTCTGCGACGCACTGCCGTCGATCGCACCGATCGTCAGTTGTTGCCCGGCTTTCGTCGAGGTCGGAGCGGTGACGCCGGCGGTCAGGCCGACCTTGGCGAGTGCGGTGCCGCCGAGCGTGATGCTGTCCGAGGTATTGCCGGCAGTGATTGTGAGCTTGTTGCCTGCGATCGCCGCGGCCGCGGAACCACCACCCAACGCCGTCTTGATCGCCGCAGTCAGATCGTCAGTGGTCGCCGCGACGGTGGCGGTCGTGTTGAGGTTGATCGTGCCGTCCGGAGCGGTGGTCGAGGCCGCCGTGCCGGCACCGGCGGCGGTGACATTGATGGTCGTGCCGTTGACGATGATCGTATCGCCAGCCACGAAGCTGCCGCCGGTGGCGCCGGTCAAAGCCGAAGCGGCTGCGATGGTGCCGGTGGCTGTGCCGGTCAGCGTCGCCGCCGTATCCGGGGGAAGCAGGTTGCCGGCGGTCGCGCCTGCGATCGTCGTGGTCGCCTGCGACTTGGTGGAATAGCCCGTGGTCGCCTGCAGCGCCTGGTTGGCGATCGACTTGGCGGTATCGACCAGCTTCTGCAACGAGGTGATGCCGGTGTTGGCAGCCTGCAGCACCTGCACGCCGTTGCCGATCGAGTCCAGCAGGTTGTTGATATCGCTGGCGCGGTTGTTGAGGCCCTGGGCGGTAAAGAAGTTGGTCGGATTGTCGAGCGCCGAGTTGACCTTGTTGCCGGTGGCAAGACGGTTCTGCGTGGTTGAGAGCAGATCAGCGGTGGACTGGAGCGAGAGGAGGTTCTGGCGAACCGATGCGGAGAGAACGATACCGGACATAATGCAATCCTTCTGGTTTGCGTGCGCACGGCCAGCTTTCTGGCCAGCGACGGCACTGTTGCCGGTAAAATCTGAACAAAGCCTCAAGAGGCCGAGTTAACTAAGCAATAATGGATCATTTAGAATTCGGCGAACCGTTTTTGTCGCACCCGTAATTTCCGTCAGTCGCGGCAGCTCCCGCCGGCGGTCCCGGTCGTACTGTCGTGCGACAATTTAATGAGCGCGAAGTTGCCTTGGGCTATCGGCGGCGGCGCTTTCCTCGCCGGATGCCACCGCCTTAGCCTTGTTAACTTCGTTCCCGTCTCCCGCATCGGAGCAGAAATTTGCGAAGCCTCTAACTTCTTCTTCGACGCTAGCGCCAGGGAACTTTCCATATCTGCGGCGGTGGCGCTTAATTACGGACACCGCGACGTTCGTCGTGACTACGCCTTGACGCTCTTCTAAAGGAGTAAGCCTGCCCGGCTTTCGTCCTTTGCCGGCCTTGAGGTTTATTTTGCGGTCAATGAGTTCGGCAACGGCCCAAGCCACTGTTCGGGTTCGATGGAACGGCAAGCGAAGACACGTGCTCCCTTGCGGGCTCAGAGGTCCATAGATTTGCGGTCTCTCGCCTGCCACCGCGCTGCTGACAATAACAGAAGCGCAGGACGTCGTTACAAGGATTTCTGGTTCATCGTAGCCGCAAGAAGCGGAGACGAAACAGAAATCCGGGCCGGAGCAAGCGCCGGCATACTCGGCGGAAGAGAAGATCCGCATCGTGCTGGAGGGGCTGCGCGGTGAGGAGATATCTCGGAGCTTTGCCGCCGCGAAGGCATCGCCGCTGCGATGTATCACGGCTGGTCGAAGGAGCTCCATCCTCCATCCCCGCGTATTCCGAGAAGCGCTTCTTGCTCGCGCGGTAGGGCAGTTCCTCAGTTGCGTTGGCGGATGAATTTCGGTTCCTTGACATGATAAGATCACCGACGAAGAACTAGCAGTCTGCTGAAAAACCGCTCGCGCGTGCGAGAGTTTGCTGATTCGATTTTCATCGTGAATCGGTGGAGGTTGGGATGCGCGGAGCCTTTGTGGATCAGGGCGGGTTGTTTTCGTACATCTCGCCGGAGGCGCGGGTGCCGCCGAACCATCCGCTGAGGAAGATCCGGGCGCTGGTCCGTGATGTGCTGGGCGA